>CBFHXC010000028.1:0-11797 GCA_965659695.1 Rhodospirillales bacterium
GACATTGCGGAATGTGTGGCGCGCGTAAATGTATGATTTAAAGAACGAATTCAAAATTGATGATCCGCCAGCACGACCGGATATTGTGCCAATATTCTTGGGCTTGTTTCTGTTGGTGCTCGCGTTTTTTATCATGCTGGTTTCGATTTCGACATTCGAAAAAGTTAAATCGAGCCGGGTCATGGATAGTCTGACTTCGACTTTTACCACGGTTTTGCCACCCACTTCGGACCCCGTAGATTTCAACGCCAAGGACGGCGATATCCTTGCGGGTGAAGCATTCCAAGAACAGATCACTTCGATTTTTTCCACGGCCATTCAGGTAGAGAATATTGAAGTCGTTCAGCCAGGGCGTTTGATGCGTCTACAGATGCGCGTGAATGTCCTTTACTTGGATGGTCAAACCTCGGTTAGAGAAGATCAGTATCCATTGCTGGACCGTATTGTCGCGGTGCTGAGTAATCGCCCACCAGGATTGCGCCAGGATATGGAAGTTATTATTGGCTCGCGTGTGACGGAGGGCGTGTCTTTGCCCGTTGGACAAACATTAGAAACGTCGCGGGTTGGCGAGTTGGCCCGTTTGATGGTCAGCAGAGGGGCGCCGCCAGACGCCATTTCCGTTGGCATGAAGCAGGGCGATCCCAACGAGATTAGCATTTGGTTCTGGGTCCGCGGTGTTCAAGAAACAGCCGTCCGCTTCGAAGAAGCGATGGAGGCCGCCAAAAAAAGACCAGAGCCAGAACCAGAACCCCTTATCCTTCAACCCCAAGGGCTACAGCCATGAGGCGCGATCCCATCCTAGAGATGGACCACACTGTGGAGCCAGAGCATCACAACACAAAAATGTGGATGCTGACATTTACAGATTTAGTGTCGCTACTTCTGACGTTCTTTGTTTTGCTGTTCTCCATGTCGAATGTAAAAATTGACGAGTGGGACAAGGTTATCGACTCTTTGTCACAGACACTTAACCCTGAAATCGAACAAACCATCAAGAAGCCCACGGCGCAGTTAAACATTGGTACGCTATTCAAACGACGTGCGGTCAATCTGGATTACCTGACATCGGTTATCGAAGAAAATCTATCTCAGGATTCTTTGTTGCATGACGCGTTGATCGTGAAGTTAGAAGACCGCCTTGTGATTGCGCTACCAGGTGATTTGTTATTCGATCCTGGGCAAGCTTTGATTAATCCACGCGCCGAAGGTGCGATGTTCACATTGGGTGCCATGTTCCAGAATGTGGGCAATACAATTGGCGTGACAGGGCATACCGATCCCTCACCTCCAGGTGATGGGCCGTTCTCGTCCAATTGGGAATTATCGATCGCCCGGGCATCGTCTGTCGCAAACGCAATCCGTCGCGGCGGGTATGACGAGCAAATAGTGGCATTGGGTTATGCGGATTCGCAGTATAATAGATTACCGAATCTCAGTGATGAAGAGCGGCGCCAATTGGCGCGCCGTGTCGATATCATTGTGATGCCAACGGCGGATACTTTTTAGGGAACAAAAATGGCTGTGGGCGATTTTGTCCGAGCGGGAATGGTCTTTTTAGCGCTTCTGGTTTTTGCGCCCGACACGGCATGGGCGGAACGCCTGAATGTGCGCGCCGAGGCAACCAATGATTCTGTGCTGTATACTTTCCCGTGGCGTGCCCCTGTGGCGTTTGAACACAGTGTTAATGATGGCGTTTTCACGATCCGTTTTTCGCGTCCGATTGATGGTAGTTTTGCAGGGTTGGCGGTACAGTCTGGGGGCATTATTCGAAGTGTATCGGGGGGAAGCGATGGTCGCTCTGTTCAATTTGCGCTGACCCAGGAGGTGGAAAGCTACGTTTATTATACAGGCACTGCGGTAACTGTGGAACTAGTTGGGAAGGGTAACCCCGAACCGGTCCAAGTGCGCGATGAACCGAAAACACCATCCACTCTGACATTGCCGACCAACGTAGCGTCGGAAAGTATAGGCGCATCACGCACCATCGCGCGGGCCCAAGCCGTGCCTTCCGATGCGCCAAATATCACTGTACGAACGGGTGAGCATCCGGATTACACACGGGTCGTTTTCGATTTTGTTTCGAATACGCCATACACGGTGAACAATGCTGATGGCATTGTCACGATCACCTTTGATGCGCCGGCCAATGTCAATATTGATCCACTGAATAGACAGGATGTGCCGTTTCTGGGCGGTGCACGGACCACAATTAGCGATGGCAAAACCATTGTGACGATGGCTGTCCCGAGCACAGCGCCCCTCAGAGATTTTTTGTCGGGCCCTAAGATCGTCTTGGATGTGAGGCTACCGTCGGGGGACCAAAACCCGGTAGCTTTACCACCGGCGGAAGACTCTGCTGTCGCGGCATTGGCAGCACAACCGTCGCCAACTTCTGTGCGGCCCGCTCCATCGCCATCTCTACCACCTACTCAGCTTGCGCCAGCGCTTCCGGCTCAGCCAGTTGCGCCTGTTGCTGAAGCGGAAGTCGATGCGCCACCCGGACCAACTTCTGGTGATGGTCGACCGGTGCTTTTGCGTCCCAACGTGCGGCAACCAGAGCCGGAACCAGAGCCAACTCTCGCAGACCAAGCGCTTTCTGCGCGCGCCCCTGCGGTAAATAGCGATGGCCCGGTGCCAGCGGCCCGTGTCCAAGCGTTCCCCGATACGGACGCATTGGCGTTTCGATTTGATTTCGATGAGCCCGTTGCTGCAGCGACATTTCGCCGAGGCGGTGCCGTATGGATCGTCTTTGACAAGCCGACTACCGTTGATACTGAAACGCTAAAGGACGCAGCGGGCGAGGCTGCGTTTGAAATCCTCCAACTGCCCAATCCGAATGCGACGGTTCTTCGGATTAGGACATCGCGTCGATATAACCCCGCGGTTAGTCGCGATGGATTGGCTTGGATCATTGATTTGGCCGAGCGCGAGTTAGCGCCACAATCCGCTTTAAATGTTTCGGCGCAGCCGGCGTCGCAGGTCGGGCCGCGTTTGTTCATTTCCGTGCCCGAACCTGGAAGACCAATTCCGATTATTGATCCGAACGTGGGAGACAACTTTGTCGCCGTTCCGGTGATCCCTCTTGGGCAAGCGATTGGCCAGAATTTCCGTTATCCACAATTCTTACTGCGGGTTGCGGCCCAAGGGATCGTGATCGACCCTCTGACTGATGATTTGCGCACACGCTCGCTGCGTCAAGGCGTTGAGATATCTAACGGTGGTGTGGCGCTGGCAGTGACGAACGTTTCCGCAGATGCGGCGGCGCATGCTGAATTAAGTGCCTCTCGCCCGATGGTCAAAGCGATAGAAGACTTGGCACAATACTACGCGCCGACGAATGAATTTTTGGCTGCCAAACGTGAGATGGAAACAGAAGTGTCCTCCGCACCGGCCAATCGCAGAACGCCCGCTCGATTGGAATTGGCGAAGTTCTTTTTCGCTAACGCCTATGCCCCAGAAACATTGGCGGTTCTTCGAGTGGCCCTCGATGATATTCCATTGCTCGAAGATGATCCTGTCGTCCGCGTGCTGCGTGGCGGATCACAGTATCTGCTGGGTCGGTATGACGAGGCTCTCGTCGATCTGACGCACCCAACGGTGGCAGGCAATGATGAAGCAAGACTTTGGGCCGCTGCGGCAACTGCGCAGTTGGGCGACCGACTGGGGTCCGCACGCGATCTTCGTTTCACAGGATCAATTGCACGCGATTACCCTCGTCCACTGAAAATGCCATTGGGTATATTGATCACAGAAGTCGCTGCGGAAACGGGAGATGGCCAGGGTGCGCAGCTTTTCTTGGAAGCACTGAACCTCGAAAAACCGCGCCGTGACGAACAGGCAAAACTAAAATTCGCAGAGGGTAAACTTCGCGAACTTGATGGTGATTTTGAGGCCGCTGTCGCGCTCTGGGAAGAAGTGACCGAGAGTGAAAACCGTCCATCGCGCGCTCGGGCGCGTGTAGCCCTGACAGAAATGCTGTTGAAGCTCCGACGTATCGAACACCGGGACGCCATCGAAGAATATGAGAAACTGCGTTTCGCTTGGCGTGGGGACAAGCTGGAATTCAACAATCTGCGTCGCCTTGGCTCATTATATCTGGATGAAGGGTTTTTCCGCGAGGGCCTCTCGACCCTAAAAGAGGCTGCGACGCATTTCCGCGAATTCCCAGAGGCCCCCGAAGTTACCAAACAAATGAGCGATGCTTTCAATTCGTTGTTCTTGGGCGATGAAGCGGCAGAGCTAGACCCCGTCAAAGCGATTGCGATCTACAATGAGTTCAAGGAACTGACACCGGCGGGGGCGCGCGGCGATGAGATGATCCGCAATCTTGCCGATAGACTTGTCGATGTTGATTTGCTTGATCGCGCCGCAGAACTGCTTTCGGCGCAAGTGCAATTCCGATTGGAAGGCATGCAAAAGGCGCGCGTTGGTGGTCGACTGGCATTGATTTATATGCTGGATCGGAATTACCAACGAGCGCTCGAAGTGCTGCAAGCCACCGGTGTTGAGGGTATGCCTGAGGAGTTAGAGAGCCAGCGCCGTCACTTATTGGCACAAGTGCTGATCGGCCTGAATCGTGACAATGACGCGTTGGCCTTGTTGGAAACGGATGATAGCGAAAGCGCAGAGTTGTTGCGCGCAGAGATATTCTGGAATTCGGGCAACTGGTTAGAGGCGGCGTCGTCGTATCGTGTTCTTGTTAGGCAATCCGAAGCATCGCCAGAAGAACTGCTTTCCGATGCCCAAGCGGCCCGTATTTTGAACTACGCAGTGGCATTGACGAATTCCGGCGGCGAACGTGCCGTTCAGCAACTAAAGGTGGAGTTCGCCGCCACGATGGCACAAAGCAAATTCGCCGAGGTTTTCAAATTGGTTACAACCCAAGAAACCCCAGGAATCCTTGATCCGATTGCTGTGCCAGAAAAAGTGCAAGAAGTGGAAACGTTCTTGGCGGCTTATAAAAATAAGCTAAAGGACGGTGTGCCCCTTTCGTCGATAAATTAGATCAGCCGCCGAAGCTGCGCACCAGCGATCCAACGATCAAATACCATCCATCGACCAATACAAAGAAAATGATCTTAAACGGCAAGGCGATGATGATAGGCGGCAACATCATCATACCCATCGCCATCAAGATGGATGCGACGACCATGTCGATTATCAAGAATGGTACAAAAATCAAAAAGCCAATTTCAAATGCGCGGCGTAACTCTGAAATCATGTACGCGGGAATAAGAACACGCATGGGCATGACTTCTCCGGTGTTCTCTATTGAAATGCCGCCGATGTCGACGAACAATTCCAAGTCTTGCTCGCGAACTTGAGCAAGCATGAACTCTCTAAAAGGTTGCGCGGACCGCTCAAAAGCATCGATCTCGTCAATCTGACCAGCGATCAGCGGCTCAATTCCCTCGTCATACGCACGTTCAAACGTTGGCATCATAATGAACGCCGTTAGGAAGAGTGCCAAACTGACCAAAACTTGGTTCGGTGGTGTTTGTTGTGTGCCCAATGCCGTGCGTAAGAACGACAAGACAACAATGATGCGCACGAACGACGTCATCATCACCAGGATCGAAGGTGCCAGTGACAAAACGGCAATCAGGACAATCAACTGGATGATACGCGCAGTGGCATCGCCGCCACCTTCGCCTAGATCCAAACTTAAGGTCTGTGCTTCGGCAACACCCATAAACGCGGCCAAACCTGCGACTACGGTAAACACAGCCCAAAATGATCGACGCTTTAAAATATCGGGGATCATTTGCTATTGTCCGTCTCGTTAGTTAGGGTTTCGGCCAATATCTGATTGAAATCTGCGTTCGCCCTGATGTTTCTCTCTATCACAGTTTCTTCAGTAGGGCTCAGGACCAACAAGTGCTCAACATCATCTCGGCGAACCAATACCAATTTGCGCCGTGAATCCAATGGGGATATTTCGACCACGCCAATGCGTCTGTCGTCTGCTGGCTTAATCGCGCCAGCTGGAAATCCCACACCCAATCGTCTTGCGATGACAGCCAGTAAGCCTATCAGCGCCAGGACGAAGATCAGCGCTAGGACAAATCTGAGATACCCTTCAGCCTCCATCAAATAATCCGATTAGTGCTTTGGTTCGGATTGGTGACGAAGTGCATCGCCAAGCTGCGTGAGGTCGCTGACGACTTTTTCTATTGCCGCCGTCACTTCTTGTGGGTTGGCAGGTGGCACTTCGGCCATTCTGCGACATAGGTCACCAATCACGGCCTCTAGGTTCGATAGATCAATCGCATTGCCTTGCGCGAGCAATTCCTTGCTGCTATCGACCAATTGCGAAATTTGAGCGATCTCTGCGAGGTAATCTGGCGCCTCGTCATTCATTGGGGGTTGAATCATCTTTATTGTCCTTATGTTGCGCTTTGGTCTGCTCAGTGGCGTTTGACCACTTTTCCGGATTTACTTTTTCATTACCCTGCATTTCGCCATTCGCTCGATAGACATAGCTTAGTATTTCTGCCACAGCGGTAAATGCCACTAACGGTATTTCGCTGTCTAAATCGACAGCGGATAACAATTCAGCCAAGTCTGCGTCTTCTCGAACTTTAACGCCGTTTGCAAATGCCAACGCTAAAATCTGTTCCGCCACAGTACCACGTCCGGCTGCAATGACCCTTGGTGCGCGCCCTTTTGTGTCTTCTTTTAGGGCGACAGAGATGGCCCGCTCTTCGGGCGGAGGTGGTTTTAAATTCGAATCACTGGGATTTTGCTCTCGGTCCACGCATCCCCAACACATTCAATAGCCTATGCAACGAGGCTACTGGTAAGGGGCGGAGAATAACAGTGGGTATTTAAGAAACGATAAAGTCCAGGACTTCACGAATTCATGCAAAAAATATCGTTAACAAAGATTCACTACTTATTAATAAACCCGGCAGATACTGCCTAGCAGGAAATCAAAGGGAAATCCTTCCCGGTGATATGACGGAAGCATGAGTTCATGGACCTAGAAAAACTAACACTGTTCTCGGCTGTAAAGGGGCGCCTTAAATGGCTGACCCAGCGCCAAGAAGTGTTGGCCCAGAATATTGCCAACGCAGATACGCCAAAATATCGGGCTTCAGACCTTAAAGCCTTTGAGTTTAAAGATGTTTTGCGTCGAGAGAACTCTCAGGTTCGCATGGCTGTAACAGATGCATCTCATCAACCAGGTGCCAGACGTCGCATACGGGATTTTTCTGAACAGGTAGAGCGTAACCCTTATGAAACCTCGCCCAATGGCAACTCGGTTATACTTGAGGAGCAATTGGCGAAGGTCAACGAAACCCACACAAAGCACCAACTGGTAACGCAGTTGTACAAAAAACATCTGACGATGATCACCACTGCCGTTCGTGGCATGCGTTAAGAAACGGGTTCAGAAATATGGATGATCTACTAAAAACTTTTCAAATTTCGAGTGCAGGCATGCAGGTCCAAGGATCGCGACTGCGCGTGATATCGCAAAACATCGCGAACGCCGATTCGCTTCCTCAGGACCCGAACGGCAAGCCTTATCGGCGCCAGATCATCACATTCAAGAATGAACTGGATCGTTCTATTGGATTGGACACGGTGCGGGTCAACAAAGTTAAACCCGACATGTCAGATTTCGGGAAACGTTACGAGCCAAGCCATCCCGCCGCAGATGCAGATGGGTATGTGTTGACGCCAAATGTGAGCCGACTGGTCGAAATGTCGGATATGCGCGAAGCGCAACGGTCTTATGAAGCAAATATGCAGGTGATCAAGTCATCGCGTTCCATGTTACTGGGCACGATTGAACTCTTGCGATAACGAATGAACAGCGCGCAAGAAAGCGCGTACCAAGGGACACGGGCCGAGAATGGCCACAGTGAGCCTGGAACGGGAAATAAAAATAGGGGAAACCCAAAATGTCTAACGCTGGAATTGGTTTTGCCAACGCTGTTCAAGCTTACTCTAATGTTGCCAATGGTCAGGCATTTGGCGGCGGTTCTGCCGCTAAGACTGAAGGCCCAACTGAAAATGGTGAATTCGCATCACTTGTGCGAAGCGCAATCGATGAAGCCATCAAGATCGGTGAAAAGAGTGAGCAGTTGTCTATTCAAGGCGTAAATGATCGCGCTGACCTCAATCAAGTTGTTACTGCCGTTGCCGAAGCCGAGGTGACGTTGCAAACTGTAGTTGCGGTTCGCGATAAGGTCATCGACTCATACAAAGAAATTCTACGTATGCCGATCTGATCTTGGGGTTCCGCGCGGTTGGTTGAATTCTTGCCGCCGCATTGGAAGTCGCAGAGGTTCGTATGAATCAGCTCGCCGTCATGGAAATTGGCCGAGAGGCCATGTGGGTCGTACTGCTGACCGCAGGCCCTATCATGATGGCAGGTCTCGTGATCGGTTTGTTGATCGCGCTTTTCCAGGCCTTAACAACGATTCAGGAAATGACGCTGACCTTTGTTCCAAAGATCATCGTCATTTTTTTCGCGATTATCGTTATGTTGCCGTTCATGATGACAGAGGTCGTCGAATTCGCGCAGACGCTCTTTGAACGAATGGCAACGCTTGGCGTTACATAGCGCCGATGATTGAAGCTTTTTTACAAACGAATATTTGGGTGTTTGTGGTCGTGATGACCAGAATTGGAACGATGCTTGGTACGTTGCCAGGCTTTGCGGCTGGTTATGTCTTGCCCCGATATCGAATCAGCTTGTCTTTACTGTTATCATTTTTATTGGCGCCGATGGTCGCGCAATACGTGCCGCCGCTACCGGAAAGCGCAATGATAATGTTCTTGATTCTTACTGGCGAAGTGGTTGTGGGCGCCTTTATGGCATCAATCGCGGTTGTGATGTTCGCGGCCCTTCAGGCGGCGGGCACGTTCATCGCCTTTTTCTCGTCGATGGCGAACGCGCTGGTCCAAGATGCTGTTGCGAACCAGCAAAGTTCTGTGATCGCCGGATTTCTGTCGACAATGGGTTTGGTCCTCATCTTTGTTACCGATATGCACCATATTATGCTTCGTGCAGGTGTCGATAGCTTTGATCTGATGCGACCAGGACAGCCGCTCCTGCTGGGTGACATGTCCGACATGATAGCCACCCGTGTCGCAGAAGCATTCGCATTGGGGCTCAAGCTTTCATCTCCCCTGCTGATTTCGGCAATGATCTATTATTTGGCTTTGGGCATGCTTGGTCGATTGATGCCTACATTGCAGGTCTTTTTCTTTGGATTGCCATTGCAGATTTCTGCGCAGTTGTTCGTGCTCGCGCTCTCTGTTTCTGGCATGATGATTGTGTTCTTACAGGCGTTCAGTGACGCTTACACACCATTCTTGACGCCGTAGGGTTGGAATAAATGGCAGACGAAGACGACTCCCAGAAGACCGAAGAACCAACTGACAAAAAACTCGCGAAAGCGCGCGAGAAAGGTCAGATTGCGAGTTCTCAAGAGGTCAAAAGCTGGGCTGTCTTGTTGGCGGGTACTGGGGCCATCATGTTCATGGCACCCTTCATGGCGGGTGAGATTCGCCAAATCAGCACGCCATTTATCGCCAAACCTCATGATATTCCGTTTAGTTTCGAGTCAATCCGGGGGGCGATCAGTGATGTTGCATTGGACTTGGCTGCGGCCCTTGCGCCTTTTGCCGTTCTCGTCATGGTATTTGCTGCCGCGGGAAACATCCTTCAATCAGGATTTCTTCTGGCACCAGAAAAAATCAAACCTGACTTTTCCAAGCTCTCCTTGCTCGCAGGTGTAAAGCGGATGTTTTCCGCCAAGGGGATCGCCGAGTTCATAAAGGGCATCTTAAAGCTTGTGATCGTTGCAGCCGTGAGCGTGGGTCTGTCGCTCCCATTGTTGGACGATCTGGATATTATGCCGGGTTTACCCCTGCATGAGATTTTGGATCGGCTTCTCATGGTCGGAATCATCATCATGACGGCAACGGTTGCCGTTATGACAGCGATTGCGGCGCTCGATTTTGCGTTCCAAAAAATGCAGTTTACAAAACAAATGCGGATGTCCAAGCAAGAGCTGAAAGACGAACACAAACAGGCCGAGGGCGACCCGCAGGTCAAAGCGAAGATTCGCGCGCTTCGGCAACAGCGGGCACGCGAACGCATGATGGCCAATGTACCCGAGGCCGACGTGGTGATTACGAACCCGACCCACTTTGCGGTCGCCTTAAAATACAATATGGAAGAAATGGCAGCGCCCAAGCTGGTCGCAAAAGGTATCGACTCCTTGGCATTCCGAATTCGCGAAGTAGCTGAAGAAAACGATATTCCCATTGTCGAAAATCCGCCATTGGCTCGTGCGCTTCATGCCGCGGTCGAACTTGACGAAGAAGTGCCACCTGAACACTTTGTCGCCGTGGCCGAAGTTATCGGGTACGTTATGCGCATGAAGGGTAAAACGCTCCACTAAGGGCGGGAGATGGGGTGAAGGCACCAGAACGGACGGTTGTTGACGGAAAACAACCTGGCAAGCCAAAGGCTGCCGGGGCTTCTTCGTTGCCTGCATTTCTGATTTCGTTCGCAGCGGCAGGGGCCGCTACTTATGTATGGCGCGACTATCCCATTTACCGCGAGAACGTTGTGCCAGCGCTGGCGGGCGTCAGCCTGATCAGTGGTTTGGTCGGCGCATGGCTTGCGGGCAAGCGTTCTGCATATAGTCCGCCGGACCGACGAATAGAAGCCTTCGAACATAGCTCTGCCGCTGTTCTGCTGACCGATGCGGATGGGTATGTGGTGCACAAAAACAAAGCGGCGCAAACTTTACTCGAGGAAATTAAAGTCGACACAGGGCCACGCGTTATTCTCAAAGGGTTGGGGCTAGAACGCCATCCCAAGCTGCAGGCTGGGTTTATCAGATTGACTGGCAAAGTGGTGCGATGGCGGAGCCGGGTGACTACAGATGATTCAAATCGGGTGTGGCAGTTGGACGATGTTACGGAGATCATTCGCGGTCATGCGCAAATCCAAAAGGATCTGACCATCCTTGAGGATATCTTTGATCTTATGCCTGTTGGGTTTTTATCAGCGGATGGCAGCGGGCAGATCGATCGATGCAATGCGACATTGGCTGAATGGCTGGGTGTCGTCCCCGATGACCTAGAGGGCCGACATCTTGGTGAGTTTATCACCGATGGCTACGATTCTGGTGAACTTGCGGGTGCCAGTATGGGCGTCATCACGCTGCAACCCATCGATGGTGATCCGTTTGTCGCGACATTGATGCAGACAGCCAAAGAAGATGGCATGGGTCAGGCCGTGTATACGCGATCCCTGATCATCCGCGATGTGGCGCTTGATATGAGCGATCAAGTTGATGCTTTCGAAAACAGTGATGCCGACGCAGGTGGGGGTGACGGTGCCGATCCCGCAGTGGTGTTGGCGCGGGGCGCCCATTGGCTGTACCAGGACTCGCCCATTGGCATTGTATTCGTCGATCTGGACGGCACCATCATCAGCCAAAACGCAGCCTTTGGTCAGTTGCTGGGCGCTTCTGATGTATCTCTTGTCGGGACTTCTGTGACGGATATCGTGGCCCGCGAAGACAAAGACGAAGTTCAGGGTGCCTTATCAAAGGTCGTCATGGGGGTTGGCCATGGGGTGCACTTGGATACGCGCCTCAACCGCGAAGATGGCCAAGAAATATCCGTCAGTCTGACGGCAACCGACGTTAAAGATGCCGAGGACGACACAACGGGTTTGGTGCTTCACTTCATCGACACGACGGAGCACAAAAACCTCGAAATTCAATTCACCCAGTCACAGAAAATGCAGGCCGTAGGTCAA
>CBFHXC010000028.1:11807-33522 GCA_965659695.1 Rhodospirillales bacterium
TAACCTGCTGACGGCGATGATTGGGTTCTCGGACTTGCTGTTGGCCCGACGCGGGCCTGATGATCCGGATTTTGACGACATCATGCAGATCAAGCAAAATGCCAATCGTGCGACAAACCTCGTGCGTCAGTTGTTGGCATTCTCGCGAAAACAAAAGCTAGAGCCCGAAATCGTTGATGTGTCGGAGATGCTTGGCGATCTGTCTAACTTGCTTGGCCGCTTGATCGGTGAGCGCGTTGATTTGCAAATGGATCATGGGCGCGATCTGGGCGTTGTCTTGTTCGACAAAGGCCAATTCGATCAGGTGATCATTAATCTGTGCGTGAATGCACGCGACGCCATGCCGGATGGTGGCCGGATCACCATTGCGACACGCGCTGTGACGTTTAAGCAGCCGACACCCAAGGGGCACGAGATCATTCCGGCTGGAAAATATGTGTCGATTTCTGTCAGTGATACGGGCACCGGTATCGCCAAAGAAAACCTTGATCGGATTTTCGAGCCATTCTTCTCAACCAAAGAAGTCGGCGCAGGCACAGGGCTGGGCCTATCGACGGTTTACGGCATCGTTCATCAAACCGACGGCTTCATTTTTGTCGAAAGTGCGATGGGCGAGGGGACGTCGTTCATCATGTATTTGCCGGTTCAGGATGTGGATCCTGCATCTATTGCCGAGGCTGCACCTGCCGCACCTGTCCAAGAGGGTGATTTGACGGGGCAGGGCACGGTGCTGCTGGTCGAAGATGAAGACGCAGTAAGGCTGTTTGGATCGCGTGCGCTACGCAACAAAGGTTACGAAGTGTTGGAGGCGACCGATGGCGAGACCGCACTGGATATCATCGCTGCCACCGATCAGCACATCGACATTATTATTTCGGACGTGGTCATGCCCGGCATGGACGGCCACACACTTGTTAATCTGGCCCGCCAGGAACTACCGGGTGTGAAGACGGTTTTGATGTCTGGATATTCCGAAGATGTGTTCAGGAACGGCCCAGATATGGATCCAAGTATCGCCTTCCTCGGCAAGCCGTTTACGTTGAAATCACTCGCCGCCAAGGTCAAAGAAGTCTTGGAGGGGTAAGCGCACTCAAATTCTGCCACCAATCCATCCATAGAACCCTATGATGTACAATGGAGCCCTGAGGAGTCTCTGTTTTTTGCGTCTCAAATCGCGAATCAAAACATATCGATAACGTTATGAATTGCGCTATTTATATGAGAACGTGAACAGAACAAATATGAATATATTTAATAAAAACAATAGTTTAAAAAATTAGTAGACAAGTAGAACAAAATAGGTACAAATGTCTCCATTGAACGCCTTTAAACAGTGTGCGAAGAACGGAGAGAACAAATGAGCAATGCAAACCTACGTGTTGTAGAGAAGGAATCCAACGTGGATAGAAACAAGGCCCTCGACGCCGCTGTTAGCCAAATTGAGCGGGCGTTCGGTAAAGGCTCCATCATGCGCCTTGGTCAGCGCGAGGTGATGAATGTCGAGAGCATCTCCACCGGATCAATCGGTTTGGATGTCGCGCTCGGTATTGGTGGCTTACCCAAAGGCCGAATTATTGAGGTTTATGGCCCTGAAAGCTCCGGTAAAACGACATTGGCATTGCACACCGTTGCGGAATCACAAAAAGCGGGTGGCACGTGCGCATTTATCGATGCGGAACATGCGCTTGATCCGGCTTATGCCAAAAAACTTGGCGTGAATGTCGAAGAATTATTGATTTCTCAGCCGGACGCCGGTGAGCAGGCATTGGAAATTGCCGATACGCTGGTGCGGTCCGGGGCCATCGATGTCCTCGTGGTCGATAGTGTCGCAGCTCTGGTGCCACGTGCAGAACTCGAAGGTGAAATGGGTGACACCCATGTGGGCCTTCAGGCCCGTTTGATGAGCCAAGCGTTGCGCAAGCTGACGGCATCTGTGGCGCGCTCAAACACGATGATCATCTTCATCAACCAAATCCGGATGAAGATCGGCGTCATGTTTGGCAGCCCAGAAACGACATCGGGTGGTAACGCGTTGAAGTTCTATGCTTCGTGTCGTTTGGATATCCGCCGGATTGGCGCGATCAAAGACAAAGACGAAGTTGTGGGCAACCAGACCCGCGTCAAAGTCGTAAAAAACAAAGTTGCACCGCCATTTAAGCAAGTTGAATTCGACATCATGTACGGCGAAGGGATTTCCAAAATGGGCGAACTGCTCGATTTGGGTGTGACCGCTGGGATTGTTGAGAAATCCGGTGCGTGGTTCTCGTATGATAGCGAGCGCTTGGGGCAAGGTCGCGAAAACTCCAAAACGTTCTTGCGCGAAAACCCAGAAGTGGCCCAGAAGATCGAGCAAATGATCCGCCAGAACGCTGGCCTGTTGGGTGACGAAATGATGACCGGCCCCGAGAACGACGAGGAAGCCAAAGAAGCTGAACTCGGCGGTGAAGAGGCTGCTCTTGAGCAGAATTAGTCTCTGCCAACAACGGCTTATTTCAAGTTCAGGAAACACCCTCGATTTTTCGAGGGTGTTTTTCTGTGTGGCTCGCCTCGACAGGGCGGGCACAGCCCGTTAAAACCTTGCGTCCGCCTGCGAAATTGCCATTTCGGTAATAGGCCCTGAATTCAATAGAGTTGTAGAAGAATAACCATGCAGACCGTTAACGACATCCGAAAAGCGTTTCTCGAATATTTCGGCACCCACGGGCACGAGATTGTCGATTCATCGCCGCTTGTCCCGCGAAATGATCCGACCTTGATGTTCACGAACGCAGGCATGGTCCAATTCAAGAACGTTTTTACTGGCAACGAAACGCGCCCATACAACCGGGCTGTCACATCGCAAAAATGTGTGCGCGCTGGTGGCAAGCACAACGATCTGGAAAATGTCGGCCATACAGCCCGTCACCATACGTTCTTTGAAATGCTGGGGAACTTCTCGTTCGGCGATTACTTTAAGGACCAAGCCATTGAATTGGCGTGGAACCTTATTACCAAGGAATTTGGCCTGGCCGAGGATAAGCTGCTGATCACGGTGCATTCGTCCGATGAGCAAGCCGCAGATTTGTGGAAGAAGATCGCCGGTGTGCCAGACAGCAGGGTCATTCGCATTCCGACATCTGATAATTTCTGGTCGATGGGTGATACAGGTCCTTGTGGCCCGTGCTCCGAGATTTTCTTTGACCATGGTGATCACATCCCAGGTGGCCCTCCAGGGTCACCAGATGAAGACGGCGATCGCTTCATCGAAATTTGGAACCTAGTATTCATGCAGTTCGAGCAACTGACTGTTGACGAGCGTGTTGATTTGCCCAAACCGTCAATTGATACCGGTATGGGTCTAGAGCGCATCGCAGCTGTGATGCAGGGCACGCACGATAACTACGAAATCGACATGATGCAGGCATTGATCCGCGCATCATCTGAAGCATCGGGCGTTGCGGCTGACAGTGTCTCGCACCGAGTGATCGCAGATCATCTACGGGCCAGTGCGTTTTTGATTTCAGATGGCGTGTTGCCGTCGAACGAAGGGCGCGGCTACGTTTTGCGTCGGATTATGCGCCGTGCTATGCGGCACGCGCACATGATCGGTTGCACGGATCCGTTGATGTATCGATTGGTGCCAGCGCTTGTCACCGAAATGGGCGATGCCTATCCTGACCTTAAGCGTGGTGAAGCGTTGATCACTGAAACGCTCAATCTGGAAGAAACCCGCTTTAAGCAGTTGTTGGAACGCGGTCTGAAGTTACTTGATGACGCCACGGGTGATATGGCTGCAGGCGACACCTTGGATGGTGAAACGGCCTTCAAGCTTTATGATACGTATGGCTTCCCGCTTGATTTGACCCAAGATGCGTTGAAAGCGCGCGAAATCGCCGTTGATGGCGATGGCTTTGATGCGGCCATGAAACGTCAACGCGAAGAAGCCCGCAAAGCTTGGTCAGGCTCAGGTGACGCGGCAACAGATGCGATTTGGTTTGATGTCCGCGAAGAAGCGGGTGCCACAGATTTCCTGGGCTACGACACCGAAAGTGCGGAAGGTCTCGTTCGCGCGCTGATTGTCGATGGAAAAAGTGTCGAGAGCGCGAATGCTGGCGATGAAGTTTCAGTCATTTTGAACCAGACGCCATTCTATGGGGAAAGCGGTGGTCAAATGGGTGACGCGGGCGTGATGTCTGGCGAAGAGGTCAAACTCTCGATCGCCGATACGCAAAAACGTGTTGATGACATGTTCGTGCATGTGGGCAAGGTCGAGAGCGGCACGATCAATGTCGGTGATGAATTGAAACTCGTTGTGGATCATGACCGCCGCAGCAACCTGCGGGCAAACCACTCCGCGACGCATTTGTTGCACGAAGCCCTTCGCCGTCGACTGGGCGGTCATATCTCGCAGAAAGGGTCTTTGGTCGCACCAGATCGGTTCCGCTTTGATATTTCCCACCCTAAGGCGTTGAACGATGACGAGATTGCCGATGTGGAATTGGGTGTTAACAAACAAATCGCTGTTAACGAGCAGGTGGTCACACGATTGATGACACCAGACGAAGCGGTCGAGGCCGGGGCGCTCGCCCTATTTGGCGAAAAATATGGGGACGAGGTTCGTGTTGTTTCCATGGGTGAAAAAGACGGCCATGGCTATTTCTCGACTGAACTTTGTGGCGGCACCCACGTGCGTCGCACAGGTGATATTGGCGTCTTTAAAATTATATCTGAGGCGGCAGTGGGTTCAGGTGTCCGACGGATTGAAGCGGTCACGGGTGCTGGTGCGCGTGCATACTTTGCAGAAACGGAAAAAGCGCTGAATGCGGCAGCCGCGGAATTGAAATCACAGCCTGCCGATGTACCAGCTCGTGTGAAGGCATTGGTAGAAGAGCGCAAGAAGCTTGAGCGTGAGTTAGCCGAGGCCCGCAAGAAGTTGGCCATGGGCGGTGGCGAGACCACCGGTCAGTCTGTGTCTCGAGAAGTTAACGGCATGAAATACGCACCGAGATTGCTTGATGGTGTGCCGGCGCGTGAACTCAAGAGCGTGGTAGATGACATCAAGAAACAGATCGGTTCTGGCGTTGTCGCGGTGGTCTCCAACTCCGACGGGAAGGCATCTCTTGTGGTCGGTGTGACGGATGACCTCACAGGGACAGTTGATGCTGTCGCGCTAGTGCGCGTGGGCTCTGAGGCTGTTGGCGGTAAAGGTGGCGGTGGCCGCCCCGATATGGCGCAAGCCGGCGGCCCTGATGGTAATAACGGTCAGTCTGCACTAGATGCCATAGAAGCCGCACTTGCGGGCTGAGACACAATTTTGTCTCAAGTTTGATGTTGCACTGCAACATTCCCAGTGTATCTTATGACTTAATGATTTGGGAGGATCTCTGAACAAAGAGAGGCCTCTGATATGACTATTCAACTCAAGTCTGACGATAGTTTCGGGCGGCGAAAAGCGCCGCTTGCCGGGGCCGTTTCATACCGAAAATTGTCGAAAACAGATGACCCGGCCATTGTCAGACACTTTCTGCGCTTAAGTCCTGACGACCGGAATAAAAGGTTTTTTGGACCCGTCAAAAAAGAGGTTATCCAGAAACTTTGTGCGAACCGTCCATGGCGTGAAAGCATTGTTTTCGGTGCGTTTGTTAAGGGGACAATGCGTGGAGTGGGTGAACTCGTCTGGCATTGGCCAACTAGTTTAAACGGTGCCGAAATTGCCCTAAGTGTCGAAGCCAAGTATCAGAATGCGGGTCTCGGAAGTGACTTGTTAGGCCGGTTATTGATCACTGCTCGGAACCGTTATGTCGGGCTAGTGAACATGTTGTGTCTGGCAAATAATATTAAAATGCAGCGTGTAGCCAAAAAGTTTGAAGCCGAACTTGTTTTTCAGCAAAGCGAAACAGAGGGCCGAATCTGGCCACCAATGCCCAGTTATATCTCAATCATCCAGGAGGCACTCGGCGATTCAGAGACATTCTTTAACGCCGTTTTTGACACATACAAGACCTAGACTGACTATCAGACAATTGAGCACTAAAAGGTTGGGATCAGTTGTCTTCAAAGTATTTCTTTGGTGTCTTCCCTAGTGCTTTTTTAAACATCGATATAAAAGCACTTTGCGACGCGTATCCAGAATCATACGCGACTTCTGTGACGCTATCGCCACGCGCCAGTCTGGCCAATGCATCTAAGAGCCGCACTTGCTGACGCCAGTGGCCGAACGTCATTCCAGTTTCTTTGATGAAAATCCGCGCCAGTGTGCGTTCGCTGGCACCTACATGTGTTGACCAATCGCTCAGTGTTTTTGTGTTCCCTGGATCTTCCATCAGATCATTTGCGAGGGCCAGCAACCGTTTATCTTTGATCATCGGCAAATGAAGCGAGGCGGCGGGGAGGGCCTCAATTTGATCCAACAAAACATTCAGCAGCCGCCCATCTGGCGTATTTTCTGGCGGGTCGGCAGTAATGTTCATGGCTGCCAGAACCAATTCGCGCAGCAGTGGCGAGACAATCACCACACAGCATTCTTCGGGCAGGTCAGGACGCCGGGAGATATCAATATATAAGGACCGCAGTGAAAGCGGCGTGCCTTGGGCTTTTACATGATGCTCGATCCTGGGCGGAATCCATACAGCCCGTTGGGGGGGGACGACCCAGACACCAATTTCAGTTGTGACGCGCATGATGCCGCGAACGGCGTACAATAATTGAGCCCGTTGATGCGTATGCCAGTCGATCACATGATCCGCAGGGCATTCGCGCTCGCGCGCGACGATGACTCCCGGCCCATGATCGACACCTTCTATTGGCGGCAGGACCGGCGAAATCGACACATCAGAAACTGACTGTTTTGAGCTATTCATTGTCATTTTATTGGATATTAGTCGTGAATGCGCGCTGGTAAAGTCCCAAACAGCTGCCATCGTGCACTGACTATTCCGAAAGAACGACTTATGAAATCCCAAGGTTTCTTCAAGAAAGGCTGGAAAAGCCGTGAGACATTCCTGATTTTGACCGCCATTGCGATGCCGATATCGTTTTCGACGTGGCAGGCATTATTCAATAATTTTGCGCACGACTCAGCAGGCTTGGGCGGTGACGGTGTCGGCTATATTCAGTCGTTCCGAGAAGTGCCTGGTTTTCTGAGTTTCACTGTCATCTTTTTGCTTTTGTTGGTGCGCGAACAATCGTTCACACTGTTTTCGTTATTCCTGTTGGGCGTGGGTACAATCTTCACGGGTTTTTACCCGACGTTTTGGGGGCTGATGATCACGACATTATTCATGTCCATCGGGTTTCACTATTTCGAAAGCCTACATCAGTCACTTGCCCTTCAATGGACCGATAAAAAGGATGCCCCTGAAGTCATGGGTAAAATCGTCAGTGCCCGTTCGGTCGCGGCACTGATTTCGTTTGGGCTCATTTATCTGATGCTTGATCAAGGCGGATGGGATCTAAAATGGGTTTATATGATTGGGGGCGGTGTTACGGCGGCGATTGCACTGTATTGTTGGATTGGGTTTCCACGGTTTGAAGCCTCTGTCGAGCAAACCAAAAAGATTATTCTGCGTAAGCGGTATTGGTTGTGGTACGCGCTTGTCTTTATGTCGGGCGCGCGTCGACAGATATTTGTGGTGTTTGCAGGATTCTTGATGGTCCAAAAGTTTGGTTTTTCAGCCGCGCAGATGAGCCTGATGTTTCTGGCGAACATGGCGTTGACGATATACTTAGCCCCTAAAATTGGTCGTTACATATCCCGATTCGGTGAACGACGGATGTTGATCATAGAATATACCGGCTTGGTCTTGGTCTTCACGGGATACGCCTTTGCATCCGAAGCCTGGATGGGCGTCACATTGTATATTCTGGATCATGTGTTCTTTGCGATGGCGATTGCGATCAAGACGTATTTTCAGAAAATTGCCGATCCCGCAGACATCGCATCATCAAGTGGGGTGAGCTTCACCATTTCTCATATCGTGGCGATTTTTATTCCGGCCGTGTTCGGGATTATCTGGCTTACCGCGCCCGCATATGTTTTCTTGGCAGGCGCAGGGATGGCGATTGTTTCCCTCATTTTGGCGATGATGGTGCCGCGCGACCCACAGATCGGGAACGAAACCAAAATTTTTCGTGTCGCTCCTGACCCGCAACCGGCTGAGTAACTAGAAATACAGGGTGAACATGATGCAACGCTTCGAAGGGACCAAAGACTACGTCGTTACTGAGGACTTAAAGGTCGCCGTTGATGCGGCGGTGGGGCTGCAACGCCCGCTATTGGTGAAGGGCGAGCCGGGTACGGGAAAAACCGTCTTGGCCGAGGAAATTGCCAAGTCTTTGGGGGCGCCACTGATCACGTGGCATATCAAATCGACGACCAAAGCGCAGCAGGGACTTTATGAGTATGATGCTGTCGCCCGTTTGCGCGACAGTCAGTTGGGCGACGAGCGGGTCAATGATATCAGCAATTACATTGTGAAGGGCAAGCTTTGGGAAGCGTTCCAGAATGATGTGCGCCCCGTCTTGCTTATCGACGAAATTGACAAAGCTGATATCGAATTTCCGAACGACCTGTTGTTGGAACTCGATCGAATGGAGTTTCATGTCTACGAAACCAAAGAAACAATTTCAGCGCGAGAGCGCCCCGTCGTGATCATCACGTCGAACAATGAAAAGGAACTGCCGGATGCATTCCTGCGCCGGTGTTTTTTTCACTACATCAAATTTCCGGATACGGACACTATGCGTGCCATCGTGGACGTGCATTTTCCCGATGTGCAGAAGCGTTTGGTCAATGATGCGATGGCCGTGTTTTATGAGCTTCGCGATGTGCCCGGCCTGAAAAAGCGTCCCTCGACATCAGAGTTGCTGGATTGGATCAAGCTGCTGATGATCGAAGATATTCCAGCAGATGCGCTCCGTTCAGGAGATAAGAAAGACCTTATCCCTCCGCTTTATGGGGCGCTTTTGAAGAACGAACAGGACGTTCATATGCTTGAGAGACTGGCGTTCCTCAATCGACGAGAGAGCCAGACCTAATGTTAATATGGAAAGAGCCTGCCATTTTCTAGATCAGGATAGAAGCTTGGAAGATAAACGGCGATTTTTCATTCTTACCCTTGGCCGAACTGGGTCCAGCCTTTTGGCGAGTATATTGAATGATGCTGGCGCAGATTTTGATGGTCTGGATCAAACTAACTGGGACCCCACGGGCGGCGCATTCGAGCATCCCAAATTGATCCCCATTGTGAGAGAATTCCGCAAAATGAGTGAAATCGGGGCACTCAGACCAATGCAATTAATGCCAAGATTGAAATGGGATCTGGCGCGACACAATGCTAAGAGGGCGCTCAAAGAACTTCTTCCGAGGGCTAGATATCTGAAGGGAGATTTAGCCCCAGCCGTTCATTTATCAGCACGACTTGGTTATGCCCCGACGGTCATCCTGAGTTATCGAAAATTTGCCCCGCTTTATAAAAGTATTGGTCATATGCATCCGCAGTTACCCGATTTTCATGCTCAACAATACGTACAATCTTTGAGAAACGGCCTTGGTCTTGCGGCAATCTATGGTGGGTGTGTGATCGATTATGATGAAATCATGGATGTCCATGCTGACGATTGGATAGTAGCATTATCGCAAGCGACAGGATTACCAGAACACGAGATAAAGTCGGCCAGAAATGAGCGTGTTGATGGGAATGGCGATAGTGTCGATGAATAAGTCGATCCTTTTCCCGAGTGTGAGCAAGTGTACGATATGATGCGACGATATCGTGGGCAATGTCTACCCGCAGCTCGCGCCACGAAACGTGTTTTTGACTCTATAGAAAGCTGACGAGAGAATGGAAGAGTTTTTTGACCCTGCAAAGCTCCAGACTCTCGGTTTAGAAGCCTGGCAATGGTTCATTGATCAAGTGCTTGTATGGCCGACTGCTGTCCAAGCAGGCGTTGTTATACTGGCCCTGCTGGTTGCGCGGTGGGTGGCCCCCAGCCTTGCGCGAGTTATTGAACAACTGCAAGCCAATCCAAAATGCCCGCGCTGGCTTCATCCTGCGATGCGAGCTATCTCCCCGCTTTGCTTTGCTATCGTGTGGTTGGTGCTTCAGTGGTTCTCGGTCTTCGCAACGCGTGCTACTAACTCGCCGGGCCTTTTGATTGAGATTGTTGTCTCTCTGCTATCCGCGTGGATCGTTATTCGGTTTGCATCCGGTTTTATACGTAATCGTGGTTGGGCGAGGACGCTTGCCATCATCACGTGGTCGGTCGCTGCCCTGAATATTGTCGGCTTGTTGGATGCCACGATGGAGACGCTTGATGCGATGGCTTTTTCCATAGGGGATATCCGACTGTCTGTTTTGGGTTTGTTGAAAGCCGGTGTCGTACTGGCCGTATTCTTGTGGTTGGCAGGCGCGATTAGCCGACAAGTGGAAACCGCACTGACTCAGGCAAACGCGCTGTCTCCGTCCGCGCGAGTCTTACTTGGCAAATTGTTACACATTCTGTTGATCGTGGTTGCCGTTGTTGCGGCCCTTGAGAGCATGGGTGTCGATCTGACAGCCCTTGCCGTGTTCGGGGGAGCGATCGGTCTTGGTTTGGGGTTTGGTCTGCAGAAGGTCATATCGAACTTGGTAAGTGGCATGATTTTGCTCATGGATAAATCCGTTAAACCGGGTGATGTCATCGCGATAGACGACACGTTTGGTTGGATCAATCGACTCAGTGCCCGCTACGTTTCCGTTATCACGCGTGATGGGACAGAGCACCTGATTCCGAACGAGGACTTAATCAGCCAACGCGTCGAAAACTGGTCGTACTCCGATAGCCTGATCCGCCTGAAACTACCCATTGGGATTGCCTATGAATCAAATGTACCAAAGGCCATGGAACTGGCGGTTGAGGCAGCCACTGGCATAGACAGAGTTCTGCTTAACCCTAAACCTGTGTGTCGGCTGATGAACTTTGGATCAGACTCTGTAGAACTGGAGCTTCGCGTTTGGATTGAAGACCCTCAAAAAGGTGTGGCAAATGTGCGTTCTGATGTTTTGTTGAATGTCTGGAATGCATATCACGATGGCGGCATTGAATTCCCATTCTCACAACGCGACTTGCACCTACGGTCCGCAGTGCCCTTGGACGTCACAGTCAGTAAAAAGAACCTGGATCCAGACTAATGTTTATTGATTTTTTCCTCCAACTTCGTGATGCAGATGTCCCGTGTTCTTTGCGCGAGTACCTGACCTTGATTGAAGCCGTTGAATCGGGTCATGCGGCATTTGATCTAGAAGGCTTTTATTATTTGAGCCGCAGTGCTTTGGTCAAAGACGAACGGAATCTGGACAAATTTGATCGTGTCTTTGGAACAGTGTTCAAAGGCTTAGAGCCGCAGGAAGGTGAGGCGGGGGCGGAACATGAGATTCCAGAAGAATGGTTGAGAAAGCTTGCCGAGAAAATCCTGACAGAGGAAGAAAAACAACAGATCGAGGCCATGGGAGGTTTCGATAAGTTGATGGAGACGTTGAAAAAACGTCTCGAGGAGCAAAAGAAACGTCACCAAGGTGGATCAAAATGGATTGGCACGGCAGGGACGTCGCCGTTTGGGGCTTACGGTTATAACCCTGAAGGTGTGCGCATCGGGCAGAATGAAAATCGTAATTTTAGTGCTGTCAAAGTGTGGGACAAACGTGAATTCAAAAACCTAGATGACACATTGGAATTGGGAACACGAAACATTAAGGTAGCGTTGCGTAGGTTGCGCCAATTCGCGAGAGAAGGTGCTCCGACGGAGCTAGACCTTGATAGCACCATCAACGGCACAGCCCGGCAGGGCTTTCTAGACATACATATGCGGCCTGAAAAACACAACGCGGCAAAGGTGCTGTTGTTTTTCGACGTCGGCGGATCCATGAACCCGCATATTCAGGTTATGGAAGAATTGTTCTCGGCTGCACGGTCCGAATTTAAGCACATGGAGTATTATTACTTCCACAATTGCCTATATGAGAATGTGTGGCGTGATAACCGCCGGCGCCACAGCAATGCGGTCCCGACATGGGATGTGCTGCACACATATCCTCATGACTACAAAGTGATCATTGTTGGCGATGCGTCGATGAGTCCATACGAAATCGCCATGCCCGGCGGTAGTGTGGAACACTGGAATGAAGAACCTGGGGCGATTTGGGTTCAACGACTGTTGCAGGTCTATCCGAAAACCGTCTGGATAAATCCGATAAAACCAAATTACTGGGAATACACCCAGTCCATCAGCATGATCCGTGATCTTGTCGATGATCGAATGTATTCCTTGACCCTAAGCGGTCTTGAAGACGCCATGAGAGAACTCGTCCGCTAGACGATAGTAGGACTCTACTTTACGTCGGTGGCGACTTTCATGCTGATGATTGTATCTGGGTCATCGACTTGGCCATTGCGTGACTCGCTGCCTTTTTTAATGGCATCGACATGTTCCATGCCTTCGATAACTTCGCCCCAAATTGTGTACTGGCTGTCGAGGAACTCCGCACGGTCAAACATGATGAAAAATTGGCTGTCTGCACTGTTCGGGCTTTGAGCGCGCGCCATGCCAACGGTGCCGCGATGGAAGCCTTCAAAATCGGAAAACTCAGCTGCAATGTTTTGGCCAGACCCACCCGTTCCGTTTCCTTTCGGATCGCCGGTTTGCGCCATAAAACCATTGATGACCCGGTGGAATTTCAATCCGTCATAAAAGCCTTCACGCACCAATTCTTTGATTCGCGCGACATGATTCGGCGCAATATCGGGGCGGGTTTCAATGACCACGCGACCGGTTTTGAGTTCCAAGTAGATCATATTCTCAGGATCTGCCGCTGCGGCATCAGTATTGACCATAAGTGTTATTACCAGAATTGAGAGGAGGCTTCCGAGAAAGCGTCGCATCGTGGTCTCCTAATTTGAAAGAGAGTTAAAAGATCAAATTTTTAGTCAAACATGTCGTCTATGTCTTGTTGACTTAACCCTTGCCCGTCTACCTGAGGTCCCGCAAGTAATTTTTCATCATCAGTCATGTGTTCGGCGGTTGGGCTAGGATTGCCAAGATCTTTGACCAGGAAATCGATATGCTGACGAATGACATCTTGCGATGAACAAATTGCGACAATGCGCGCATTTGCATCTTGGACTTTGACGATCATTTTCGCTTTAGTGTTTGCATTAAGGGGTTTGTTGCCGAGTTGGTCAGCAACCTGGCTAAATTGTTCTGTGGCATCCAAAATTTCGGCAAAGGCCCGCTCAATTTCGGACATCACCGCTGCGGCTCGATCTTGGACGCTAAGGGTATCTGATTTGCTCATAGTTTCTTTTAGACCATCGGGACCTAGGTTTCAAAATCGCTGAGAATTATTTTTGCGGCTTCTGATGGTGTCATCTCGCCTTTTCGAACAGCGGTTTCAAGAAAATTCACACTGTCACTGGCTGTTTTGATGCGTTTGAGCAGTGTGCTTGTTACTTCATCCCACATCCAGCTCGTGGCTTGGTCAGCTCTTTTGGCCTGGAGTGCGCCTGAATCATTCATGATCGTTTGGAAATCTGTGATGGCTGTCCAAACGTCCTCCAAGCCCTCTGCGGAGTGGGCTGAGGTTCTTAGAACCTTGGGTGCCCAACCAGAGGTGCCAGGGTTCAGCATATGCAAAGCTGACCTGTAGTCCTGAAAAGCCCGGTTCGCGGCAGGAATCAGATCGCCATCGCACTTGGTAACAACGATCAGATCTGCCATCTCGACGATGCCCTTTTTGATGCCTTGTAGATCGTCCCCGCCGCCGGGTGCGACCAGCAAAACAAACATATCCACGAGGTCGGCCACGGCGTACTCCGACTGCCCAACACCGACGGTTTCCACTAACACAACATCAAAGTCCGCGGCCTCTACGGCCAAGATTGTCTCGCGCGTGCGTCGTGCAACGCCCCCCAAACTGCCCGCCGACGGGGTGGGGCGAATAAATGCATCATTGTTCCGTGCCAGCTGCTCCATCCGGGTTTTATCACCTAAAATAGAACCACCCGTCTTGGGGCTTGATGGGTCGACGGCCAACACTGCTACCCGATGGCCTTGTTCGATCACATGCAGGCCAAACGCTTCGATGAAAGAAGATTTTCCAACCCCTGGCACGCCAGATATGCCGATACGAATGGTCGGGCGTGGTGGTGTTGGCAACTGATTGATGACACTAAGGGCGTCTTCTCGATGGTCGAGACGAGTCGACTCAATCAAGGTGATCAAACGGCCGAGCGCACGTCTTTGTCCATCTGAAATACCAGCGATAATTCGTTGCGTGTCGGTCACGGTTTTTTGCGTTTGGCTTTTTTCTTGGGAGTCTTTGGCGCGCCTTTATCATCAAGCTCGCCAAATGCATGTAGTGCCATCACCATCAGTTTTTCGCGCTGTTCTTTGGGCAACTCATCAAGGATTTTAGATTGTTGATCGTGAATTGATAGCGCTTGTTCGATCAATACCTGACGGTCTGGTGGCAATCGCTTCTTGCGATCAAGTTCTTCTTGGGCCTCTCCGATGGCTTGCTGAATAAGTGTGTCGGGTAAGACATCGTCTACAAGGTCTGCTGTTTCTTTATTCGGCGAGGCAGGCTTTTTGGCACCTTTTATAGTTTTACCTGCCTTAACTTCATTGATGGCGTCGAGTTTTTGGCGTGCGCTTTTGTCCATAAAGATGGACAGCAATGCACGTGAAAAAATGTTACCAGCCATGTGACCTCATTTGGCCTTGGGCCCTTTTAATGCGTCTGAGCAACCGACTCGCCTCAACAACGGTAGGCTTGTGCATTTTAGATGTAAATGTTGTTCTATAACCTTAACACGTCCGAGCTTTACCCCCATTCGCGCTTTCCTTAGATTGATCACATGAGAAGAGATAGAAATGCAAAAATTGTCGCGACTTTAGGTCCGGCAAGTAGCAGCGAGGAAGAAATTTCTGCGTTGTTTGAGGCGGGCGTCGACGTGTTCCGTATGAATTTTTCACATGGCGACCACGAGGGTCATCGAGAGCGCTTTAATATACTGCGTGGGCTCGAGCAAAAATATGACCACAGCGTTGCCATTCTGCTCGACCTTCAGGGTCCCAAACTGCGGGTGGGCAAGTTTGAGAATGATGGCGTCGAACTGGTTACCGGAGAAAAGCTGAGGTTGGTTGCTGAAGAATGCTTGGGCACCGCCGAAAAGGCGAGTTTACCTCACCCCGAAGTTTTTGCCGCACTAGAGCCAAATACGAACCTGTTGTTGGATGACGGTCGGCTTCAATTAAAGGTACTTGAGCACGGTAGCGATTGGGCGGAGACTGAAGTCGTCATCGGTGGAAAACTATCCAATCATAAAGGGCTGAATGTACCGGACGTGGTCCTGAACGTGTCATCTTTGACTGAAAAGGATTTAAGTGATCTGCGTTTTGGTTTGGAACTAGGTGTTGATTTCATTGCCCTCAGCTTTGTACAGCGGCCCGAAGATATTGCCGAAGCAAAACGTTGGATCGCAGGCCGTGCACCCATAATTACTAAACTAGAAAAGCCACAAGCACTGACCCGTTTGGATGAAATCATTGATCTGTCAGACGGTGTCATGGTGGCACGCGGGGATCTCGGCGTTGAAGTGCCACCCGAAGATGTGCCTGGTCTGCAAAAGTTGATTATTCGCAAATGTCGGGAAGTCGGAAAGCCTGTGATTGTTGCGACACAGATGCTGGATAGCATGATCAATGCACCAACGCCGACACGGGCAGAAGCATCAGACGTGGCCACCGCGATTTATGATGGGGCCGACGCTGTCATGCTTTCTGCGGAAACGGCAGTCGGCGAATACACGGTCGAGAGTGTCTCAATGATGGAACGCATCATCACCAAGGTCGAGCACGACCCACACTACCGTGATATGCGAAACACAGAACGCCGCGCGCCAGAGGCAACAGCAGCAGATGCTATTACAGCGGCAGCGCGCCAAGTGGCAGACACGATTTCTGCGGCGGCGGTTGTCACGTTCTCGACCACAGGATCGACCACGCTTCGGGCCGCTCGAGAGCGTCCCGTTGTGCCGATCCTGGGTCTGACGCCTCGGATTGATACGGCACGAAGAAGTGCGTTGATCTGGGGCGTGCATTCTGTGCTAACTGAAGACTGCCATACGTTCGGTGAAATGGTTTCAAAGGCCATACACGCTGCCAAAACTGAGGGTTTTGCAGAACCCGGAGATCCATTGGTGATCACCGCAGGGGTGCCCTTTGGGACGCCGGGTGCCACAAATATTTTGCGCATTGCCTGGGTCGAGTAGCCAAAGCCTATGACACGTGATCCCCAAGGGGGGGAGGGGTCGCAAACCACCAACTTTAATCGCGATGCGCTTATCGGTAGTTTGTGCGCGATCGCGGCGTTCGGTGTTTGGGGCGTTTTACCCGCCTATTTCAAAGCAACGGCCATCGTTCAGCCATGGGAAATCATGTCCCATCGAATTGTGTGGTCGGTGGTCGCGGTCGGCGGTGTCATCATCGCGCTGGGGCGGGCCAAGGATATTGCGGTCGTTCTGATGAACGCCCAGTCGATGAAATGGCTGCTGCTCTCGGCCACGTTGCTCTACGGCAATTTTATCTTATTCATTTGGGCTGTAGCCAACGGGCATATCTTACAGGGTAGTCTGGGTTATTACATGAACCCGATTGTGAACGTGGTCCTGGGCGTTGTGTTCTTGCGTGAGCGATTGTCCAAAGGCCAATGGGTCGCTGTTGCGCTTGCGGTCAGTGGTGTCACTTACATGGCCGTGCTTGGTGGCAACCCGCCCTGGATCGCAGTATGTTTAGCCCTACTATTCGGCTTTTATGGATATGTTCGAAAGACCGTACCGGTGGGTGCTGCCGTTGGCTTTTTCATTGAAAGTCTGTTGTTTGCGCCGCTCGCACTTGGCTATTTGATCTTTCTAAATTATCAGGGGGTTGGAATTTTTGGCACGACCACGCTCGCGTTTGATTTGTTGATCATGGCCTCGGGCGTGATCACAGCAGCGCCCTTGATTTTCTTTACGATGGCCGCGAAACGCTTGCGTTATGCAACACTGGGGTTTTTTCAGTACATGGCACCAACAATGCAATTCATTTTGGCTGTGGCTGTCTATGGCGAAGTTTTCACGGACGCACACAAGGTAACCTTTGCGCTGATTTGGTGTGCGTTGGCCGTGTATTCGCTTGAGACCTTGCGCATGGGACGCAGACGCTCATGATCAACGAAGTGGTTGGTATCATTTTCGGTGTCGTTTCGCCGGTCGCCATTTGTGCCTTGATCGGTTTTATATGGGCCAAGCGCGGTGGCCCCTTTGATACAGGGATGGTGACACGTTTGGTCACAAATGTCGGTGTGCCGTCTTTGGTGTTTTCGACCATCGTCAGCGTAGAAATCGACAGGCAGCAATTTTTCCAAATGGGATTGGCGGCGTTGCTATCGACAGTGACATTTTTGGCTGTCGGCTGGGTGATCTTGCGATTCTTAAAGATGCCGCCACAAACTTTTCTCAATCCCATCGCTTTCGCAAATACTGGGAATATGGGCCTGCCGTTGTGTTTGTTGGCATTTGGTGAACAAGGATTGGCGCTTGGCATCGCCTACTTTGTCGTCAATGTATTGTTGTTGGTGACAGTCGGCATTCCCATTGTCTCGAACAAGCACAGCCCTGCCGACGTCTTGCGCCAGCCGTTCATTTATGCGGCTGGGTTTTCTGTATTTTTCTTATTATCGGACGTGCCCGTTCCGGAGATTGCAGAAAACACGACCAAGTTGTTGGGCAATTTCACAATTCCCCTGATGTTGATCACGTTGGGCGTGTCGTTAGCGCGACTGAAGATCGAGGATTTCCAAAAGAGTTCAATCATCGCGGTGGCTAGATTGTTGCTGGGGGTGGGCGCAGGATTCGGCGTCGCTGCCATGATGGGGCTGTCGGGCGAAGCGCGCGCCGTCGTGATCATCATGTGCTCTATGCCGGTTGCCGTGATCACATTTTTGTTGGCAGAGACCTATGGCAAAGAAGGGAAACCCGTCGCCGGTGCGGTTGTTATCTCAACCCTATTGGCATTCCCGATTTTACCGCTGCTGATCTGGTATTTGAAAATGTAGCGCTATTCTGCGGCGATGGATGTATGGTCTTGATCGCGAAACGCTGCCAACAAGTCCTGCCATTCTGCCTTGGCTTTTTTGACGTTTGCGTCTTTGACGTTACCAAAGCCACGCATCTTCATCGGCAATGCCGCAAGTTGAACCGCCAGATCGTAATTATCGGCATTAAGGGAACCTTCAATTTCCGATAACAAATCTTCGTACTCGCTGATCAATGCGCGTTCCATCTTACGCTCTTCAGTGTACCCAAACGGATCAAATGCGGTGCCGCGAAGCCCTTTGAAGTTCTTCAACAGAGAAAATGCAGAGAGCATCCAGGGCCCGTACATACGCTTTTTTAAGTGACCTGTGTTGGGGTCCTTTTCCGCAATCAACGGCGGGGCTAGATGTAATTTGATCGTGCCGCCACCTTCGAAGTTATTGCGAATGGCCTCACCAAAAGCACCATCAGTATAAAGCCGCGCGACCTCGTATTCATCTTTGTACGCCATCAACTTATAAAGACTTCTGGCGACGGCCTCGGATAAACGTGCTTCGCCAGGCATCATGTTTTTCTCAAGCGCCACAATGTGATTGATGCGTTCGGCGTATCGATCTGCATATGCTGCGTTTTGATAGGCCGTTAAATCGGCAATTCGCCGTTGAATAAAGGCATCCAATTCGAACGGTACTGACTTTTGCGGCGCGCCGCCTATCAACTTTTCGACTCTTTCCATGTCATGGGCTGCCCGCCGTCCCCACAGAAACGCCTGTTTGTTGAATTCGACAGCCACACCATTCAGTTCAATGGCCCGATGGATAGCGTCTTCGGAAACCGGCATCAAACCCTGTTGATAGGCATAACCGACAATCATCATGTTCGCGCCAATGGTGTTGCCCAAAATTTTCTCGGCCATCTTTGTCGCATCAAAGAACTTAATGGCGTCGTCGCCAGCCTCATCCTGTAAGGCCTTTTTAAAACCATCTTCTGGGAAGGGCATATCTGGAGCACAGGTGAAATCTGCGGTCATGGTCCGGTGATCGTTGACCACGCCTTTGGTATTACCTGCGCGTAGTTTGGCCAGCGTTTCAGCATCACCTGCGGTGACAAGATCACAGCCCAGCAACAAATCCGCGCCACCTGCCGATATGCGCACGGCATTGATATCTGATGGTTCCGGCGCAAAGCGCAGGTGTGAATACACCATCCCGTTTTTCTGTGCCAATCCAGCAACATCCAATATCGATATGCCTTTTTGTTCTAGATGTGCGGCCATACCAAGTATCGCGCCGATGGTCACAACACCGGTGCCACCAATGCCCGTCAACACGACGTCATAGGGTTCTGATAGCGCTTTGATCTCGGGATGGGGTAAAGCGGGGAAGGGGACGTCACCCATCGGCTTGGGTTTGCGGACGCCTGCACCCTCGACGGTGACAAAGCTTGGGCAGAAGCCGTTTACACAGGAAAAATCCTTGTTGCATGATGACTGATCAATCTCGCGCTTGCGGCCCAACTCTGTTTCTTTGGGTGTGACTGACACGCAGTTCGACGCGATACCACAATCGCCGCAGCCTTCGCACACGGCTTCATTGATGAAGATACGCTTCGCTGGGTCGGGGAAGGTGCCGCGTTTCCGGCGGCGACGTTTTTCGGCCGCGCAGGTCTGATCGTAAATGATCGCGGACGTGCCTTTTACGTGGCGAATGTCGCGTTGAATTTCATCCAGCTTGTCGCGGTGATGAATATCGATCCCGCTGGGGAAGCCATAATTCAGTGGATATTTATCAGGCTCGTCGGTGACGACCACGATGTGGTCAACGCCTTCGGCGCGGATTTGTTGGGCGATAATGGCAGGATTCAGGTTCCCATCATGGGACTGGCCTCCTGTCATGGCGACGGCATCATTGTACAGAATTTTATACGTAATGTTTACGCCGGACGCGACAGCTGCCCGGATCGCCATCAGGCCAGAATGGAAATATGTGCCATCGCCAATGTTGGTGAAGATATGATCGGTGTGCGTAAACGGAGCTTGCCCGATCCAGTTGGCACCCTCACCACCCATATGGGTAAAGGTCTCGGTATCCCGATCCATCCAGATCGTCATGTAATGACAGCCGATCCCCGCGGCAGCGCGCGATCCCTCGGGCACTTTGGTCGATGTATTGTGCGGGCATCCCGAACAGAAATATGGAATGCGTTTCATATCGGGCCGTTCTGACGCCAAGGTCTGTTCCTTGGCATCCAGGAACCTTAATCGATCTTCGATTTTGTCGGATGTGTGAAACTTGGAAATGCGGTTGGCGATGGCGCGGGCAATACCGGCGGGAGTCAATTCGCCTGCGGATGGTAGTATCCATTTGCCGCTTTCATCATTTTTGCCGACAACGCGTGGGCGAACATCTTCGCGCCAGTTGTACAACTGCTCTTTCAATTGATTTTCGATGACCGCACGCTTTTCCTCGACGACCAGGATTTCCTCCAGACCCTCGGCGAACATGCGGGCAGACTCTTTTTCCAAGGGCCAGGGCATGGTGATTTTGAAAAGTCGGATGCCTATGTCGGCTGCTTGTTTTTCGTCGATCCCCAAATCTTCCAGGGCTTGCAGCACATCCATATAGGATTTGCCGGTGGCGCAAATCCCTAGGCGAGCCTTGGGGCTATCAAGCGTCACGCGATTCAAATTGTTTGCACGCGCAAACGCAAGGGCTGCATGGATCTTGTGTTGATGCAGGCGCATCTCCTGATCAAGTGGCGGGTCTGGCCAGCGGATGTGGAGCCCCCCTTCGGGCACATTGAAATCATCGGGTAGCTTGTGCTCCAGCAACTCCGGACCGATCTCCACAGATGCTGACGTGTCGATATTGTCCGTGATGCACTTCAGGCCAACCCAAAGCCCGGAATAGCGGGACATCTCAAAGCCCAGCAATCCCAGCTGCAATATCTCGCCGACGTTGGCCGGATGCAGGAACGGGATCATGACGTCCATAAACGCGTATTCGCTTTGGCTTGGTACTGTCGATGATTTGCAGGCTGGGTCATCTCCTGCCAAGGCCAGGACACCCCCCAGTGGCGCAGTGCCGGCTAAATTTGCGTGGCGAAACACATCGCCTGTTCGATCAACGCCTGGTCCTTTGCCGTACCAAATGCCGAACACGCCATCGTGTTTGGCCCCTTCGAACATGTTCACCTGTTGCGTGCCCCACAGTGCGGTGGCAGCCATGTCTTCGTTTACAGCGGGTTGGAATTTTACATCATTGGCGTCCAGGTGATGTTTGGCGATGCCAAACTCTTGATCCAATGCGCCCAGCGGGGATCCACGATACCCGGTGACGAACCCGGCGGTATTTAGGCCATTGGCGCGGTCACGGGCTTTTTGCATCAGCGTCAGCCGAACCAGCGCCTGTGTTCCCGTCATAAAGACCCGGCCACGTTCAAGCGTGTATTTATCGTCTAACGTTGTCCGAATAAGGCCCATGATGATGTTTTCCTCCCGTAGGAAAAACGTAGTGACTAATTGTTCTCACCACAATAAGTCATTATTTCTGACCTAAAATAAGAAATGATCTAATATTTGGCGTAATTCCTGGGAATAAAGTTTCTTGGAAAATATTGTCGA
>CBFHXC010000029.1:0-33327 GCA_965659695.1 Rhodospirillales bacterium
CTCGTGCTGGTCGGGGCTGGCTTGACCTGCATCATTTGGCTTTCCCAGTCATTGCGCTTTGTCGAAATGATTGTGAACCGCGGTTTGGGCGCCAGCACGTTCGTCTATATGACAATGCTTTTACTGCCTAATTTCCTGACTGTTATCCTTCCCATTGCATTATTTGCGGTGGTTGTGTTTGTGTATTCGAAAATGGTCACCGACCGGGAACTAGTGGTCATGCGCGCGGCTGGGGTGGGCCAATTTGGTCTCGCCAAACCCGCGCTGGTGATGATTTTGATGACCATGGGCTTGGGATATGTGCTGAATTTTTATATTCTCCCAGAATCCTACAAGTCATTCCGCCTGATCCAGTGGGAAGCTAGAAATTCTCTCGCCGCCTTAGTCTTGAGAGAAGGCGCTTTTAACCAAGTCACACGAGGCATGACGGTTTACATCCGTGAGCGCACATCCGATGGGCAATTGTTGGGCATCCTCGTGCATGACAAGAGAAATCCAGAATCCCCAGAAACCATCATGTCGGAACGTGGCGCACTGGTTGAGTCCGAAACCGGCGCACGCGTTGTGATGTTTAATGGCAATCGTCAAACCTTGGATGACAATGACAAGCTCTCAATACTTTACTTTGACCGCAACGTTTTTGAGATTCCAAATACCCGTGAAAGCCTAAGTAATCGCTATCGAGAGCCGCGCGAGCGCTCGATGATGGAGTTGATATATCTGGAGGACGCACAGGGCATCAGCGAACAGGACTATGGAAAATACAAGGTTGAGCTGCACAAACGCATCGTCTCGCCTCTACTCGGCTTTGGATTTGCGATGGCCGGACTGGCCTGCCTCCTGTACGGCCCTATTACACGACGGAGCCAAACGCTCAGAATCGTCACAGCTGTGGTGATCATGATTTCTCTCCAAGGGGCCGCGTTGGGATTGGAGAATATCATTGCTAAGAATCTTGCTCTTGTGCCCACCCTTTATGCGCTGGCGTTACTGCCCATTCTCATCGGCACCTTTATGCTGACCTGTCACCCTAAAACATCCAAAAACGCAGCCCGAAAACACCGCGAGCGATTCAAGGCGGCCGAGGCATGAGACTCTCTCCGACACTTTCTGTCTATGTTGGGCGCCATTTTCTCGTCTGCTTTCTCGCGTGTTTCAGCATGTTCCTTTTGTTGGTTCTGCTTTTCGACAGCATTGAATTGTTGCGGCGCGCCTCTTCAAAGCCTGATGTGTCGTTTGCGAACGTCATGGAAATGGCGATTTTCCGACTTCCTCAATTGGGCCAGGAGACCTTCCCTTTTGCCGTATTATTTGGCGGCATGACGGCATTGTGGCGGTTGGCGAGGACACACGAACTGGTTATTACGCGGGCCGCAGGTGTTTCTGCATGGCAGTTCCTGTTCCCGGTTTTGTTCCTCGCCGTATTGCTGGGTGGTTTCCATGTGACAGTCATCAACCCCATTGCATCGTCTATGTTGAGCAAGTTTGAACGCCTAGAGGCCACCCATTTAAAGGGACAATCAAACAGTCTTGCAGTTTCAGCTTCTGGCTTGTGGCTTCGCCAAGCGAATTCACTTGGCCAATCAGTGGTGCACGCGAATTCCATTTTGCAGCAGGGCGCGGACGTCGAATTGTCTGACGTCGTCATATTCGTCTATGAAGGGTCTGATACTTTTCATGAACGTCTGGATGCATCATACGCCCGCCTGGAAGATGGTTTTTGGTACCTCAAAGACGTCAAAATACAAAAACCCGAAGAGCCCGCCGGGAGGTTTGAGGAATATTGGCTAGAAACGGACCTGACCCTGAATAAGATTCAAGATAGTTTTGCGTCTCCTGAAACCATGTCTTTTTGGGATTTATCCGATTTTATTCAAACATTGGAAGAAGCTGGCTTTTCTGCCGTGCGCCATCGTCTTCACCTGAACACCCTACTAGCTTCGCCATTACTGATGTGCGCGATGGTTCTGATCGCAGCCACATTTACTCTGCGACAATCATCACGACGCGGCGGCACGACTTTTATTATTTCAATGGGCGTTCTGACAGGGTTTTTGCTATATTTTTTCTCCGATGTCGTTTACGCGCTGGGTCTTTCCGATAGTATCCCTGTGACCCTGGCAGCATGGACGCCGTCAGGCATCGCGACGCTACTGGGATTAGGCATGCTACTTCACTTAGAGGATGGATAAGGTGCGGGTTCGACGTATTATTCCCGCACTGGCCCTTATAGCGCTGCCCATCGCAGGCATGGTACCTTCCTCTGCGATGGCGCAACAATCTGCACGCCCACTTGGGGTCTTGATTACCCCAACAGCAGAAACTCAAACGCGTGTTGGTTCCGTGCTGCCGAGCCCCAGCGCAAGCACAAATACGACCCGTTCAGCAATGGATGCCGTCTCGGCAGCGACAAATTCAACGTCGTCACGCCCACTGGGTTCATTGATCAATATTCCAGCATCGGCACCAGCAAGTTCGTCCGTGCTGCCACAGGGTTGGACTCAGACCCCACGCCGACAAACCAATACACCGTCAGCTCTCCCCTCTGCACGGACGGCACAAACAGATGACAGCCGTCCGCTCGGAACCCTCTTCAACGATCCAAGTCGGCGAGCGCCTACGAGGCCCGTTTTACCGCAAAAGACCCGACCTGCTTCTACGCCGCTTCCAACAGAGCCGAGCCGCGTTTCAGAGCAACCTGCGGCCACGCATGTGGACAAACAGGCAAAAGGTCCAAGATTTGTTCGCGAACAACCCTCCAAGGGGGTCTTTTCACCATCTTCGGGCTTATTTGCTGAACCAAATAATAACAATCAAAACGAAGACGTCATACCGGCCGACTTAACGGCAGACTCGATGACCTATGATCGTGAATTGGGGCTGATCACTGCCAGCGGAAATGTCCAAATCACCTACGGCGAACGCATTCTTATCGCAGATAAAGTTACGTACAACCAAAAGACTAACATTGTACAAGCGCTGGGCAATGCTTCGCTCACAGATAGTAGTGGTGAAGTCTTACTTGGAGATCGTTTCGACATTACAGGCGACCTTAAAGATGGGGTTATTTATAACATCGGGTTGGTTTTGACCGACAGATCACGTGTTGCGGGATCTGGTGCGAGACGTTCCAACGGCATAAAAACAGAGGTAAGTAACGCCGTCTATTCACCTTGTAATTTGTGTGAGGACGACCCGGAAGTATCTCCATTGTGGCAATTAAAGGCTGTTCGCGTCATTCATAATACCGAAGAAAAGCGGGTCGAGTATCGGGATGCTTGGCTTGAAGTTTTTGGTGTGCCAGTGGCCTACACGCCCTACCTTAGCCACCCCGACCCAACGGTAAAACGTCGATCTGGATTACTCGCGCCAAGCTTCTCAAGCTCTTCGGAACTCGGTTTTCGAATACAAGCGCCCTACTTCTGGGCAATTGATGATTATCAAGATGCGACAATCACCCCGTTGATTACGACTGATGGCGGGTCTGGCGCGATTTTAGAATATAACCGGAATTTTGAGAAAGGCATCATCCGCGCAAATGGCAGCTTTGTCGTTGATGATCCTGATAAAAGTGAACGCGGTTATATCGACTTTGAAACCGAGTATCATATCAACAATACTTGGCGTGCAGGCCTAAATGTAGAAACGGCATCAGACGATACGTACACGCGCCGATACGGTTTCGATACTGATTCCGTTTTGGAATCCAGAGCATACCTAGAAGGTTTCAAAGGGAAAAACTATCAATCTGTAAACGCATACGCATTTACTGATCTCCGAAGTGATTCTGAAAGCCGGAATTCCCCGATCATATTACCAATCTACGACTTCAACTATGTCGGCAATCGTGATCGATTGGGCGGCTTCGCATCTTTTGATTTCAACGCCCTAAACTTGATGCGGGGAGGTGATGACGTCAGCACAAGGCGGATATCTCTGCGCCCTCGTTGGGACCGGCCGTTCCGAGGGAACTATGGCGAACTGTACAACGCATCTGTCTCTCTTGCAGCAGATGCATACCATACTTCCAACTTATCCAAAGATGATGGTAGCGAATTTACAGGACTTGCGGGACGAGTGTTACCCCGCGCCTCCCTTTCCTGGCGCTTGCCACTAGTTCGCCCAGGAACAACGTTTAACAATACAATTGAGCCAATCGTGAAATTCGTCGCGGCACCAAATGTTGGCAATACGACCCTCATTCCGAACGAGGATAGTCCGGAGATTGAGTTTGATGAAACCAATCTTCTGAGCGACAACCTCTTTGATGGCATAGATCGTATCGAAGGTGGCATGCGTGTCAGCTACGGTATGAACTGGATCGTGACGGGCAAAAACGACGGAAGCGCTAGTTTCTTCCTCGGACAAGCTTATAGACCCCGCGAAGACTCTAACTTTGGCCCCGGAAGTGGGTTGGATGAAAAATTCTCCGATATTATTGGTCGCGTCCACTTCAGGCCGAACCAGTTTGCAGATATCACGTATCGTACGCAACTGTCATCGGATGATATGGAGGTTCAGCGAAACGAGTTGACGGGGACCGTCGGTCCTTCCGCTTTGCAGGCGTCCGCAAGTTATATCTTTATTGGACAGCAACCAGGCAGCGAGTTTGAGGGCCGAGAAGAGTTAAACGCGTCTCTATCTTCTCAAATCAACAAGTACATAAGTTCTAATTTCTCCTCGCTATACGACGTCGAAGACTCCGATTTAAGGTCACTTGGCCTTCAAGTTGTTTACGAAGACGAGTGTGTTAAGTTCACATCTCAATTAACACGGTCATTCTTTGAAGATCGAGATTTGCGCCCAGAAGACCGTGTAATATTTACGATCGTGCTCAAAACTCTCGGTGAATTTACGACCGATGTATTTTAGACGAACCGGCTGTGCGAGTTTAGTGATGGCAGTTATCGCCCGTTTACGAGACAAACAAATGATCAAGTTGGCATTTTCGATTGCTGTCCTATTTGCCTGCATTTTTACAACCAATAATGTCAGCCATTCCCAAAACACATTAAATATCGCCGCCGTGGTCAACGATGATGTCATTTCCATCTATGACCTATCACAACGTGTAGAATTGGTTATCGCGTTTTCTAACCTTCAGCGGAATCAACAGACTCAACAACGAATAGCACCCGATGTACTTCGCCGGTTGATCCTTGAAAAACTGCATTTTCAAGAAGCTGAGCGCCTAGAACTGGAGATCCCTGAAGAGAGTATCCAGCGCGAAGTCGCTCGCATGGAGAAGCGCGCCAATATGCCAAATGGTGGCATGGAGAGATTTCTCTCATCCCGTGGCATTGATCCCTTAACCCTGAAAGACCAAATTCGAGCCGAGGCTGCATGGGTTACCGTCGTGCAAACCTTGTTCAGAGGACTCATCAGTGTATCCGATCAAGAGATAGATGATATTATCGAACAAATGCGCGCGGAGTCGGGCCAACCTGAATATCGCGTTTCAGAAATCTTTCTGGTCTATGATGATAAATCACGCAGCGAGGTCGAGAGTGTCGCGCTACAGATTCACTCTCAACTGGGCGCTGGCGCAAGTTGGCCTGAGTTAGCGCGCAATTTCTCTCAGTCCATCAGCGCACAACGCGGCGGCGATCTGGGCTGGAACATGGAAAACGAACTGGGCTCGATATTGGGTCCTGTCGTCAAACAATTGTCACCAGGTCAGATTTCTTCTCCCGTCGCGACAGACGATGGTGTTTATATCGTCCTATTGCAGGAACAACGGACAGCAGAAGGACTATCCGCTGAACCGCCAACGGTCCAAGTTGTACTTCAGCAGCTGCATCTCGCAGTTCCCGAAGGCGCCGGCGCAGCGACCATTGCAGCCACAACGGACCAGGCGCGGCAGTTGTCTCAGGGGATCAGCCAGTGCACGGAGTTTGAGTCCATAAGTAAAGCATCGGGAAGTCCAAAATCAGGGTTATTGGGCACATTTGAGCTTTCTCAACTCAGTCCCCAGATTCAAGAAATGGTTGCTCCACTTCAGGCCAATCAAGTTAGCCAACCGATGCGTACTGCCGATGGCGTTATCGTTCTTATGGTTTGCTCTCGCGAGACTGAACAGGGATCCGACCCGGTAGAGCAGGCACGTAACGAGATCCGCTCTAGACTTTTGAATGAACGGCTAGGACGATTGGCCAAACAACATGAAGACAAACTTCGCCGCGAAGCCTTTATCGAAATTAGACTTTGATTTCGGTTGAGATATCCCATGGATAAAAAACGACCATGCGTAGTGACGATGGGCGAACCATCTGGGATCGGGGGCGAGTTATCCCTCAAAGCATGGCAATCAGAACGACATAACCAAAGGCCATTCTTCGTCATCGACGCACCAGATCGATTGCGCGATATATCATCAAGGTTCGGACTAGGCGTCGATATCACGACAATATCTGACCCGTCTGAATGCGTATCCGTTTTCGAAGACGCATTGCCAGTGATCCCACTGCACAATGCGGTTCGTGCGAGCCCTGGCAAACCTGATCCGAACAATGCCAATGGCGTCATTGAATCGATCAAGCGAGCTTTCGAGTACACCTACAATGGCCAAGCATCAGCCGTTGTCACCAATCCCCTCCAAAAAGAGGCACTATACCAAGCCAATTTTCCCCATCCAGGGCACACGGAATACTTGGCGCACCTTGATGCCCCCGGCACTATACCTGTAATGATGCTGGCCTCGCCGATGCTCCGTGTTGTGCCTGTAACAGTGCACGTCCCACTCCGGAAAGCTTTGGAAACCTTGACGTCAGCAATGATCGTAGAAAAATCGATGATCACGATCACAGCGCTCAGGCGGGACTTTAATATTACGCGCCCACGGCTCGCGATCGCCGGTCTGAACCCTCATGCTGGCGAGAACAATACATTGGGCGATGACGAGGTTGTTACGATCCAACCTGCAATAGATGAACTCCGCGCACTTGGTACGGCAGATATTATTGGCCCAGTGCCGCCGGACGCGCTGTTCACCGCACGCGCACGCGATACCTATGACGCTGCGATTTGCATGTACCATGATCAGGCCTTGATCCCCATCAAAGCCCTCGACTTTGATCACGCTGTGAATGTCACTTTGGGGTTATCAATAGTCCGCACATCGCCCGATCATGGCACGGCACTTGATATCGCTGACAGAGGTATTGCTGATCCAACCAGTCTGCTGGCGGCCATCGAGATGGCCCACGAGATTGCGTCGCTCCGCCAACGTGGGTCAGAAGCGCACGATGGCTGATCTTGCTGATTTGCCGCCGCTGCGAGAGATCATTCGCGATTACGGGCTAAACGCCCGCAAATCTCTCGGGCAGCACTTTTTATTGGACGGTAATCTGACCGACAAGATCGCGCGAGGTGCCGGTGCTTTAGAAAACAAACATGTCGTCGAAATTGGCCCCGGACCGGGTGGATTGACGCGGGCTATTCTGGCACATCAACCGAAATCGTTGCATGTGATCGAGCGGGATTCTCGTTGCATCGACGTGATGCATCAACTTGCCGCTGCGACAGATGTGCCGATGACAGTCGTCGAGGCCGATGCATTGGCATTCGAACTGAGCAGCCTTGCCGATACACCGGTGACCCTCATATCAAACCTTCCATACAATATTGGCACGGCATTGCTGATCAAATGGCTGTCGTCGCTGACACATATCGAGCGCATGGTGCTCATGTTTCAAAAGGAAGTTGCGGATCGCATTGTCGCCGAACCGCGTTCTTCTGGGTTCGGACGATTGGCGGTCATCTCACAATGGTTGTGCGAGGCACGTCCGCTATTCACTGTCGACCGTCGGGCGTTCACCCCACCGCCAAAGGTGGAGTCGTCGGTTATTGAGCTTGTGCCGCGGGTGCAACCGCTGGCCGAGGCCAATATGCGAAACCTAGAGAAAGTGACGCAAGCCGCGTTCGGCCAGAGACGCAAAATGTTGAGAAGCTCGTTGAAGCAAATTGGCTTGAAGCCCAGCGATGCTGGCATCGACGAAACCAAACGGGCAGAGGAACTGACGATCGAAGAGTTTTGCGCGTTGGCGCGACTTCTCTAAGGACTACTGACTGACGCCCATATCACGCAAAAAATCGAGCATCCCAACCTGGCGTTCACGCTGTAACCGTTCCGCCTTCAAGACCGCCTCTGCCTGCGCAACACTCTCGTCAATATCCTCGTTGACGATGATATAATCATACTCTGCCCAGTGGCTCATTTCCGAAGTCGCTTTGCTCATACGCGCTTTCACAACTTCGGCGCTGTCTTGGGCACGCGAATAAAGACGACTTTCCAATTCTGCGATGGACGGTGGCAAAATAAAGATACTGACAAGATCATCACGGGCATTTTGTCTCAGCTGCTGTGTGCCCTGCCAGTCGACGTCGAACAACACATCCTTTCCGGCCTTCAACGATGTCTCAACCGGGCCGCGGGGTGTCCCATAGTAGTTATCAAACACCTTGGCATGCTCAAGGAACTCTCGCTTCTTAATCATGTTTTGGAAGGTATCCGTGTCGACAAAAATATAGTCCTTTCCCTCCACCTCTCCTGGGCGCATGGGTCGGGTCGTCGCGGATACAGACATCGTCAAATCATCATGTTTTGCCAATAATGCTCGTGAGATCGTCGATTTACCGGCCCCTGACGGCGATGACAAAACCAGCATCAGACCGCGGCGCGGGATCTCCAACGGTTGTGAAACTTCGCTATTCAATGTTCTGCACCTGCTCTCGAAATTGCTCTACGGTTGCTTTCATATCCAGACCTAGACGGGTGACCGATGTATCATGGGCCTTTGAACAAATGGTGTTGGCCTCGCGGTTCAACTCCTGACACAGGAAATCGAGCCTTCGTCCGACAGGGCCTGCTTCGGCCATCAACTCACGGACCGAGGCGATATGCGCGGCAAACCGGTCCAACTCTTCGCGGATATCCGCTTTTGTCATGATGATCGCGGCCTCTTGCTCTAATCGGGTCGGGTCCAACGCGGTTATATCACTGACCAGATCTTCAATCTGGGATTTCAGCCGCTCTTTGATTATATCGGGTTGCAACTCGGCAGTCTTGGCCACTTCGTCCTGCAATGAAGACAAATGGTTGATGAATTCGTCCAATACTAGGCCCAGTCGCGCGCCCTCTTCGGCGCGGGTCTTACTCAGCATCATGATCGCTTCATCCAGCGATGTAACCAGCAAGCCTTCAAGTCCATCACGTTCTTGATCAACCGCATCATCATCTTCAACCTCGATGACGCCACGCAACCCCAGCAATCCATCAGCTGACGCCGGCGCAAGATCCGGGTTCTCGCCCGCGATCCGTTTACTCTCGGAGACCAAGTTGTCCAGATGCAGTCGATTGATTTGATAACGTGTGGCCCCGCCAGATTGCCGTAACGTCAATGCCGCCGTGATCGAGCCACGTTTAAACGCCTTTGAGAGCTTACCGCGGGTCGCGACCTCTAAGCCGTCAAAACCCATCGGCAAGCGCGTACGAACATCAAGTCCCTTGGCATTTACGCTTTTGAGTTCCCACGACCAAGACCACTCCTCATGGGTGTCCGCCGTACGCGCAAAACCAGTCATTGAAGTCACAGCCACCAAATTGGCTCCTTTTTGAATAGACGCGCAGACTTTAACGAGGCCAGAAGTCGGCGACAAGTTATTGGCCCCATTTCATCCTTCGCATTTTTGAATTGAAACTCCTATATAGGTGTATGGGAAAAGCATCATTTCGCTCTGTACTCATAACCGGTGGCTCCAGTGGTATTGGCTTTGCCATTGCCAAGGAATTGGCGCGTTCTGGCATCTCCTTAACGGTGACAGGGCGTGACCAAGCAAGGCTCAATCAAATCGGAAACGCCTTATCGCAGATGGGTGCCGACGTCATAACACATGTTTGCGATGTCACTGATTCGGTCGCAATGCAAAATCTGATCGGCGAAGCCGAAGCACGTGCGCCCTTGGATTTAGTGATTGCCAACGCTGGGATTTCTGGGGGCAGTGATGCCACTTCGTCGGACCAAGAAAAGGCACGACACATTATGCAGACCAATGTGATCGGCGTGATGAATACGGTCCAGCCAGCCATCGAGCTTATGTCGGCACGAAAACAGGGACATATCGCCATTGTCAGTTCGCTAGCAGGGTTTCGCGGACTACCGACGGCCCCGGTCTATTCTGCCAGCAAAGTAGCTGTCAAAGCCTGGGGAGACGCCATCCGCCCAGGTCTGCGCGCCGATGGTGTGAGCCTGAGCATCATATATCCCGGTTTCGTGAAAAGCCGCATCACGGATCAAAATAATTTTCCCATGCCCTTTTTCATGTCTGCAGAGCGCGCAGCAAAAATTATCGTGAAGGGTTTGGAAAATGGAAAAGCCAGCATCGCATTTCCATGGCAAATGGTTTTAATCATGAACTTGCTGGCTGCGTTACCCGCAGCATTTTTTGATCGCATCATGTCCAGGGGTCCAAAGAAGATTTGAATACAGGAATTAATTCTTTTTTCGCGCCCGTTCAATCTTCCGCCAAGCGCGAACGTTCCGATTATGCTCTGATAATGTCTTGGAAAAGGTGTGTCCACCCGTACCATCCGCCACGAAGTAAAGTGCTTCGGTTTTTTCTGGGTTTAATACAGCTTGGATAGAGGCCAACCCTGGATTGGCAATCGGTGTCGGCGGCAACCCATTGATTTGATAAGTATTATAGGGTGTTTTTGTATCAAGGTCGCTGCGCTTCAATCCACGACCCAGCGGACCAGCCCCAAAAGTGATGCCGTATACGACCGTCGGGTCTGACTGCAAACGCATTCCTTTACGAAGTCTATTGATGAACACACCTGCGACTTTACCCCGTTCGTTATCAAGGCCAGTTTCTTTTTCAACAATGGACGCCAGAATGACGGCTTCTTCGGGTCTAACAATCGGCAAGTTAGCCTCACGTGCCGCCCACGCCTCGGACAACGCGCGTTGCATATAGGCCTGCATTCGCATGAGGATCCCTGCGCGGGTTTCGCCCCGGTGAAAGTGATAGGTCTCGGGAAGCAGCGCACCCTCTGGCGGGATGTTGTCGATCTCACCCACCAAAACAGGATCATTGCGCAGTTGCTCGACCACCTCGGAACTGCTCAACCCCTCGGCGACAGTAATGCGATACGTCACTTGTTCAGATTCTTTGAGCACACGTGCGATTTCTGCAGGTGACGCCTCGGCTGGCACCTTGTATTCGCCTGCACGCAATGGGCGCGCATCACCAAAAAGTTTCAGGCCAAATTTGAAAACGTTGGCGTCAGCGATGAGCCCGTCTTCTGCGAGTTGTAGCGATATCGCCGAAATGCCACTTCCTCGCTCAATCATCACAACAGTATTCACGGGCACGGGAGATGCCGCATGATAGGCAGATTTCAGCCAAAAATACCCTGCACCACCAGCAACGCCAGCGAGCAGCACAATCGATAGAAAGGCAATGATTAGGGCGCGGCGCATATCCGCCGGCCGGTTAATCGACTTCGCGGAAGATCAGCGAGGCGTTAGTACCACCAAATCCGAACGAATTCGACAATGCCGCCCTGATCGGACGCTCACGTGCTTCTTTGGGCACAAGATCAATATCCGTTTCAACCGACGGATTATCCAAATTCAGTGTTGGTGGCGCGACGTTATCCCGGATCGCCAGGATCGAATAAATCGCCTCTACCGCACCTGCTGCACCCAAAAGGTGACCAATAGCAGATTTGGTCGAAGACATGGACATACCGCTCGTGTTGCCCGCGAATAATCTTTCGACGGCGCGCAGTTCAATTTCATCGCCCAAAGGTGTCGATGTGCCATGCGCGTTCACATAATCAATATCTTCTGGCGTCATTTCTGCGCGCTTTAACGCGGCTTTCATGCAGCGGAATGCGCCATCACCATCTTCGGCTGGTGCCGTGATATGATGCGCGTCTCCTGACATCCCATAGCCGACGACTTCGGCGTAGATCTTGGCACCACGGGCCTTGGCATGCTCGTATTCTTCCAAGACGACCACGCCAGCCCCCTCTCCCATGACAAATCCATCGCGGTCCTTGTCATAAGGACGAGACGCTTTCTCCGGCGTATCATTAAATCCAGTCGAAAGCGCACGTGCAGAGCAGAACCCTGCGATACCCACTCGACAAATAGCACCTTCGGCACCGCCAGCGACCATCACATCGGCGTCATCCCACATGATGATGCGCGCTGCATCACCTATGGCATGTGCGCCAGTGGAACACGCCGTCACAACAGCATGGTTTGGTCCTTTGTAACCATGGCGAATAGAGACATGCCCGGAAACAAGATTGATCAAACTGGCAGGAATAAAGAAAGGACTTAAGCGGCGAGGGTTTCTCTCGGCATCAACCTTGATAGCACCTCGAGATATCTCGGGGAGCCCCCCGATACCTGAACCGATCAGCACCCCAGTACGCCAGGTGTCTTCGTCTGAGGAGGGAACCCAACCGGAATCCGCTATCGCCTGTTCAGCCGCAGACAATCCATAAATAATAAAATCATCCATACGCCGACGATCTTTTGCGGGAACAAAGTCATCCGCATTAAATGTATCGCCGCTTCCATCACCTGGCTCAATCGTGCCTGCAATCTTTGCCGGCAGATCGGATACGTCAAACCGATCTATGGCCCGAATACCAGATTTGGCGTTTAGGATATTTTTCCAGTTATGTTCGGCACCAGCCCCCAAAGAGGTAAGGGCACCAATACCGGTAACAACGACTCGTCTCATCGTACAGGACCGCTATTCAAAGGGGGTGGTCCAGCCACAGCAAGCATCCCGCCGCCATGGCTGTGAGCACTCAATTAGCTATTTTGCAACTCAATAAAGTCAATCGCATCTTTGATCGTGAGGATTTTCTCGGCTGCGTCATCGGGAATTTCGATACCGAACTCTTCCTCAAACGCCATCACGAGTTCGACTGTGTCTAGGCTATCAGCACCCAGATCGTCGATAAAGCTCGCGTTTTCGACAACTTTGTCTTCGTCAACGCCAAGGTGTTCAAGAACAATTTTCTTAACGCGATCAGCTACATCACTCATTTTTTATTCCCCGATACTTCCGTTTAAATACTTTGGGATCGCTCCCGTTCCCTCCGGGCCTTGAAATCTGCGGCTTAGTGCTACGTTTCTCCCAAAAAGGTGGGGGTTCGTAACACACTCTTTCCGTATTGACCAGAACCGTTAGCTCCGAATTTTGATGCCTATAACATCGCCATTCCACCGTTAACGTGCAAGGTCTGTCCGGTCATATACGATGCTTCCTCACTTGCTAGATAAACGCAAGCCGAAGCGATATCATCAACGTGACCCAGACGCCCTGCCGGAATCCCTGCCAAAAGCTTTGTTTTCAAGTCATCGGACAGCACATCTGTCATCGCCGTTTCGATGAAACCCGGTGCGACACAGTTAACAGTGATCCCACGCGAGGCTACTTCTTGAGCCAAGGATTTCGACATACCGATCATCCCTGCCTTGGATGCGGCATAATTGGTTTGTCCGGCATTTCCGGTCGCACCAACGACTGACGTAATGCCGATTATGCGCCCAAAACGCGCCTTCATCATGCCACGCAAGCACGCACGCGAAAGTCGGAAAGCCGCTGTCAGATTGACATCCAATACGGTTTGCCAATCTTCGTCCTTCATACGCATCGCCAACTGATCGCGCGTTAGTCCTGCATTGTTGACCAAAATATCAACCCCGCCCATAGCAGTAATCGCATCGTTTATCAGGGCCTCAGCGCCCTCGGCAGAGCTCAAATCTGCTGGCGTGACATGCGCCCGATCGCCAAGATCATCTGCAACCGCCTGTAACGCATCGATACGCGTTCCAGACAATGCGACGGTTGCGCCCGCAGCATGTAAACTTTTGGCAATTGCGCCACCAATACCACCAGAGGCCCCGGTCACTAGCGCGCGTTTTTCTGACAAATCGAACATTATTTCCCCAATATCATCGGTTTTTAGTGAATCTTGTTAATCCATTAGCGTCTTAAAGACTGGCCAAAAATGCTTCAACATCTGCCGGCGAGCCAACATTGGCCGAAGCCAATTCACGGTCGATTCGCCGCGCCAAGCCTGACAACACCTTACCAGATCCGACCTCAACCAACGTATCCACACCCTTGGACTTCATGGTTTCAACCGACTCTCGCCAGCGAACCATGCCTGTAACTTGCTCGACTAAAAGACGTTGAATCTCGGCGGGATCAGATACCGGCGCAGCCGTCACATTAGCGATCAGTGGCACCAAGGGTGCACTAACCTCGACTTCGGACAATGCCTTTGCCATCACATCGGCGGCCGGAGCCATCATCGGACAATGGAATGGTGCGCTGACTTGTAAAAGCATGGCACGTTTCGCACCCTTTTCTTTGGCCACATCTACAGCCCGCTCAACAGCCGACGTCTTGCCACTCACGACGACCTGACCCGGCGCGTTATCATTGGCCGTTGCCAAAACCTCGCCCTCTGCAGCGGCCTCGACAACCTCTTTGGTGGCATCCAAATCCAAGCCTAGCAATGCCGCCATGGCACCCTCGCCAACAGGAACAGCTTCTTGCATCGACTGGCCACGCAGCTTTAACAAGCGCGCAGTATCTGCCAGCGAGAAGGTCCCAGCGGCCGCCAATGCCGAATACTCACCAAGGGAATGCCCCGCGACAAAATCAGCCGAGTTCGATAAATTGAAGCCACCCTCGGATTTCAGCGCGGCCATCGCAGCCATACTGACAGTCATCAGCGCGGGTTGTGCGTTTTCTGTCAGCGTCAAATCGTCTTCCGGGCCTTTAAACATTAATTTTGAGAGGTTCTGCCCCAAGGCATCATCAACTTCTTGGAAAACTTCGCGCGCGCTGGCAAAGGCGTCATATAAGTCCTTACCCATGCCGACAGACTGAGAACCTTGACCGGGGAAAACCAGTGCTCGAGCCATACTAAACCCTCTTTTCTTTTAAATTTGAATGCCTCAATTGATCCCGGAAAGTGGCCGCGACGCCTCGTACTGTCAAGCCACACCACGCCCGATCTGTAACACTTTGTTACACGCATGACATACGTACATTACGTACAGACGTTAATTTCTTAACTATGGCATAAACAAATGTATCGGAGTTAAGAGATGGGGGCGAAAATGTGGGACAATCTGATTTCAGATATGTTGGCAGATGATCCAGCGGCTGCGCATATTTTGCAGGACTCTCAAACGGTTGTTCGTCCTTGGCCTCCTGTGGTGCTTCGCGATTTCATTCGTACGTCTCAAACCGAGTGCCGACACGTCGGCGACGACTTCACGGTCGGCCATGTAATTGGATATTTATCTGAAAACGCGAGCGCATGTATCGCCGTTTACGATGATGAAGACCAATTCCTCGGCATTGCCGTCGATGAAGACGCAATGGCATTGTTAAAGCGTGATGGCTTAGATGCTATGGATACATCCGTCGTTGACTGCGTCCAGCGTCAGCGCCCCATCTTTAGCGTGACTGACAGCCCATATGTTATTTTGGCACAAATGAAAGACGATAACTGGGACCGCGTCGGTGTATCCGAGCATGGCCGCGTTATCGGACTTTTGCATCGCCGCGACTTGGTTCGTTTCTGTGACGATTAAAATGCCCATTTTGACGTAAATCGTAACGTCAGTTTTTATAATACTTTCATATGCTTAATGGTATACGCCCTAGTGCTTGCAGGGGGCGGTTAAATCTGTATATTGCGCTCCTCGTTAACTCCTTGCCGGGATGGTCCCGGCTATGCACGGCCAAAGTCGAGCTGAGAAAATCCAGAGGGAGCAAAATATGCCCTTATACGAAAGCGTGTTTATTGCACGCCAAGACATTTCGTCTACTCAAACAGAAGCACTGACCGAGACGTTTTCCGGCGTAATTGCTGAAAACGGCGGGAAAGTTGTCAATCATGAAAGCTGGGGACTTCGGTCACTCGCGTTCCGCATGAACAAAAACCGTAAAGGTCACTATGTCATGCTGAACATCGATGCACCTGGACCAGCTATCCATGAAATGGAACGTCAGATGCGCATCAACGAAGACATTCTTCGTTACATGACCATCCGCGTCGAAGAGTTGGAAGAAGGCCCATCGGCCATGCTTCGCAACAAAGATCTTGATGATCGCCCACGTCGTGGTGGTGACCGCGGCGATCGTGGCGATCGTGGTGATCGTGGCCCACGCCGTGATCGCGATGACGCACCTGCACCAGCTGCTGAAGCTGCTGCACCTAGCGAAGGAGAAAGCTGATGCGTAAAGGATTTTTCCGCCGTCGTAAGACGTGTCCGTTCTCCGGCACAAACGCGCCGAAGATCGACTACAAAGACACCAAGTTGCTTGGTCGTTACGTTTCCGAACGTGGCAAAATCGTGCCAAGTCGCATTACAGCTGTTTCCGCAAAGAAACAGCGTGAGTTGGCTCGTGCGATCAAACGTGCCCGCTTCTTGGGTCTACTCCCCTACGTCGTGAAGTGACGTGGCGGATTTAGCGGATCACACCTAACACATGCCAATTTCCCCACTCATGGCGCTCGGCGCTGGGATTTGCAGTGCGATTGCGATGTTCTCCATCGTGTTCGGTTCTGTACTTGCCCTGCCGCTGTTCTATCTCGCGCCGCTGCCGCTCTATTTGGCAGGATTGGGGATCGGAGGACAAGGTGCTGTCATCGCCGCAGTCGCGGCCATTGCGGCGTCTGGTCTAATTGGTGGCGCTTATGCGGCTTTGCCGTTCGCCATCGCATATGGTTTACCCGCGGTGACAGTGTGCCGACAGGCACTTCGCGCGTCACCGGGCAATAATGGGCAACCTGTATGGCAACCGATTGGTAATGTGATCGGATCATTAACGGTTTTTGGAATGGCGACAATCGTCATTGCTGCGTTTATGACGATCAATGACGAAACACTGGGGCCCCTTGATGAAGCTGTCATGGCTTTCTTAAGCCAAGCCCTGGAAAACATGCAGGGTAATATCCCGGTCGAAGCGCGAAATGCTTTGGTCTCCGGACTTGCCCCGTTCTTTCCAGGTATGGCCATCGGCAGTTGGATTGTGATGCATATCGTGAATGCAGCTGCAGCCCAGGGGGCGTTGGTCAAGTCCGGTCGTAACTTACGTCCCGCCGTTTCGTTTGTGAATGTGACCTTACCGGATTTCTGCTCTTGGCTTCTTGTGTGCTCAGGAGCATTGGCCGTTTTTGCCCCAGGTGATTGGGGTTACATAGGCCAAAATTTGGTGATTGTTGCGTTGGTGCCGTTCTTCCTGCTTGGCCTTGCGGTCGCGCACACTTTTGCGCGGTCTATGGCGGGTGGGACTTGGATGTTGATCTTCTTTTACTTGTTAATTGTAGTACTGGGTTGGGCCTCTTTTGTGGTCGCCGGTGCTGGCGTATTGGAACAATGGGTTGGATTGCGCAAACGGGCGCGGACGACCAATAACCAGGAGACTGAGTGATGGATATCATTCTGTTGGAAAGGATTGAGAAACTCGGCCAGATGGGAGACGTCGTCTCTGTAAAGCCGGGCTTTGCTCGTAATTTTCTTTTGCCAAAAGGCAAAGCGCTTCGTGCAAACGAAGCCAACAAAAAACACTTCGAAGCGCAACGCGCTCAACTCGAAGCTGAGAATCTGAAACGTAAAGAAGAAGCAGAATCTGTCGCAGCGAAAATGGCGGACATGAAAGTTGTTCTCATTCGCCAAGCGGGTGATGCCGGACAACTATACGGTTCTGTCACCGCACGCGATGTCGCGGACAGCGTCAAAGAAGCTGGTGTGACCATCGGTCGTGCGCAGGTCGCACTTGATAAGCCGATCAAAACCATCGGCCTTCACGACGTGCGTGTCGAACTTCACCCTGAAGTCATCGTCAGCGTGACAGCAAACGTGGCACGTTCGCAGGACGAAGCAGAAACCCAAGAAGCAACTGGGGCTGCTGTGATGTCACTGGCACAACAAGAAGAAGCAGAAATAGCTGCCGAAGCGGATGCCGCTGTTGAAGCTGCTGCCGTTGCTGCCGGTGCCATTGCTGAACAAGCAGAAGATGTCTTTGAAGAAGGCGCCGCAGATGCCGCTGTTGCTGATGCGGAAGCAGCTGTCGAAGATGCTGCTGTTGATCATTCGGAGCCGGTGCCCGCACCTGCGCCTGCCGCAGAAGAAGCATCAGAAGAAACACCTGAGGAAACCGAAGAAGCGAAATAATTCTCTTCCGACGTTACCTTTGAATGAATTTGGGGCACCTTCGGGTGCCCCTTTTTCGTATGGCCTATAGGCTGCTTTTCACAGAATAGGATCAAGATCGCGATCTTTTTGTCGGAAGCAAAAAGTCAACGTTCAAAAGAAATTAGTTTTTCAAGTTGTCCCCAATATCCACAGTAATCCACATCACAAATTGGTAACACTTTTTGGAGAGTGTTGGTAAGTTCCGATCATGATTACAAACGCACTAGATGACGCCGTGGATTTCTCTGCGGGCGAGGAAGATTTTGACTCTGTTGACGAGTCGTTCCGCCGCTTGCCGATGAACGTAGAGGCAGAAGCGGCTCTGCTTGGTGCGATTTTTGTGGATAATCGTGCTCTTGAAAACGTCTCTGAATACTTGCGGGCCGAACACTTCGCGTTGACCGCCCATGCACGCATCTATGAAGCCATGGAGAAATTGATCGAACGTGGTCAGATTGCGGACCCGACCACTTTGCGTCCGTATTTCCAAGCGGATGAATCGCTCGACGATATTGGCGGTGCCAAGTACCTAGCGCATTTGGCGGCCAGCGCCATCAATGTCATCAACGCCCGCGAATACGGTCGTATTATTTATGACATGCATTTGCGCCGCGAACTGATCACGCTCGGCGAGCAGATCGTTAACGAAGCATACGACAACGATATCGATATCGAAGCGACCTCTCAGATCGAAGTGGCCGAACAGTCGCTGTATGATTTGGCGACAACAGGCGATTTCGAAGGTGGCTTCCAGCCCTTCAAACAAGCCGTCTTGGACGCCATCAAAGTTGCCGATGCAGCCCATGCCCGGCAAGGTGGTTTGGCAGGTGTCGGAACTGACCTAATTGATATCGACAAACTTTTGGGTGGTTTCCATCGCTCTGACCTTTTGATTTTGGCTGGTCGTCCCGCCATGGGGAAAACCGCGTTGGCCACAAACATTGCCTATAACGCAGCCAAGAATTATTTGGACACCAAGGGTGATGAGGGTGCCGTTGTCGGTTTCTTCTCGCTCGAGATGTCGGCGGAACAATTGGCAGCACGTATTTTGTCGGAGCAATCAAATGTGCCATCAGACCGGATGCGCAAAGGTGAATTGACCAACGAAGAATTCTCCCGGCTAGCGCAGGCTTCCAATGCACTTCACGAAGTGCCCATCTTTATCGATGACACCCCTGCCCTCACCGTCAGCGCGCTTCGCACCCGTGCACGCCGCCTAAAGCGTCAGCACAATCTGGGCATGATCGTAATCGATTATTTGCAGTTGGTGTCGGGTAGCCCGAACTCACGATCAGACGGTCGCGTGCAAGAGGTCTCAGAAATCACACGGGGCCTGAAGACCTTGGCCAAGGAACTCGATATTCCTGTGCTGGCGTTGTCCCAGCTCTCTCGTCAGGTAGAGCAACGCGAAGACAAACGACCACAATTATCTGACCTCAGGGAGTCTGGATCGATCGAGCAAGACGCCGATGTCGTCATGTTTATTTACCGGGAAGAATACTATCTGGAAAAAGCAGATCCGATGCAGCGCCCTGACGAAAGCACAGATAAATATGTGCAACGCCAAGCCAGCTGGGACGAACGCATGGAACGAGCACGCGGCAAAGCCGAAGTGATCGTCGCCAAGCAACGTCACGGTCCTGTCGGCACCGCGAAGTTGGCATTCATCGGTGAATTTACCCGCTTCGGAAACCTCGACGAGCACCACGACGGGTATTAAAGTCCTGCATATGGCGATCACTGGCGATCTATATGCATCCACTCTGACGATTGATCTCGACGCAATTGCTGCGAACTACACGCTGCTGTCTGATCGTTTGGCACCGTCTGGTGCGCTGGCCGGTGCTGCTGTCAAAGCCGATGGGTATGGGCTGGGTGCCAAGCCAGTGGTCCGCGCACTTTGGGCAGCTGGATGTCGCGACTTTTTTGTCGCTCACCCCGCCGAAGGATTGGCCGTCCGCGAAGAATTAAAAGAGGCCCGCATCCACGTTCTGAATGGTCCGGTCAAAACTGCGATTGATGATTATATTTATCACGACCTCATCCCAGCCCTGAATTCACTCGGCGACATCGCACTTTGGCAAAAGGCGTGCCGCAGCCGCAATCGACGCTTCAAAGCTGACGTCCATATCGATACTGGGATGTGTCGGCTGGGCCTAGATTTAAGCGAAACCAGCATACTGCTATCAGATGCAGACGACTTGTTGGATGGCATAGATGTTCAATTATTTATGACCCACTTGGCATCCGCTGATGACATCGAAAGCCCGCAAAGCACTCAACAACTGGCGCTATTCAAATCTGCGTATGATCAGCTTCAAATTGGGCTGCCATCTTTGTGCAATTCTTCTGGCATCTTTTTGGGCGAGGATTATCACTACGCGTTGGCGCGTCCGGGCATCGCCATTTATGGCGGCAACCCGACCCCGCATACAACAAACCCCATGGCCAACCCTGTCACATTGACCACAAGACTGCTCCAAGTTCGCAGTGTTGGGCCTGGAGAAACGGTCGGCTACGGCGCGTCGTATGAAGTTGGGCAACCAATGAAAGTTGCAACCGTCGCTATTGGGTATGCAGATGGCTTTCACAGGATCGGGTCGAATACCGGATTCGCGACCATCGAGGGTAACAAGGCCCCCATCATCGGACGTGTATCAATGGATTTGATCACCTTAGATGTGACCGCTGTTCCCGACCATCTCCTTGATGGCGGGGCCGTTGCGACCTTCATCGGACCTGACCGCACGCCCGATGACCTCGCGCGGGATTGGCAGACCATCCCCTATGAAGTATTAACCTGGCTGGGACGACGATATCGTCGCGTCTACACAGGGATCGGTGCATGAATAACCCATTGCGGCCCATTGGCAGCGCGTTTTTAGCCTCTCTCGCTACCGCTGGTCGGTTGACGCTGTTTTTGATCAATGCCGTATCGCATTGCGTACGCCCCCCTTTTTACGGACGCCAACTCGCGCGGCAACTTGTCGAAATCGGTTTCTTTACCCTGCCTGTTGTCGGCCTCACCGCGATCTTCGCCGGTATGGTGTTGGCACTTCAAAGCTATACCGGCTTTGCGCGTTTTTCTGCCGAAGGCGCCATCGCCAACGTAGTCGTATTATCGATTACACGAGAGCTTGGGCCGGTGCTGGCTGGATTGATGATTGCGGGCCGCATTGGCGCCGCGATGGCCGCTGAAATCGGCACCATGCGAGTAACAGAACAAGTCGACGCGCTAACCACATTATCTACAAATCCCATGAAATATTTGGTCGCACCGCGCCTGATTGCGGGCACCGTCATGCTGCCTTTTGTGGTCTTAATCGCGGACGTCATCGGCGTGTTCGGTGGATATTTGGTATCGGTTTACAAGTTAGGCTTTAACCCATCGAATTATCTGCAGAACACGTGGGAGTTTGTCACAACCATCGATATTGTGTCGGGCTTGGTGAAGGCTTCCGTGTTCGGCTTTATCACCACGTTGATGGGGTGTTACCACGGTTATCATTCCGCTGGCGGCGCACAGGGCGTGGGTAAGGCTACGACGAACGCCGTTGTTTCGGCATCCATTCTGATCCTGTGCTTCAACTATATTCTCACCCTCATATTCTTCACCAAGGATGTCGCAGGATAACGCCCCCAAAATACGCCTTGAGGGCGTGCGGAAAACCTTCGCTGGTGGCAAGAAGGTGGTTCTTGACGATGTCCATTTGGATATCGGCAAAGGCGAGAGCGTCGTCATCATCGGCGGCTCGGGTACGGGCAAATCGGTCACCATCAAATGCATGCTGGGAATCCTAAAACCGGATCGCGGCACCATCACCATCGATGGTCAGGATGTGACGCAAATGTCCCCTGGCGAACGCGAAGACATCAATCGTCAAGTGGGCATGTTGTTTCAGGCGGCGGCACTGTTCGACTCTCTTCCAATTTGGGAAAACGTTGCGTTTGGACTTTTGGCCCGCAACCAATGTACCCGCCGGGATGGCCGAGATATAGCCACCGAGAAATTGAAGCTTGTGGGCCTAACACCTGACCTTTTGGACGTGATGCCGTCTGAATTATCAAGCGGCATGCAAAAGCGTGTCGGCCTGGCCCGCGCGATTGCGACGGAGCCTGAAATCATCTTTTTCGATGAACCGACGACGGGCCTTGATCCAATTATGGCGGACGTCATCAACAATTTGATTGTTCATGTGAATCAGGTTGTTGGCGCGACAGCCATTACGATCACCCACGATATGAAATCAGCGAGAAAGATCGGTGACCGGATTGCCATGCTTCATGGCGGAAAAATTATTTGGGCCGGTCCAACGGATGCTATTGATCATTCCGATAATGAATATGTGGATCAGTTCATACACGGGCGCGTCGATGGCCCAATCAAAATGGCAATGAGACGCTAACGCGATCACCATTGCCAAATGTTGCAAACCTGAGCATGAGTGCCAAATGGCGTACTCCAATCATGCTTTCTGAATTCGGGGGTCAAGTTGGCGAAGGCGAAATCCAATTACGTTTGTCAGGAATGCGGCGCAGTTCATCCCAAATGGGGTGGACGATGCGACACTTGTGGTGCCTGGAACAGCTTGGTCGAAGAAGCCGCCCGTGAAACCACTCCGAAAGGCCTGAGCGCCAAGCGTGGCAACAAGATCGATTTCGTTGGCTTGGACGGGATGGATCAGGATCCGCCGCGCCGAAATTCAGGAATTTCAGAATTTGATCGTGTGTTGGGTAGCGGATTGGTCGCTGGCTCGGCTGTCCTTCTCAGTGGGGATCCTGGTATCGGCAAATCGACACTACTGATGCAAGCCGCGGCAAATTTTTCGAAGTCAGGAAAAACGGTCTATATCTCGGGCGAGGAAGCGGTCGCGCAACTGAGGCTTCGGGCAAAACGCTTGGGCCTCGAAAAAGCAGATGTGTCACTGGCGACCGCAACCAATGTCCGGGACATTGTTTCCACACTGGATAGCAAGGATGCCGCTGACGTTGTCATCATCGATTCCATTCAAACCATGTACATGGACAACCTAGAAAGCGCGCCTGGCACGGTGTCACAGGTTCGGGGCTCCGCCCAGGAATTGATCAAACTGGCCAAACGTCGTGGTTTCGCGGTTTTGCTGGTCGGGCACGTCACAAAAGAAGGCACCATCGCAGGGCCACGTGTGCTGGAACACATGGTGGATACGGTCCTCCATTTCGAAGGTGAGCGCTCTCATCAGTTCAGAATTCTTCGCGCTGTCAAAAACCGATTTGGCCCCGCTGATGAAATCGGTGTATTCGAAATGTCCGACCGCGGTTTAGCAGAGGTCACAAATCCATCTCAGTTATTCTTGGCCGAACATGAAGGCGATGTATCAGGTGCTGCCGTGTTCGCCGGTATCGAAGGTAGTCGCCCTGTCCTGGTCGAGATTCAAGCCCTGGTTGCGCCCAGTGCGTTGGCAACACCAAGGCGCGCAGTCGTAGGGTGGGACAGCGGTCGACTGGCCATGATTATGGCTGTTCTGGATGCTCGATGTGGTCTTGCATTGGGTCCGCTGGATGTGTACCTCAACGTCGCAGGCGGATTAAAGATATCTGAACCTGCCGCCGACTTAGCCGTGGCGTCTGCTTTGGTTTCTGCACAATCGGCCGAGGCGATTGATCGCGGCACAGTGATATTCGGGGAAATTGGCCTTTCCGGAGAAATTCGGCCGGTTTCTAGGATTGATGCACGTTTGAAAGAGGCAGAGAAATTGGGATTTACCCGTGCCATTGTGCCCAAGATTCGTAGCAAGAAATCTAAGAATATCAGTTCCATGGCATTGATTGAGATTTCGCACCTCCGAGAGATCGAAGTCATCCTCGCCCCGAAACCATCTAAATCAACGGCAGCGAGTTAAATAGTCACCGTGGATTCGCTGAACAACCTCCCCATCAATGTCATAGATATCGGTGTTTTGCTGATCCTATTGATATCGGCGGTGTTGGCATATGCCCGCGGCTTTGTGCACGAGGTATTGTCCGTCGGGGGCTGGATCGGGGCCATCTTTGCGACCTTCTATGGTTTCCCGTACGCCAAACCGATTGCCCGAGAATACATATCTCTCGACCTTGCCGCTGATCTTACTGCGGGAATCGTCATTTTCATCGCAACTTTGGTGTTTCTCTCATTAATTTCACGATCTATAGCAAAGCGCGTTCAGGCGAGTGCACTCAACGTGCTAGATCGCTCGCTGGGTTTCCTATTTGGCTTGGTTCGAGGTGCTGCATTGGTGTGTGTGGCTTACATCGGGCTGGAACTGTTGGTCCCCACAGACGAGCAGCCGACGGTTATTCGAGATGCCCGTACAATGCAGTTGATCGAACCGGGGGCCGCGTTCTTGAAGCAACTTGTGCCTGACCACATCACCGGCAGGACGGGGATCGACAAACCACCCCCTCAGGGGTTGGATCTCGAAAAGCTTGTGGCACCTAAGCCAAAGCAATCTGACATCCCACCTCGCGAGGGCTACGACGCCGAACAACGGAAAAGTCTGGAAAGACTTTTAGACGGCACTGGTTCCAATAATTGATCAAAGACGTTAGGATGCGCGCATGACCCAAAAGATCAATCCAAGCGAAGTCGCCGACACTTTCGAAGATGTCTTTGACGACGATCATCCGCACGAGGAATGCGGACTGTTTGGCATTTACGGGCATGTCGATGCCTCGGCGCACACCGCGCTGGGATTGCATGCACTGCAGCACCGCGGTCAAGAATCGGCTGGCGTTGTCGCCTATGATGCTGACAACGAACAGTTTCACAGCCAAAAAGCACTTGGATTGGTCGGGGATAATTTTTCCAGCCAAGATGTCATCGATACCCTCCAAGGCACTTCCGCCATTGGGCATGTTCGCTATTCGACATCTGGCGACACCCTACTTCGCAATGTGCAGCCGCTATTTTCAGAGTTTAAGTTCGGTGGCCTTGCCGTTGCCCATAATGGCAACCTGACCAACGCTTATACGGTGCGACGTGATTTGATTGACCGCGGCAGTATCTTCCAATCTACCAGCGATACCGAAACGATCATTCACCTGATTGCCCGGAGCGAGTATGGACGGGTCGTCGATCGTCTGACAGACGCATTGGCGCAATTAGAGGGCGCCTATTCCCTGGTCGCCATCACTCAGAAAAAGCTGATCGGCGCGCGTGACCCCAGCGGCGTTCGCCCCTTGGTCATCGGTCGCATCGATAACGCGTATATTCTGACATCCGAGACATGTGCACTTGATATCATTGGGGCGGAATTCGTCCGCGACGTTTATGCCGGTGAGATTGTCGTCATCGACGAGAATGGCCTGCATTCGTTGAAGCCGTTCACCAAAAAACCTAATCGCTTTTGCATCTTCGAGTACATCTACTTTGCGCGGCCAGATAGCATGATCGAAGGTAAGCATGTCTACGCGGCCCGAAAATCGATTGGTGAAGAACTGGCCCGCGAGAGCCACGTCCCCGCAGATGTGATCGTGCCTGTTCCCGATAGCGGCGTGCCCTCAGCGCTGGGTTATGCGCAAGAATCAGGCATCCCCTTCGAACTGGGTATCATTCGAAATCATTATGTCGGACGCACATTTATCGAACCGACAGCGCAAATTCGAAACTTGGGCGTGAAACTAAAACACAATGCCAACCTGGGCTCGATCAAAGGCAAACGTGTCATCTTGGTCGACGACTCCATCGTACGTGGCACAACATCGACAAAGATTGTTGAAATGGTTCGCGCGGCAGGTGCCACCGAAGTTCATATGCGGATTTCATCACCACCGACCACGCATTCCTGTTTCTACGGGATCGACACGCCCGAGCGCGAACAGCTGATGGCGGCGCAAAATGACGTCAAAGCCATGGCAAAGATTATTGGTGTAGATTCTTTGGCGTTCATTTCGTTGGATGGCTTGTATCGAGCTGTCGGAGAGGACGATCGAAATACCGAGCAACCGCAGTACTGCGATGCATGCTTCACCGGTGAATATCCGATCCCATTGACCGATCACGATGGTGGCGGCAAACCAAAGCAGCTCTCGCTTCTTACAGAACGCAAATAACAAGGGCGCAATAGCAAGAGCGCGAACAACAAAAGAGAATTTATGTCTAAGAAACTCGACGGCCGAATTGCGCTGGTCACAGGCGCATCAAGAGGCATCGGACGCGCGGTCTGTGAGCGGTTCGCACGCGAAGGGGCACACGTCATTGCGATCGCCCGCACCCAAGGCGCACTTGAAGAACTCGATGATCAGATCAAAAGTGATACGGGCGAAAACGCAACGTTGGTCCCGCTTGATCTACGTGACTATGACGCCATCGATAAAGTGGGTGCCGCATTGTATGAGCGATTTGGTCGTTTAGATATTACAGTCGCAAATGCCGGCCTTCTTGGGGTTCTGGGGCCCATTCATCATTTAAAGCCAAAAGTTTGGGATGATGTGCTGGCTGTCAACTTGACCGCTGTTTGGCGCATGACACGGTCCTTTGATCCGTTGTTACGTGCTTCTGATAGCGGCCGCGCCATATTCGTGAGCTCATCCGTGGGGCATAGTCCGCGCGCATTTTGGAGCGCCTATGCCGTTTCCAAGGCGGGCCTGGAAATGATGGCCAAGACCTACGCCGAAGAAACACTCAAAACGAACATTCGTGTGAACATGGTGAACCCTGGGGCCACACGAACCGGCATGCGCGCCGCCGCAATGCCGGGTGAGAATCCGGAAACACTGAAGACGCCTGAGAGTATCGCCCACGTGTTTGTCGATCTCGCATCTGCCGATTGCACACAACACGGCGAAATGATTGTCGCCGAAGCCGAATAGCGCTCTAAAAATGGAAAGCCGTATCGCGCTCACCTGGGGATTATCAAGCATCCACGGATGGGGCGTATTCGGGATCAACCTGGTCAAAGAGCTTTTGCTCAACCGCACCAACGGCTGGCCAGAACCGCTGCTGTTGAATGAAACCGAGATGCAGACCATCCACGAGGTTTATCATCCGATGGTCGCGCCACTGGCGGAAGAACAGGCAAAGCTCGCCCAAGACTCAGCACACCTTCAACAAGTGGGGCTCAAAGATGTCCTTGTTCTACATTCCAGCGGTAATGGCCTGATCCGCACCGCCGTGAGTGATCGCTACGTCGGCGAACGCAACTTTGGCTTCACGTTTTTCGAAGAAACAAACTTTCCTGATCAAGCCATGGAGCACGCGAAATCCATGAATGGAATGCGCGCGGGATCGATGTGGAATGCCCGTCATCTATGCGACCTGGGAATAGAGAACGTTAAGTGCATTCACCAAGGCGTCGATACAGATGTATTCCAGCCGCGTTCCCAGGCGGGGCGCTTTGGCGATAAGTTTGTGGTATTCGCGGCGGGAAAACTGGAATACCGAAAAGCCCAGGATCTGGTTGTAGCCGCCTTCAAAAAATTCGTCACCCGACGACCCGATGCTGTGCTGGTCACCGTTTGGCAGAACCCATGGCCGGAGAGCGCGCTGACGTTATCTGAAAGCACGCACATATCGACGCTACCCGATTTTTCGAAATCACCTGCCGAAGCCATCATGTCCTGGACCCAGTCCGAGGGTATCTCAGAGGGTGCGCACATTGATCTGGGCGTCGTCGGCAACGCTGATCTGCCGCATATCCTGTGTGATGCCGATGTTGCCGTTTTTCCCAATCGATGCGAGGGCGGCACAAACTTGGCCTTAATGGAATGTATGGCGAGCGGCATTCCCTGCATCGTTTCCATGAATTCTGGGCACCTGGACATCGCGAACTCGGAAAATTCCTATCCCCTTGAACGACAATCCCCTGTGAACGATCCGCATGGCCACAGACAAGTATGGGGCGAAAGCGAAATCGATGAGATTATTGAACAACTGGATGCGGTCTATTTGGATCGTGCGCGGGCAAAGGAAGTCGGCCTGAGGGGCGCAGCACGCATGCAGGAAATGACCTGGGCGAGACAAATTGCCGCGCTTATTCAATCTCTCCAGGATTGATTACAGACTTTTTAAGTCCTCGGCAACGCGATCCATCACGCCTGCCCAATCGCCAAGTTCAGACTGGCGGATCAGCTTCATCGACGGGTACCACGGCGTATTCTCTGGCTCCGTGCCCCAACGCCATTCAGCGATATGCGGCAGCAGCGCGAACGTCCTACACCCAAGTGCGCCCGCTAGATGCAGTGGCGCAGAGTCACAGGATATGATGGCATCAAGTTCCAACATCAACGCGGCGGTGTCAGCAAAATCTTCGATTTGATCTGTTGGATCGATCAAACGATGGACGCTGGAAAGCTTGGCCGTATCGTCTGCTGCATTGTCTTTTTGAAGCGAGACAAGTTGCACACCCTCCATATCGAATAACGGTGAAAAAGACCCCAGTCCCGGAGAGCGTAGATCATCGCGGACATGGTCAGGGTTCCCCCGCCAAGATATCCCGATGCGTTTTCCTAGCGGCCAGTTCCCCACGATGCCCTGCCATTTCTCTCGAGCGGATTTGGGTACAGCCAAATATGGATCAGCAAAGGGTTCCGAGACATAGTCAGGCGCAAGTATCCCCGGCAAGTTCAACAATGGCACATGAAAATCGATCTTGGGGAATGGGTTGCCGGCTGTAACCAGCGATTTGATATAGGATGCACCTTTAAACAAAGGCCGTAACACATCCGGGCATTCAAAATGCACCTTGAACCCGTGATCGTGGAGCACCCGAAGATATCGCGCAAACTGGATCGTATCGCCGAATCCTTGTTCCGCATGGACCAGGATATGCGCACCCTTTTGCCCTTCCCCGGTCCATTCCGGGCACGGCCATTCGCGCTCCAACTCTTTGAACCGAGGCGTTTTCCAGCGATGGCGATAGTCACGCCAGCCTTCGGCAAAATGCCCCGCCAACAGGCGTGCTAGCCCCCTATTCCTAAGGATTTCTGGATCATCCGGTGAAAGCGCAATCCCTCGGTCATAAGCCAGTAGCGCATCATCAAGATGGCCCTGTTCTTGAAGCGCCACGCCCAAGTTTCCCCAAATGCTGGGATTATCATCGCGAATACTAAGTGCGGTACGATAATGATCGACGGCATCGTCAAAAGCATTCGCCATCCGGTAGATGTTCCCGAGGTTGGTGTGTGCCTCGACAAAACCAGGATTTAAGCGAAGGGCGTTCATGTAATACGCAATGGCATTTCCCTCTTGCCCCTTCTCATGAGCCAATACACCCAGGGCCAAATAACTCCCGGCTAGTTCCGGATTGAGTTCGACTGCCCGGCGCAGATGTTTCTCTGCTTCTTCATCTGTGGGGCCGTGTAAATCTTGGAGGGCCAGACCCAAATTTAGATGCGCCTCGGCCAAATCAGGTTGCAGTTCTAACGCCAAGTGCGCGCGGGCACGCGCACCATCTGGGTCGCCTGCCCCAAGCAATGCCGACGATAAATCTGCATGCAGGACGGCATCACCCGGCGACAACATCACGGCATCTCGAAATGCAGAGACGGCCCCCTCATTATCATCCACAGATTTCAGGACACGCCCCAGGTTCGCATGATATAGCGGCACATTCGCATCAAGAGAGATCGCTTTGCGGATGAGTTGCTCAGCTTCGGTTGGGTTGCCGGACTGGAAATGAATCAATCCCAGCAAATGATTGGCATCAGCGTGCCCGGGTGCCGCCTCCAGAATTTGTTGATAGCAGGACGCTGCCGCATTTAGGTCCCCGATTTGGTGGGCCTTTACCCCTGCCATCAACACAGCTTGTATATCGATCTTCATCGCGAAACAGAATATCGTACTGAGCAACGAATAAAACATCTGATCCGCGTGTTAAGTATGTATCGGACTAGCGAACCAAAGGCTTCACGACTAAGATACGTTTCAGATGACCCAAGGGGAGACATGTTTGTGAACGCTCGGAAAGTAAAAACAGCTGCAGACGCCAAGACGCTGATCGAGAAACATAACTTGGAATACGTCAAAGTTGGCGTTTTCGATATCGACGGCATCATGCGCGGTAAATACATGTCCAAAGATAAATTCTTGTCTTCGTTGGATAAGGGATTTGGATTTTGTGATGTTGTGGTGGGCTGGGATTCACAAGATCAGCTATATGACAACGTGTCTGTCACCGGTTGGCATACAGGATATCCGGACGCCAGTGTGCGCGTGCTACCGGAAAGCTGCCGCGAAATCGCGTGGGAAGAAGGAACACTATTTTTCTTGGGCGAGTTTAGCGGCGAGCACGAGGCTGTATGTCCCCGTGCTACCCTACGTCGTGTCCTGAAACGCGCCGAGAAAATGGGATATGCGGTTAAGGCTGGTTTTGAGTTCGAGTTCTTCATGTTCGAAGAAACTCCGCATTCGGTGCGAGAGAAGAACTACCAGGACATGAAACCGATCCAACCTGGGTTCTTTGGCTACTCTGTACTTCGCAACACGGTCGATAGTGACATTTACCGTGACTTGTTGGACGGATGCGCGCACATGGATATGCGCCTGGAAGGCCTGCACGAAGAAACCGGCCCCGGCGTGCTAGAAGCCGCCATCACAGTTGATGAAGCACTTGCAGCGGCAGACAAAGCCGCCTTGTTCAAGACGTTCGCGAAAATCATGGCCCAAAAACGCGGGCTAATGGCGACGTTTATGGCCAAATGGTCGCCCGATTGGCCGGGCCAGTCAGGGCATATCCATATTTCATTGACCAAAAAGGGCCGCGCAAAAAATGCTGGTGTGTTCTACGATCCCAAAGGCCCGGACGGTATGAGTCGCACGATGAAGCAGTTTGTTGCTGGTCAGCAAAAGCTGATGCCCGAATTTTTGGCGATGATTGCCCCGACGGTGAACAGCTACACGCGACTGATTCCCGGTTTCTGGGCCCCGACAGACGCCACATGGGGCGTCGACAATCGCACTTGTGCCTTGCGCGTCGTGCCGGGCTCTGAGAATTCTCAAAGGGTCGAATATCGGGTCGCGGCTGCGGACTGCAATCCATATCTTGCCTTGGCAGCGGCCATCGCGTCAGGCCTACATGGGATCGAAGCCGAATTGGAACCTACACCAAAAATCGAAGGGAATGCATATGAAAAGACATTCCCCAAAAAGCTGGCTCTCCCCGCGACGCTTTGGGATGCTGCGCAAAGATTAAAAAGCTCTGAGATCGCAAAAGATATGTTTGGCGAGACGTTCGTCGAACACTATGCGGCTAGTAGGGAATGGGAAGAACGGGAATTCCGTCGCCACATAACCGATTGGGAGATGCAGCGATACTTCGAGATCATCTGATCCAAATTATCGCTTTAGCTGTATCTTTCCCTGCAACCCAAAAGGACGGTCCCATGCGTTTCTTTACGATTTTATCTCTTATCGTTGTCCTGGCTCTTCCGGCGTCGGCCCAACAGGATAACGCAGATGTGGTGGCAAAAGTGGTGCGCATCCAAAATGCAGCTGTGGCCATGCAAGACGCCCTGCCCCGCCCACTTGATGTCGGGAGTGATGTTCAATTGGGTGACATTATTTCTACTGGCAAGGATACGCGACTGGAACTGGAATTCACGGATGGCACAATCGTCCGGTTGGGCGAACGCGCTCACTTTACCGTTGTCGAATACGTTCTTGAACAAAATGGCGGCAGTGCTGTGATGCGCATGTTGCAAGGTGCATTCCAGGTGACCAGCGGCAAGATGATGCAGTTGGCTGACTCGTCTATGACGGTTCAAACCAACACAGCAACCATTGGTATTCGCGGCACTGTGTTCTGGGGCGGCGTGCTGGAGAACGGATTTGAGGTTGCACTCCTTAGTGGTAAGGGCGTCGATGTTAAAACGGACGTTGGCACCGTATCTTTGACCGAACCGGGCACCGGAACCCGTGCGGCAAGCAGTGGTGTTTTCCCCAGCGAACCGCTGCCATGGGGCCAAAGCAAATTGCAGCGCGCCATCAGCACGGTGACGTTCGATAACTAGCCGATCAGGTGACTTGATCCCTACCCGTTAGACTGCGATACAGCATAAAGCGTTTTTATTTGGCCTTTTTGAGGGGGACGGTCAGATGACCGATACGTATCAAGATTTATCCGGGAATTGGGGTTACCCAACACAAATGCGGTTCGGCGTTGGCCGAATTAGCGAATTGCCCCGCGTCTGTTCATCCCATGGCATTTCACGACCCTTGATCGTGACCGATCCAGGCATTGCGGCGCTGCCGATGATTTCAGATGGGCTGGAATCCTTTCGCAACGCAGGATTGGCTGCTGAGGTATTTTCTGACGTCAAAGGCAATCCAATTAGTGCCAACGTCTTTGCCGGACTTGATGCATACCGCGCAGGTAATCACGACGGCGTCATCGCCTGGGGTGGCGGCAGTGCCATGGATTGCGCCAAGGTTGTTGCCTTGATGGCCGGTCAAACCCTGCCCATGTGGGAATTTGAAGACGTCGGATCGAACTGGAAAAATGCTGACCCTGACGGGATTGCGCCTATTATTGCTGTCCCGACAACTTCGGGTACCGGCTCCGAAGTCGGCCGTGCGGGTGTCATCACCAATGAAGAAATCAACGTCAAAAAAATCATCTTCCATCCCAAGCTGATGCCAGCAACGGTGATTTGCGATCCAAACTTACTAGTTGGGCTGCCTGCGAATATTACAGCATGGACTGGAATGGACGCCCTGGCGCACTGCTTGGAAGCATATTGCACGCCGTTTTATCACCCGATGAGTGATGGTATCGCCGTAGAAGGCATTCGATTGGTCAAAGAATGGCTGCCGATTGCTGTAGAGGATGGTGCGAACTTGGATGCCCGCGCACACATGATGTCAGCGGCTGCCATGGGTGCTGTTGCATTCCAAAAAGGTCTAGGTGCTATTCATTCCCTGTCACATCCGGTTGGCGCGATCTACGACACGCACCATGGACTGACGAATGCTGTCTTTATGCCATATGTCCTGGCCTACAATCGCGCTTCGATAGAACAAAAAATGGCCAGATTGGCAGGCTGGTTAGAGCTTGGTGACAGCTATGAAGATATTCAAAAATGGATTCTGACGCTGAGAGAGAGATTCGATATCCCGCACACG
>CBFHXC010000030.1:0-33322 GCA_965659695.1 Rhodospirillales bacterium
TCCAGAGCGGCGTGACTTGCACGTTGCATCCTTCTGCGACGGCAAAGTCATGACTGTTCGGATCACGCGCCGCGACCCAAATCGGCGGGTTGGGCTTTTGCAATGGCTTTGGTGCCGATGTGGTTTTCGGAAACTGCCAACGTTCGCCGTTGTGTTCGTAATCACCTTGCCACAATCCTTTGATCGCAGGCACCAGTTCACGCAGCGCCTGCCCTGCCGCCCAGGCATCCAAACCTGGATCCATCCGCTCGTATTCAAAACTATATGCGCCGCGCGCGATCCCCAAATCCAAGCGTCCATCGGACAGGACATCGGTCATTGCAGCTTCACCGGCCAATTTGATTGGATGCCAGAACGCTGCCACGACTGTACCGGTCCCCAAGCGCACATTCTTGGTCCGCCGTGCCAGATCAACCAGATTGATGAACGGGTTCGGCGAGATCGTGAAATCCATACCATGGTGTTCGCCGGTCCAGATTGTCTCGAACCCGGCGTCGTCTGCCATCAGACATAGTTCCAAAAACTGATCATATAAATGCCCCTGATCCTCGTCCTCGGTCAGGCGTTCCATGTGTGCGAATAAAGAGAACTTCATGACTGATCTCCCATGGCTTGGATAAGTTTTGGTTTGAGGTGCGGCACATCCGATGAGCGGGCGGCCACATAATTTTCAGGTATGGGCGTTGCAGGTTCTAATCCCACATACTTTCCTCGGTGGTAGCAAAGCGGCGTGTCATCAGTGGCATCAAATGCAACCACGTGGCCGAGCAGAATGGCATGATCGCCCGCATCATTGACTTGATGCATGTTGCAATCAAAGTATCCGACGCTACCGTCTACGGTCGGCGATCCCGTTCGGTCCTGATGCCATGGCACACCGACGAATTTGTCGGTGCCGCGCTGCGCAAATGTCCCTGAAAGATCGCGTTGATCCTCGGAAAGTACATTCACGCAAAACGCATTGGCGGATGTATAGGCCGCATAGCCCGCAGCCGATTTGGCGATACATACCAAAATCAATGGCGGCTCCAGCGATACTGAAGTGAATGAATTGGCCGTGAAGCCAATAGGCTCGCCCGTTGGCATCATGGCCGTCACGATGGTCACCCCTGTTGCAAAGGTTCCCAACGCATCACAAAGGTCACGTGGATCGAATAGTTCTGTCGAAAATGTAGAGGGTTTTGTGGTCTCGACTGTCATAGCGTGTCCGCCCCGTTGTTATTACAAAGGACGGTACACACCGATTTTCCTCACTGCGTACCCACATGAGCTCAGCGTTTTTGTGCCGCTGACACTTTCACCTTTACGCCAAAACGCGTTTTTGTGTCAACAGAAGTGATCGCTTCAAGAAAGCACAAATATCCAGCATCGCAGGTCTTGCCCTACCCACGCGGCACGGTTACATTCCGCGCGTTCGATCGGTACCGATTTTTTGCGCCCATCAAAATTGGGATGACAAACTGGTCGAATGCGTCGGCTCTAACGGTCGACAACGCAATGAGGAGAGATGGCAGAGCGGTTGAATGCACTGGTCTTGAAAACCAGCAAGGATGCAAGTCCTTCCAGGGTTCGAATCCCTGTCTCTCCGCCATTGCGGTAAAATAAAAGCCCCTCTCGGGGCTTTTTGCTTATTAAGTGTAGAGCTTCCAGAAACGCGCGACTTGCAAGCCGAGCAATGGAGCACGAACGAGATCAACTTCCTCGCAAAATCCCCTCGATGATCTCCTGCACCGAGAGTGCCGCGCGGAAATTGGGTAGTTCATGCGCTTCGCCTCGCATGAACTGGCTCAGGTGGTCGATTTGTTTGATGCGGCCAACCTGGCGCGGGTCAACGATGTCCGTCATCGCGGGGGTCCATGCCGATCCGTCTGACAGATTGACTGTGTACCAATCATCCAATCGGCATGATTGTGTTTGCCCCCAGACTGTATATTCAACGCGGTCGGGTCCAGTACCGCCAACACCACCGGCGACCGATACCGGGATGTGACCGCAACTGAGGTTCGCGAACATCTGTGTTTCGGCTGCGACGCCGCTCGGGCCATCTGGATAGCGGATGATGGCGTCTTCGAGTTTCAGGTCACCGAACACGCTCTCGGTCAGATAGATAAAATGTGAGAGTACTTCGCGCACATACCCACCCTGTTTGCGTTCCGCCAGCCATGTCGCCGCGTCCTGCCATCCGCGTGGCCAAGTTGCAAAATGCAGGCGAATGTCGATAGCGTCGATATGCCCAAAATCCCCGCCCGCCAATTTCGATTTTAAGAACGCGCGTGCAGGGTTCGCCGCGAACGAGAAGTTCACCGCATTCGGCACACCGGATTTTTCGATATGTTCGGCCAAATCACGAGACTGCGTCACATCGACGCCCAGAGGCTTTTCGCAGAAAATGGGCTTTCCCGCATTTGCGGCCATGATGGCGTATTCGGCATGATAGTCAGGTGGGCACGCGATATAAACCAGCTCCACATCAGGGTTGTTAATCAGATTCTCCGCGCTGTCTGCATAGTTAACATCCGGAACGACCTGCTGCGGATCGAACACCAACACGACATCAAACTGATCATGCAGCCCCATGTTGTCCAACATGCGTTGCCCCATAATCCCAAGGCCAATAATTCCGACGCGATATACCATGTGCGATTTCCTTGCTGCTTATCAGATACTTTTCTGATCGATAACGGTTCGTCATTGCCAAAGCAAACGGGTTAGCACCAACGTGACAATACTGTCTGAATGTTTCTAGTATCAGTCGGATCATTGAAGGTGGGGGATATATGGCAGACGATTTGGTAATTCATCGTATTGATGCGTGGGTTTACCGCCAACCGATTGAACAACCCGTGGCAACGTCATTCGGCATCATGCGGGACCGCCCTGCAGTGTTCATCCGTATCGAGGATCAAGACGGTGCCTATGGTTGGGGTGAATCCTTTGCCAATTGGCCGGTCGCGGGCGCTGAACATCGTGCCCGATTATTGATGAGTGATATTGCAGACCTGATCATTGGCACCAGATTAGGTGCGCCTTCTGAGCTATTTGAAAAGCTGTCATTCGAGACCCATGTCCGCGCCCTGCAATGCGGAGAATGGGGGCCATTTCGCCAAGTCATCGCCGGACTAGATATTGCGGCTTGGGATTTGTTCGCGCGCCGTGCACAGCAACCCGTATCGCATTTGTTGAACCCGGCTGCGCTAAATCACGTCCCGGTTTACGCCAGCGGCATCGATATCCGACGCGCAACCGAGGTGATACCCGAGATGCGAAAGCATGGGTTTACACGGTTCAAAGTAAAAGTCGGTTTTGATTTGAAAACAGACGCCGACGCCGTGAATAACATTGCATTCGGGCTGGCACCGGATGAGAAACTATTCACTGATGCCAATCAAAAATGGACCCGTGACGATGCGGAGACGTTTATCAATCTTATCGCTGCTTCCGGTGTTGGCTGGCTTGAAGAACCCATGCTCGCCGACGTACCAACGGATGAATGGCTTAAACTGTTCGGGCACTCCCCTATCCCACTAGCAGGCGGCGAAAACATTTCCGGGCGCGAAGATTTCGCGCGGGCAATTGATGCTGGCGCCTTGCAGATCATTCAGCCGGATATCGCAAAATGGGGAGGTTTTACCGGATGCTTTGAAGTTGCGCGTAAAGCACTTGCTGCAGAGCGCATGTATTGCCCGCATTATCTGGGTGGAGGCATCGGTCTGGCAGCATCTGCTCACATTCTGGCTGCGGCTGGTGGCCCTGGTTATCTCGAAGTCGACGTCAATCCCAACGCAACTCGCGATGCTTTCCGCCCCATCACCGATGCGGTAAGTGATGGCATGTGGCATATCGAAGATGGGATAGGTCTCGGCATTAAGCACGTGCCAGAAGAACTAGAACAATTTTTGACCTATTCAGATTTCAGAACGATATGAGCAAAAGGAAATTCAGCTCATGACGTCAGAGCCAACACTCAACATCCTCGCGTGCCAGATCACGATCCCAGCCACAAATGATATCGCGGCGCGTGATGCCCACGTTGAGACGTCCGTCGAAGAAGTTCGGCGAGAATTGACGAGTGGGTCGGTCGACTTGGTGGTGCTGCCAGAATTATCGACCATCGACTATTCCCGCGATGCGTTCAGCAATCTGGACAGCTTGGCCGAGCCACTCGACGGCCCTTCGTTCAATGCGTGGCAACAAATCGCGACCGAGTTCGATACGCATGTTCTTTTCAGTTTCCCAAGGCGGGGCGAGAACGCGTATCACATTTCGGCTGCAGTGGTTGGCGCGAATGGAGAGCTTGTTGGGCACTACGACAAACTGCATTTAGCGCAATATGGCGCGTCGATGGAAAAGGAGTATTTTGAAAGGGGTGAACATCTCCTCGTATTCGACATTGCCGGTTTTCGACTATCCACGATCATCTGTTACGACATTCGAATTCCGGAACTATCGCGTGCGCTGGCCCTCGACCACGACGTCGATTTAATTTGCCATGTCGGGGCCTATGCGCGCGATCCATCGTTCTATAGCTGGCATCATTTCGCTGTCAGCCGTGCCGTGGAAAACCAAATTTATTTCCTCAGCCTGAATCGTGCAGGAGAAGACTTTGGGCATTCAGTTTTTTGCGATCCATGGATCGACGAAAATACTGTCCCAATTGAGTTCGCCGAACACGCTGAAGATTTCAAACGCCTGACGTTGCATCGGTCCGAAATCGAATCCGCACGCGGGACCTATTCGTTCTTACAAGACCGTCGGGACGACTACAACTTCTGATACCTTGTTGCGCTTACTTGTATGATTGCTACTGTCAGTCTTTTCCCAGCATAAAGCAGGGACACCAAATGGAAGAATATCCAACATGACCAAAGCAAGAGCCCGCGAACGCGCAAAAGCAAGAAAAGGCAAAAAGCGTCAGGCAGCACCTGAAACATCGGACCAACAACCCGTGGCCGAAAAGTTCGCACCGGGTGCGAATTCTGTCCAAGGCCCGAAGATGGATGCCAATACCAAAAACTTCGCAGCGGCGTCTCGCGGTTCAGCCCGTTCTAAATAGCTGCGGACGTGTTCAGTCTGGTGGCCATTTACCGCCAAAAGGTGCCTGACACGCATGCGCGACCAGTTCCAAATGGTCTTGGCCATAGAACATATCGCCATCGACGAAGTATGTCGGTGAGCCAAAGACCGAACGCTCAATCGCCTCGGCAGTGTTCTTGTCATGGACGGCGACCACTTTGGGTGAGCGGGCGGCATCCAATAATGGTTCGCCATCAATGCCCACATCCGATGCCAGTTTCAAAAGCTCTTCAGGATTGGCCATATCCGCATCATCGCGCCAATGACCTTCTAGGAAGCGATCCGTCAACGCGTCGATGTTCAACCCTTGCAGCAGTCCTGCAATCAAAAAGCCATTTGATAACGCGATTTCATTGTCGTGATGCGTCGGACGGGCCAGTATCTCAGCCCCTCGATACTCGGCCCAGCGTTGAATTTCTCGTCCCGAGAAATACGCCCGATGTTTCAGCGTACGCCCGTTATGCGGTCCCGGCCAAGAAGCAATGACGGCGCGTAAATCCATGGGACGGTGATCGATTTTTCGGCCCGCATTTTTTGCGATTTCCAAGAACGTTTTCGAGCCAATGTAGGCATAGCCAGAATGCGCAGAATAAAAATATTCGATGGTTTTCATGGATGGCTCCCGATTGATTTGGATCGATATGATCAGAGGAAATCAGACAAGTAAAATTGCTTAGCCCAATGCTTGGCTTGCCAGCGCAAAAGTTTTGACAGCATTTTGTTTTTCAGGTTCACGCGGATTTAGGGTCATGCGCACATGCTCACCGACGTGTTCCAGCCCCAGATCACTCAACCATTCGTAAAGACCTGACTCTTCGGGAAGATCGATACGGATGAAAGTATCCGTCTCAGAACCCATTGAGAAACTGATTAACGACTTTGCCGTTTCAGTATCCGCGCACACAACCGGGCCTACAACCTTTCCTCGACCGAAATCACGAAGGATGGCAAACCCACTGATTGATCCCCCTTCGCGAACCACAGCCACTTGCCCCACATCTATCTATGCTCGCATCAAACGATATCTATCCATGCCACAGGCTTGCCGATCCAACTCGCATAGTCTTTCGAGGTCAGGTGCGTCATCCCTCGCGCATCTACCGTCATCTTTCGGTGTGTTTCGGAGCATGCCTTGATGTTGAGAAATGCGGCCGGTGACTTCAAATCCCAACTTGGAATACAACGGCAACCCGATTTCAGTCGCAATCAATCGGTTCTCTCGACCATCTGCCATGGTCAATATTTCGCCCATCAGGCGGCGCCCCAGTCCCATACCCTGATACGCGCCATCGACAATGATCATGTTGCTGGTAGCGTGATCTTCACCATAAAGGGTTGTCAGCGCCGTCCCGGTCACGTGGCCAGCACACATGGCCACAACACCCTGACTGACACTCAGCATCAACGCCCAGTCATCTTTGCGATGCGGCCAGTTGTTTTGTTGCGATAAACGCACAGCGTCACCGAGATGTTGATTCGTGAATGGCTTTATTTGAAAATCGGCCGACATGTTTGCACCAGGTCCATTCATGCTTGAGCCAGCTTAGTATGGCTCAGCGAATTCAGCACACCATCCTTTTCCAACGACCGTTTGTCCAAGTAAACTCCCATTAAATCTAAATACGTTTTTTATGGGGGACAACATGAGCAAAATTGGCTTTATCGGCGTTGGAAATATGGGTGGGCCTATGGCCCGCAATTTGATTAAGGCTGGTCACGACGTGATGGCCTATGATCTCTCTGCAGATTTACTGTCAGCGCTTGAGAAAGATGGTGCAAAGATTGCCCCTTCGGCCAGCAACGCAGTCAAAGACGCCGATGTCGTTATCACCATGCTGCCCGCAGGCAAGCATGTGCACGGCGTCTATTTCGACGATGTGTTTGATCATGCCCGACCTGGCATATTGATGATCGATTGTTCGACCATCGACGTGGCGACCTCGCGAACTGTGCACACTGAAGCGGACGCCAGAGGCTTTAATATGGTCGATGCACCAGTATCGGGCGGCGTTGGAGGTGCCGAAGCTGGTACCCTGACGTTCATGGTTGGGGGTACATCCGATGCGTTTGATCTGGCAAAGCCGTTGCTTGAGATCATGGGCAAGAACATCGTCTATTGTGGGGGTGCCGGAAACGGCCAAGCGGCGAAGATCTGCAACAACATGATGCTTGGCATTCAAATGACGTCGGTATCCGAAGCATTTTTACTGGCAGAGAAACTCGGCCTCGACGCCGACAAACTGTTCAACGTATCTAGCACGGCATCCGGGCAATGCTGGTCACTGACAACGTATTGCCCGGTGCCCGGCCCGGTCCCTACGTCACCGGCGAACAACGACTATACGCCCGGTTTCGCAGCACCGTTGATGCATAAAGATATGGGATTAGCGATTGAAGCGGCTGATCAATTGGGCGTTAAAGTCGATGCCGCAAAATGTGCCGCAGCGATCTATGAGGCTTACATCGACGCTGGCGGCGATACCAAAGACTTCTCGGGGATTATCAATCACATTCGAAACACTTCGAATTAGGCGCGTTATCTAAACATCAGGCACGGCAAAAAACAGGCACGAACCAAAGCTGTGGTGGTCGAACCGATGATAAAGTTGCGCACACGGTTATGGCCGTAAGCCCCCATAATCAACATGTCCGCAGATTGTTCCTTGGCGGTATCTAAGATCATTAGTTCCGCATTACCTGAACGAATTTCGTTCGTCACATTTATCCCAATATCGCTCAACTTCTGAGTCGCCTGATCAAGCTTTGATTTCAGGTTTGGATTATCCGACTGCCCCACAGACACCAAGTGAATGGACGCATCGCGCAGGATCGGATTGTTGACGATAAAATCCACAGCACGGACAGTGCTGCCACTGCCATCATATGCCAAAACACATGATTTGACCGGCTTGAATTCCCTATTCACAACCAACACAGGCTTCTTGGTGCTGCGAAGCGCACGTTCGAGGTTTGATCCCAAATGCTCGCGGGCGAAACCCGATGCCTCGCCACGCTTACCAAGAATGACCAGTCGCGCATCATCTTCAAATGAAACGACCGTATCGACAAAATCATCGTGTCGAAGACGTGGAAGAACTTCTTGCGACGTCTTTTGACGAATCCGTTCACACGCCTCGTCCAGGATCAATCGCCCCCGCGCGTGCGCAAGCTTGCCCCATTCTTCATCGGCCTTTGAGAGTTTATCGAGCAACTCTGTACGCGCACCAAGTTTCAGGCTCCCACTTAGATCTGCGGGCAGACTATCACGCGAACGGCGCCCCAGAATGTGAAAAACCTCAATTGGAATTTCCAACTGTTCGGCCAGCCATGCCGCATGATCACATACGCTGGCGGAATAATTTGATCCGTCAATAAACGCTATAGTCTTCAATGTTCCGTCCCGTCCCTAGTGCCCCAGCAAATCATCCAGTGCGCCGGGTTTGTCACTGACTCCCAGCTTATCAACAATTGTTTCCGACGCTTCGTTCATCCCGACGATTTCAACCTCGGTGCCCTCGCGCATGAATTTCAGCTTCACCATGTCGACGGCTGCCACGCTCGAGATGTCCCAGATATGGGCACGACTAACATCGATGACTACCCTGTCGAGGGCTTCACGATAATCGAATGCTTTCTCAAACGCACCCGCACTAGCAAAGAAAATTTGCCCCTCCACCAAGTATGAACGTTCCCGCCCATCCTCCGACAATGTATGCGTGACTCGGAATATCTGCGCGATCTTGGCGGCGAAGAACACGGCTGACAACAGCACACCAAAGAACACGCCAATCGCTAAGTTATGGGTGTAGACAACCAGCACGACCGTACTCAGCATCACAATCGAAGATGAACGTGGATGATGGCGCAGGTTCTTAATCGACGACCAACTGAACGTTCCGATAGATACCATGATCATAATCGCAACCAGGGCCGCCATCGGAATTTGGCTGACAAAATCACCCAACACCAAGATCATGAACAACAAACCGACACCCGCGAACAAGCACGAAAGCCGCCCCCGGCCACCGGATTTAATGTTAATGATGGACTGGCCGATCATCGCACACCCAGCCATGCCACCCATGAATCCGGTGACGACGTTGGCGGTTCCTTGGCCGACGCATTCACGGTTTTTGTCACCCTCTGTATCCGTCAATTCGTCGACGATCTGCAACGTCATCATACTTTCAAGCAGGCCAACTGCAGCCACAGCCAATGAATACGGCAGGATGATCATCAGGGTTTCAAAGTTCAACGGGATATCGGGAATTAAGAACACGGGCAGCGTATCGGGCAATTCACCCATATCGCCCACGGTGCGCAAATCGATATCGAATATCCACACCACGCCTGTCACAACAATGATACACACCAGTGGAGATGGGATCGACTTCATGACCATTGGGAATAAATAGATAATGCCAAGTCCCAGCGCGACAAGCGCATATGTCATCATCGGCACATCAATCAATTCAGGCAATTGCGCCATAAAGATCAGAATGGCCAGCGCGTTTACAAACCCGGTCAATACAGAACGCGAGACAAACTGCATCAATCGAGCAAGCTTCAAATAACCCGCAATAATCTGGATGATTCCGGTCAGCACCGTGCAGGCCAGCAAGTATTCCAGGCCGTGATCACGCACTAAAGTGACCATGACAACCGCTGTTGCTGCCGTTGCTGCGGATATCATCCCTGGTCGCCCACCGACCATGGCTGTGACTACAGCGATGGAGAAAGAGGCATAAAGGCCGATTTTTGGATCAACACCAGCAATGATCGAAAACGCAATGGCTTCTGGAATCAGCGCCAATGCCACAACCAGTCCTGCCAACAGGTCCGCCCTGATATTGCCCAACCATTCCTGTTTGAGCCGTTTTACCCAATGCATATTCGTCTCCAATGCGCACGCTCGCAGCAGAGAATGCACGTTTTATCAATTTGGACGGGAAAGAATGAACTACGCGCGCGAAAGGCGTTTAGATCATGAAACTCCGCAATTAGCTGGGCGGGGTTCATTTAACCGTGGGTAGTGTCTACGCCATTGTGCACTGCAACGCAAATGACTGATATGCGATATTTGATGCATTTTTTAGAGGACTTAAAACATTTACCTCGTTCTGCCTGAAATTGGAACTAAATCACTAATTCCGAGATAACGGGTACGCATTGGATTGCGATGACGTGCCAGCGCGAATATTCTTCTGCATCACATCACCAAGACATAGGATTTTCTTTTCATGACCGCAGATGCCCCACTCGTTGAACTGACCGCCCCCGATATCGAACCGTACCGCAAGGGCAATACGGGGATGGAGTTTGTAACGACATTCGACAGCGGCGTGCCGGGTCCACATGTCATGGTTTGCGCGGTCACACATGGCAACGAGATCTGCGGTGCAATTACGTTGGATTTTTTGATGCAAAATGATGTTCGCCCAACGCGTGGCAAACTGACATTTTCATTCAATAACCACATGGCTTATCAGCGGTTCGATCCCGCTGCACCGGACGAAACCCGTTTTATCGATGAAGATTTCAATCGCCTTTGGACAGAAGAACGGCTGGACGGTGATGATGATACCATCGAGCTCCGCCGCGCACGTGAAATCCGACCGATTTTTCACGATGTTGACCTGATGCTTGATATCCACTCCATGGGCGCAAATTCCGCAGCCGTCATGTTGTGCCATGGTCATGAGAAAGAAGTGACATTCTCAAAAGCGGTGAACTACCCATCTTATATCGTCTATGGATCAGGTCACGTCGTCGGCCAGCGCCTGATCGAATACACGCCATTCTCCAATCCATCCGATAACAAAGTCGCCTTATTGGTCGAAGGGGGACGCCACTGGGATGCCAGTACTGGACCAGCATCCACGGATACGGCGCTGCGGTTTCTGCGTCATGCAGACGTGATCGATCATGATTTCGTAGAAGCGCATTTGAGCGACATCGGCAAAGCACCGCCCCCCGCCCAAGTTTGGGAAGTCACCAATGGCATCATCGCCAAGACTGATGATTTTAAATTTGAAAGCCTAGAGTTCGGCCCAGAAGTCGTCGCCAAGGCAGGCACGGTCATCGCTCATGACGGCGACGAAGTGATTACGACGCCCTATGACGATTGCTTGTTATTGATGCCGAACGACAAAGCGCCCGCGGGCATGCGCAAACTCCGGTTGTGTAAACGCGCAGGTTAAGTCTGAGTTCAGATCAGGTGCGTGCGACTGTCGAAAGCGTGCAGTTCGCACACATGAACGGGATTTTGCCAGCACTGGCCAATGGGCATTCGCCTTTAATCCGTGGCAACCCGTATTTGATTTCGAACGCGCTAACGTGTCCGCGCGCCTCAAACCCGACTGTTGCATGCGCACACACAAGTCTCCTAAACATCCGCTCTAACACACCTACATGCCACGCGGCCCCTGGCATGCGCAGGGGATTGTTAGAAATGTCCACATGTGGTTTGCCCTTGGCCGTCGCTTGACACGCGCCAGAGCCAGCGAAAGTCCAACTGTTCTTTTGGATCGCTTTTAATAGCCCCTGCCCGGACCACTTCGCCGGCATCCATCGCAATAGTTTTGCGGCAAACGTCGGAATGCGATTGGCAATCACATAGTCCGCTGTCATCTGACCCGCCAACTTCGCAACGGTGTCAGCGGTGTCCTTTGGATATATGCGATATAACGCCGCAAACAGCCGCGCCGGGTGTTCTTCTGGGACCATTTTGATCGGCGGCATTTCGATGTAGCAATACAACCCTTTTGCCGTGAACAGAAAAATGGTCTCGTCGCGGCCCAATATCTGATCGCACGCGGCCTCTAGCTGAGTGACCGAATTGGGGCCGATGACATGAGATTTGTCGGCTTTACGCTCTGAAGCACCTACCCCACTTATAGACACACCTACGAACGGATACGACACCTCTGCTTACTCGGCAGGCTCTTGGACGCGGGTAATACCATCTGAGTCTTTTTCGTCCAATTGCTGGTCACCACCTCCGCACGCCATTATGTATTCGGGCGTTACGGGCTTGCCTGACTTGCGGCTTTTATCTGCCAGCGCTACCCAATCATCAGTTTGGATAGGTGCCTTTTGGCGATTTTCATCGAAGTGGAAGTCGACTTTTTCTTTAGACTGCGGTCCCCAATAGTTGACCTTGCCCAAGTCAAAGAACTTGCGTTGAAAACCGGCCTTCAAAAATGCTTTCAAGCACCCCAGCAAGTAACGCCTCCGGAAACCTGTGCCGCGCCATGGATAATGGAACAGCGCTTTTTGACTGTAGAACCGGCGATAATTGTTCATCACTCGATCCAGCAATTCGCCCCGCTCCATCGCTTCGGGTTTCATGATAGGGGTCACGAAGTTGTACTTCTCAAAATCAAAGACTTCGACCTTGTCGCCCAATTCCTGGAACAATTTAGAGAACGGCCAAGGGGTATACATCGCCCAGTTTGCCAGATCAGGCTGCCAATCCCAGGCCATACGATACGTCTCTTCGAGGGTTTCTGCCGTTTCATTTTCAAGACCAACAATGAACTGCGCTTCGACGAAGATATCGGCATCACGCAGCAACTTAATCGCGCGCTTGTTGTCCTCGACCTTGGTTTCTTTGTTAAAGCGATCGAGCTTTAGCTGCGCTGCAGCCTCTGTGCCCAACGACACGTGCACAAGTCCAGCCTCGCGATACATCGGCAGCAATTCTTCATCGCGCAGGATATCGGTCACGCGCGTATTGATGCCCCATTTGATTTTATCGGGCAGCCCACGTGCGATCAGCTCTTCACAGAATTGAATGAACTTCTTGCGGTTAATTGTTGGCTCCTCGTCAGCCAAGATAAAGAACCCAACGCCATGGTCATTGACCAGCATCTCGATCTCGTCGACGACCTTTTTGGGATCACGGATGCGATAGTCTCGCCAGAACTTCCATTGCGAACAGAAAGAACAGGTGAACGGGCAACCGCGCGCCATATTCGGGATAGCAACTTTCACACCCAGCGGCACATAGGTGTATTTGTCCCATTCCAAAAGCGTCCAATCGGGATTGATGGCATCGATATCTTTGACCGTTGGGGCGGCTTTGTTGGCAACGATACGATTTTCATCGTCACCCTCTTCGATGTAGGCCAAGCCTTCGATGTTTTTGCGATTGGCAGGCCACTCTCCTTTGTCGATGCATTGGATCAACTCCCGGAAAATCTCTTCTCCCTCGCCGCGGACAATCACATCAATCCAGGGTGCTTCGCTCAGAACTTGCTTGTACATAAATGTCGCATGCACGCCCCCCAGCACGCTTACGGCGTTGGGTAGCGCTTCTTTGGCCACCTTTAAAACACTCTCGGCTCTGTAGATCGATGGTGTAATTGCGGTGGTGCCAACCACATCCGGCTGCAATTCAATTAAGCGCTGGCGGACCACATCATCATCCAAGTCATTCGTCATCGCATCAATAAATGTGATGTCGTCGAAACCCGCATCTTTAAGATGCCCGGACAAGTATGCGACCCACGCTGGCGGCCAACTGCCCGCGATTTCTGCCCCACCTGAATGATAATTTGGATGAATAAATACAATGCGCATAATATATTGCCTCCCAATGTGTCAGAAAATATTGACACATTTTAATTGTGGTTAAATTGATATAGATCATTCACAGCCCCCACATTTGTGAATTGCCCCGAGGGAAGAGATACGAAAGAGTGCAAAGGCGGCATTCAGCGATACAAACACTATTGATTTGAGCAACCCAAGGAGATCCCATGCCCGAGAATTTTCATCTGATCAGCTCCGTGACCTGTCCCTGGGTACAGCGTTCCGTCATCACCATGCGGGCCAAGGGTGTCGAATTCGACGTCACATATGTGAATTTGCAGGACAAGCCGGACTGGTTTTTGGAAGTTTCCCCACACGGCAAGGTGCCAGTGCTGAAGGTCGATGATGTTGCACTATTTGAATCTAACGCGATCGCGGAGTATCTGGACGAGACCTTTGAGCCCAAACTACATCCTAGCGAACCATCTAACGGGCGCAAAATCGGGCTTGGACGGACTTTATTCCCACTTTTGGGTGGGGCCCCGGGCTGAATAATCTGACCTATTGCACATCCAAAGATGCCCTGCCCGAGGCACTAGAGATCGCGAAACAGCGCGTCGCAAGGCTGGAAAACGCCATCGCTAAGGAACGGGGAAATGACGGACCGTATTTCAATGGCGACAAATTATGCCTGGTCGATGCCGCTTACGCGCCATTCCTGCAACGCTTCATGATCGTCGAGAATATTATCAAGACCGGCCTTTTAAATGATTTTCCTCTGGTTCAGGCATGGACCGACGCACTATAAGCGTCCGATGTTATTACAGGGTCGGTCGCATCCAGCTTCGCCGAAAAGTTCGAGAAAAATCTAGAGCGCCGCGGCACCCTCGCCTGGGAAAATTTGTCGGCCAGTCGCGCCGCGGAGTAAGCCATGCAGCAAGTCACCTTAGAGATCGCGATGAAGATAATTGATGGCGCACTGGCCAAAGGTGCAGAAATTGACTGTGATCCACTTACAGTGGCCGTTCTAGATTCCGGGGGTCATCTGGTCGCCTTCAAACGCCAGGATAACTCTGGCATCATGCGCGGCGAAATTGCGATCGGTAAGGCCTATGGCGCGGTCGGTTTTGGGGTTGGCGGTCGGGCGTTGCGCGAAAAGAACCCTAAATTCATGGCCGGCGTGATTTCCACGGCACCAAACGGCATGGTCCCTGCCCCAGGTGGCGTGCTGATCCGCGACCCCGAAACGGGCTTGGTGATCGGTGCATGCGGCATTTCCGGTGACACGGGTGAGCGTGATGAAATCGGAGCCATCGCGGGTATAGAAGCGGCGGGGCTTGTTGCAGATCCTGGTTAAACCGAACGCTTCAGACATTAAGGAAACGTCACGCGTCCACTCGGTACGCGCATTTCCCAGCCATGAGTGATGGGCACGATCTGGTGTAAGAATAATGGCTCGGGCAGCAAACCTCCCTTGATCTTGGCATCGGCATATCGTTTGAGGATTGCAGCGAACGCTAGGCCATTACCGGGCGTCTCGGCACCTATTTGAACGATGATGTCCTCGTCAGGCCAGATTGTTTTGGCCTGCGGAATCTGCCAGTCGACATCTCGGCCCGTAGAATGCGTGAGCCGAAAAGCGCGGTCGCGCTTGCCTGTAAACAGGCTGGCCGTGCGGCGGACCTCTCCCAGCTCGTCGGTCATTGCCAACTGCCTGACATCTAGAATCATTTTCTGAGGGACCACAGCCAGACGGTTGAGAATACTGGACAAAAATGCTGCATCGAACTGCACAAATTGAATTGTTATTGCCCCACTCGACGGATCGGGAACAATACGCAATGGGGCCTTGCGATCTCGCCATCCGGTTCGCTTGGGCTGTGATTGCGTCGCCGGAACAATCAGCGCGCCAGGCCCAACGCTGTCTTTGAGGAACCGCGCAGCACACATGGCATCTCCATCACAGGATGCCGATATCTGCGCGAATTCGGGGATCTCGTATCCTAATGCCCGTACCCCAGAAACCAAGGTGTTGATATCGGCGGGGTCAGCATGCGCGTCGTCGAACACAAACCACGAAAGTGCGATCATTAGGCCGACCATCATGCAGTTCTTTAATCTCATTGCGAAACCCGCCTCGGCGTCCAATATCTATTGCTATATGGGTGAATAATTTAACGCGCTGTAATTGCCAAAATCCTAATACGGAAAGTCCATGAATTCACAAGTTACATCTCCATTAAAAGACGCGCGTGACATTGTCTCCGCCGCCGAATTGTCTCGATCCTTGCTGATCATTTGTGCCCATGGCTCAGCCTATCATCTGGCTGCAAACGAGCACGTGCAGCACATCGCCGAAACGCTGGCTGCGGACAATATGTTCGTAGCCGTCCAGACAGTCTTTCAAGCGGGCCAGAGCACACCATGGGCGCCCCCAGAAATAGACAAAGACGCATATGATCAGATTTTGATCGTGCCATATATGATGTCGGACGGGTTCTTGGCCAAACAAATGATCAATAAGACCAAACACGCCATCGAAGCGGCTGACATTGCAAAACCAGTCTTCGGATCAGCATCCGTTGGCACACATTCAGCCATTGCGGACCTCGCCCTGAAAGTCGCAACGGATGCCGCCGCGGCAGCCAAAAAGGACCCCACCGATCTATCACTGGTGATGGTTGCCCATGGGTCGAAGAACGCGCCGCAATCGCGTCTTGCAGCCGAGATGCATCTGCAAACTGTTCAAAGAACAGGCATTTTCCGCGCGGCGTCGCTCGCTTTCATCGAAGAAGCCCCATTTGTCGCTGATGTTTTGAGAACGATCGACGGCCCCGCCGTTGTTGTCGGCTTGTTTGCCGCCCCCGGTGGTCACGCCATTGTTGATATCGCAGAAGCGCTGGACGACGTCGCGCGTGATGATCTGATTAATGCGGGTCCTATCGGCTTGGAGAAAGGCATGCACAACTTAATCCCACTGCGCGCCTTTGAAGCGATCTCGGCCTAAGAATTAAACGGCGCCCCCCAAAGCAAAAGCCCCGGGAATACTGGGGCTTTTGTTATTTCTTCGTCTGCGAAGATTGCGCTCAAGCAGCAGTACCTTCACGCCATGCAGCCGTACCTTTGCACGACGGACAAACACGCTCACCATAATGATGAGAGAGGAACTCCGTGCTGCACATAAGGCAGGTACGTTTCTTGTGTTGCTCGGGCCGATCAGAACTCGGCTTTTTATTGTCGGAACTTCGAGATGCCATCAGGCTGCCTCCTGGATCGCGTTTTGAAAATTGTTCAATTCAGCGCGGGCCAGGATACGCGCACTCAGGTTCAAAAGTTCAGTCGCTTCTGCCAAGTTTGCGTCGCGGTTGATGTCATTCAACACTTCCGGATTTAAGAGCTCTGTCGCGCTATCCGCAAGAAAACGAGCCAAATCTAGCTGTTGCATCAGTTTTTCTCCTCAAGGAACCTTTAATTTAGGCCCGTTCATATCTTAATCGTCACGAAAATGCAACAAAAATTGCTGCAGTGCAGCATTTTGTCTCAATCACCGTATAAGACGATGACCCATCCTCAAGCGCGCCATAGGACGCTCCACGATAGATAGGCGGGTTCAGATCAAGATGTAGTGGAAATATTTCACAAGTCGTTAAAAAAGTCCACAAATTTCCAAAGGCAATTCCGCGCAAATAAACTGTTTTCTGACGCAAACCAAAAGGATATTTAGTCATCACATGCTTATTTTTTCACCATATCTAACTTTTTATGACTCCAAATGGCCTCCCATGCCAATCGCCTAATGCGTTGTTTTTGATCAATTAAATGCCATCCTGAAAAACTGGCACGGAGCGTGCTGTACATTTTGTAGGCGCCCCATGAATAACTGTCGGCACATGGCAGCAGAGTGGTGTCTTTGACCCGAGGAGACGTATCGAACGATGAAAAAGATCGAAGCGATTATAAAGCCTTTCAAACTCGATGAAGTGAAGGAATCCCTTCATGAGATCGGGTTGCAGGGCATCACAGTCCTAGAAGCCAAAGGCTTTGGGAGGCAGAAAGGACACACAGAACTGTACCGCGGTGCGGAATATGTCGTCGACTTTTTGCCAAAGGTCAAAATCGAGATTGTCGTCGATGACAATCTATTGGAGCGAGCTGTCGAAGTTATACAGCAAGCCGCACAAACAGGCCGCATCGGTGACGGGAAGATTTTCATCACGCCTGTCGATGATGCAATTCGGGTCCGCACAGGCGAACGTGGCATAGACGCCATCTAAATCTGTTTGCACCCATCATTTGATAAACACACCGAGTTAGGAAGGATTACGAAATGGCATTGGGTACTAAAACGCCAGCCGAAGTTCTCAAATATTTAAAAGACAACGACATCGAGTATGTCGATCTACGCTTTACCGATCCACGAGGCAAATGGCAGCACTTGACCATGGTCTCAGACTTTGTTGATGAAGATGCGTTCGAAGACGGCATCATGTTTGATGGATCATCCATCGGCGGCTGGAAAGCCATCAATGAATCCGACATGGCGCTGATTCCAGATGCAACAACGGCCGTTATGGACCCGTTCGCCGCACAACCCATGTTGATCTTGTACTGCGATATTATCGAGCCAACCAACGGTCAGCCTTACGAGCGTGACCCACGTTCTGTTGCTAAAAAAGCAGAGGCTTACCTTGGCAGCACCGGCATTGGCGACACAGCCTATTTTGGTGCAGAGCCAGAATTCTTTATGTTCGACGACGTGCGCTACAAAGTTGAAATGCACGAGTGCAGCTACTCCTTTAGCTCTGAAGAAGGTCCATACATCTCTGGTGACATGCTTGCTGACGGTAACTTGGGTCACCGCCCAGGTATCAAGGGCGGTTACTTCCCTGTGCCACCAGTTGACCAAGCCCATGATATCCGCGCCGAAATGGTTGCTGTGATGAAAGAAATGGGTTTGACCATGGACAAGCATCACCACGAGGTTGCGCCATCCCAGCACGAATTGGGCATGGCATTTTCGACCTTGGTCCGGACCGCCGATAATGTACAAATCTACAAGTACTGCACGCAAATGATCGCAGCGACATACGGCAAAACAGCAACGTTCATGCCGAAACCGGTTGCAGGCGATAACGGCTCTGGGATGCATACTCACCAGTCGATCTGGAAAGATGGCAAGCCAACTTTTGCCGGATCCGGTTATGCAGACTTGTCAGATACCGCACTTCACTACATTGGTGGTATCATCAAGCACGCAAAAGCCATCAACGCTTTCACCAACCCATCAACTAACTCTTACAAACGGTTGATCCCAGGCTTCGAAGCGCCTGTGTTGTTGGCATATTCGTCACGTAACCGTTCAGCATCTTGCCGGATCCCATTTGCGGGCAATCCAAAAGGTAAGCGTGTTGAAATCCGCTTCCCAGATGCGGTTGCAAACCCATATCTCGCATTCTCCGCGATGATGATGGCCGGCCTTGACGGCATTCAGAACAAGATTCACCCAGGCGACGCCATGGATAAAGACTTGTACGATTTGCCACCTGAAGAGCTCAAAGATGTCCCAACCGTTTGTGGTTCCTTGCGCGAAGCAATGGAAGCACTAGATGGGGACCGTGAATTCTTAACCAAGGGCGACGTCTTCACCGACGATCAGATCGATGGCTACATGGATCTGAAGTGGGAGGAAATCTACAACTTCGAACACACACCACATCCGGTTGAGTTCAAAATGTACTACTCTTCCTAACACGGACTTTGGGTTTCGGCCCATCCGTGGGGACCCCCGCCAGTGTCGGCGGGGGTCTTTTTATGTCCGGATCTCATGCCCCCCTGAGCGTGACCAAAACTGCAACATAAAATGAGTCCTGAATTTCTGATAAACATTTGTTTTTATTATCTTATTTTTAAATTGGGTTCGTTTTTCAAAAACGGACTTTAATAATACACTTTTCATGTGTTGTTTGGCCGGATTGTTGTGAATGTATATGTTTGTTGATTATCGTACCGTGCTGCTGTGTCCGTATCGGACACGTTCACACGGCGACAAACAACAATCTATTCGGTCAAATATCTGACGTGGTGCTGAGAGACGTGTTCGCCTCAGATAAACCAAATTGGCCGTATTATGGGCACCGAAACTGCTTCTTTTCGGCGTAGATGCCATCCCGTTCAACTTGAATCTCATCCAATCGTTGCTTTTCTTCCTGGTGTTCTTTCATGGCAAGCAACGGAACAATAAACAATCCGCCCAGGTATCCGGCGACCTGATTTCGTCCCCGGTCTGCCTTGATCGCGTTGGATAACTGATCCGCCTCTTCGGCAAGCTGTGCAAGGTGATAGTCAAGCTGATCACATTTCACCTCGAGAGCATCATGATTGGAAACTGCATTTGGCGTCGGCGCATTGTTGATCTCTTGCAAATCGGGAAGCTCCGGCGCATTTCTCGCACACCCTTGCACAACAAGCATGGCTAGAAGAACGGTTGCGACGCCCCCAGTGTTTTTACTTAAATGCAACGGCTCGCCCTTTCCCATCTAAAGATCCCCAGCTCAAGAGTGACATGCCAACACTCCCGTAGCGCACCAAAACAACAGCATCAGCCCCTAGCTCTGCCGCCTCTTCGCGTAACTTTTGATCAACCAATTCTGGGGTTGGATCAGGGTGAAAAATGGTTGTCTTGTTCACCGTCACCTCGATATCGGCAATGACATTGTATGGCTTGTCGGTAATATCGGCCTTTGTCACAACAATTGATGCTGGGTCTTTTTTCACGGCAGTGGCAGTATTTGCCGCCACCCCAGACGTCCCTGGTGCAGCTTCGACGTTAGTATTCGACCACGTACCTGAGCAGCCGCTTACGGCGATTAACACAGTGACCAAAAAAGCATATTTCATTACCGGTTTCACACCCATTCCCCTTTAATTTGATGGTTGCACTGATCAATACTATTCCCACTTATTGATGAAGTGAAAATAGGATAAATCCTTCTGATTTACGCTACCTTCTCGACAATGCCATTCATGTTCGGCATGATTTTGGCTATGTCTGAGCGCACCAAATCAAAACAGAAATTTGCTATCCGTGACGACAATTTGCGGCTGCTATTTTCCGAGACCGAGCTGCGTATTCTGGATGAAAAACGGGCGGACGCGTTTGATGGCTTCTATGCAATTGCCAAAGTAATCCTTATGACCGCGTTGATCGGGCTGTTTTTCTTTGCGACGCCGTTCCCAGCCATTTGGGATGGCACCGACTTAGAGATCATCATCGTAGGTTTCGGACTCATCGGCTTTCTAGGCGTATTGCTGACGGTGGTATCGCCGATCATCATTATCGGCTTGGCGATTGAACTGCGCAAAGCCGCTAAAGAAAAAGCCAGCTTGATCGACCTATTGGTCCGGTATAAACGATCCATCCCAGAACCGAAATAAGTCCAGTTGATTATTTTCTGGGCGGCAGTTTCACGTTGAAGGTGCGCTCCCCTGCACCATGCACATTATCAAACCCACGAATAATCACCTCGGTGACACCAATCGGCACTTCAACGCGGGCCAGGCTGCGGGTGAAGGGCTGCTCGTTGACGTGCGGATGATACAGCGTGCGCGTGCCAATCACCCGGCCTTCAGGTGTCACCACTTCCCACTTATTGGCGTAGTGGTTCCACCCCTCGTCGCGGTGCGTTAACGTCACGCTAAACGAATACGTACCATCGGCATTTGCCATCGCCGTGGCGTCCAGAACTGATGTGGGGCCCGCCTCGGATGACAGCGATGCCATCGATACGATACCAACTAAAAAAGCAAGTCTCAGCATATGTGACCGCATTGGTCACCCTCCTCCAGTAAGTTCTGATTAAGGGTGATCAATCGCCTGAAAAATTTCAAGTGAAGATGCATTCAACACTTGATGTATATAATTTGTTCTATTAATGTTCTTATTATGTTCTATTTTGTCTGAGCATTATAGTAATACCTGAGCACTGAAGTGCGATACCAAACTGGGAGACGAGATCATGAAGAACTGGACCAACGCAGGACGTTTTTTGAGCGAATTTTTAGCCCTCGGCACGTTGTTCGCCTCGGCCTATGTCAGCATGATGCTGATCTAGAACTGTCTGATAATTATTGTGGTTCGACCGGACGTTTCTTGCCATCTGCATCGAGGGCGACAAAGGTGAAAGTCCCCTCGGTAACCAATATCCGGTTTTCCGGACGGCGCCCGCGCAGAACCCAAGCCTGAATCAGAATGGAAATCGATGTCTTACCGATCCGTAGAACGTCCGAATAGCAACACACCACATCGCCGACATTGATCGGGCGGTGGAATGTGAACCCATCGACAGCCACGGTGGCAACCCGGCCATCAGCGACATTCCAGGCCGTGATGCCCCCCGCGATATCCATTTGCGACATCACCCAACCACCAAAAATATCACCTGATGGGTTGGTGTCTGCGGGCATCGCCAAGGTGCGTAATGCAAGTTCACCGCGTGGTTGGTAGAGAGTTGTCGCGTCGACGTCGATGTCTGACATTGATTTTTGATCCTTCATCATGGTGTATGGCGGAATATACAAGATATGGGTATCTAATAAAGCATCAGATACCTCATCGTCCTTGATGGTGGGTCATCAGAAAGAGTAATCTGCAGCATAATATGCGATTCGATACGATTTGACTGAGGATGCCCGGAGCGATGGAGCGAAGTGACGACATGAACGATTTGTTCGGTGGTGCAGAAGACACCCCTGCATCCCCTGCGACTGGTGGCGGCAAAGCGACGAAAAAGCCGTCCACCAAAGCAAAAGGTAAGTCCGACGCCAAGTCTGACGCGCGACGCACCAAAGACAGCTATACCGCCAAAGATATTGAGGTTCTTGAAGGGCTTGAGCCCGTCCGCCATCGCCCCGGCATGTACATCGGTGGCACCGATGAGCGGGCGCTTCATCATTTGGCGGCAGAAATCCTCGACAATTCCATGGACGAAGCCGTTGCCGGTCACGCCAATCGGATCGAGATGGAGCTTAATGCAGATTACCAACTGACCATTCGCGACAACGGGCGCGGCATTCCGATTGATCCACATCCAAAGTTCAAAGATAAATCCGCGCTCGAAGTCATTTTGACGACGCTGCATTCCGGCGGCAAATTCGGCGGCGATGCTTATGCCACTTCCGGGGGGCTGCACGGTGTTGGGCTTTCGGTGGTCAACGCCCTCGCCGATCAACTAACCGTCGAAGTCTGCAAGGACAAGAAGCTGTGGACCCAGACCTATTCACGCGGCAAGGCGACGAGCAAACTGACCGATGGCGGGGCTGTCTCCAACCGTCGTGGGACGACGATTTCATTCCTGCCGGACCCGACCATTTTTGGCAAAGGGGCAAAGTTTAAGCCTGCGACTTTGTTCCGCATGGCCCGGTCCAAGGCATATTTGTTCCGTGGTGTCGAAATCCGTTGGTCCGTCGATCCGAAAATACTCAAAGCCGATGACGACACCCCGGCCGAAGCCACGCTGCACTTCCCGGGAGGATTGGGGGATTACCTGACGTCCGTGCTCGAAAAACGCAAAACCCTGACCACTGCGCCGTTTGCGGGCGATGCTTCGCTCGCCAATGACGAAGGCAAGGTGGAATGGGCCGTCGCATGGCCCATTGATGAGGACGCGTTCTTTAATTCGTACTGTAATACCGTCCCCACACCATTGGGCGGCACCCACGAACTGGGTATGCGTGGCGCATTGACCAAGGGTCTCCGGGCCTATGGTGAGTTGATCAACAACAAGCAAGCGGCCAAGCTTCAGGCCGAAGATGTGGTCGGCGGTGCCAATATAATGCTGTCCGTGTTTATTCGTGACCCGCAATTCCAAGGCCAAACCAAGGACAAACTATCGACTGTCGATGCGCAAAAGCTGGTAGAAACGGCCATTCGCGATCACTTCGATCATTGGCTATCGGCGGCCCCTGAAATGGCTAGGGTATTACTTGAACACGCGGTCGAGCGTGCGGAATACCGCCTTAAAAAGCGCCAAGATAAACAAACTAAGCGTCAGTCGGCAACACGCCGCCTGCGTCTGCCAGGCAAACTCGCCGATTGCTCCAACAACACCAAAGAAGGCACTGAGCTTTTCATTGTTGAGGGTGACAGTGCGGGCGGGTCTGCGAAACAAGGCCGCAATCGAAAATTCCAAGCGATCCTGCCATTGCGTGGGAAGATTCTGAACGTCGCAAGTGCGACGGCCGAGAAAATGCGCGCCAATCAAGAGCTCACCGATTTGATCGAGGCTTTGGGCTGCGGTACCGGTGATCGGTTTATGCTTGATGATCTGCGCTATGAGAAAATCATCATCATGACCGATGCAGATGTGGACGGCGCGCACATCGCATCCCTGTTGATGACGTTTTTCTATCAAGAAATGCGCGTTCTGATCGAAAGCGGCAGCTTGTTCCTGGCCCTGCCGCCGCTTTATCGGATTTCACAGGGCGGCAAAACAATCTATGCACGCGACGATGCCCACCGCGAAGAATTGATGGAAACGGAGTTCAAAGGCCGTGGAAAGATCGATATCTCGCGGTTTAAAGGCTTGGGTGAAATGCCGCCAGCGCAGCTCAAAGAAACCACGATGGCACCTGAAAACCGGACATTGATCCGCGTCACCATCCCGGGCGATCACACGGATGATGACAAGATCGAAGGCAAGGAAACCGCGCGCTTGGTCGATCAACTGATGGGCAAGAAACCGGAACTCCGGTTCCAATTCATCCAAGATCACGCCCAGTTCGTTGAAGAGATCGACGTCTAGGCCGCGCCCTGTCAGTGGTTTTGGGGCTTTAACCGCGGCCTGTTCGACCTAAATTTTCCGTCCAGACGAATTCCAATCGTTTAAGGGATTCACCCACGGTACTGATGTCGCTGAGGCCACCCAACGCGTCACCATAGGCATCTCCGAGCACGTCTTCGCCAGCGCGGACGGCTTCGATGGCTCGCTTGGCTTTTTCTGTAGGAATCACAGTGACCGAGCGCTTTTCATGACGTGTGGGCTTTTGCTTGAGGTATCCAAGCTCCGTCAATTTTCGAATGTTATAAGAAACGTTGGAACCTAAATAATACCCGCGTTCGACCAGATCACGCACAGCGATCTCTTCTTCACCGACGTTGGTCAACAACAGGGCCTGCACGCCATTCAGGTTATGAATACCAGCACGGGTCAGTTCAGCTCTGACAACATCCAATAACCGACGGTGCAGACGCTCCACCAGGTGCGTCAAATCTCTGTAGCTATGGTTCACGGTCACATCCTTATCGTTTTCTTTATGCGTACCCCGCCCCTTATCCCCTGGATATGATTTCCATCACATAATGAACGCTATGGACGTATTTGTTGCGCCTGCGTAATGTCCCTGCAACACGTTGAAAACATTTGGAGACTATGACAATGAAATTTGTTCGCTTTGGCGACGTCGGCGCTGAAAAACCGGGATTAATTGATGACGCCGGACGGATCCGCGATCTGAGCAATCACATTGATGATCTGACGGGCATGGCGCTGGATCCTGACCGGTTGGCCCGCCTTGGCGAAATCAACCTGTCGGCATTGGAAAATGTTGACCGCGATGTTCGGATTGGCGCCCCCATCGGGGATATCCGCCAAGTCGTATGTATTGGCTTGAACTATTCCGACCACGCCGCAGAATTAAACCTGCCAACCCCAGAAGAACCCGTGATCTTCATGAAATCCCCTTATTCCATCACCGGCCCCTTCGACGATATTGCTTTGCCGCCCGGCTCGACCAAATCGGACTGGGAAATTGAATTGGCCATCGTGATCGGTCGCGAGGCTGATAATGTATCCCGCGCCAGTGCCATGTCACACGTCGCGGGCTTCACCATCATGAATGATGTATCCGAGCGCGCGTGGCAGCTTGAAGGCACCGGACAATGGACCAAAGGTAAAAGCTATAAGGGGTTCGCACCACTGGGTCCCTGGATGGTGACACCCGATGAAATACCCGACGTACACAACCTGAAAATGTGGCTGGATGTGTCCGGCGAACGCATGCAAGAAGGTACAACCAAAACCATGATTTTCGATGTTGGGCACTTAGTGTCGTTCGTATCTGAACGCATTTTGCTGAAAGCAGGCGATATCATTGCCACCGGCACCCCACCTGGTGTGGGTACAGGCAAGACCCCACCCAAATACCTGAAGGCAGGTGACTCTTTCGATTTCGGCATCGAAGGGTTGGGCGAACAGCGCCACACTGTGGTGCAGGGTTAATTAACTTAAATCAAGTTATTGAACTCGAGATCCCGTATCGGAACGCCCAGTCCAGGCCATCCGTTGTGTTCGAAGCCGGTACGTATTCGCAGCCGATGATACCGCCGTATCCAATCATATCGCAGGCGTCGAAGAACGGATTGTAGTCGTAATCCCCGGAGCCGGGTTCGTGACGTCCCGGATACCCGGCGATCTGCATATGCCGGATCACGTCAAAATTCGCACGCAGTCCTTCGACGGGGTCTTCGCCGTTCATCATCGCGTGATACGCATCGTATTGGAGTGCAACATTCGGCGCATCAATCATCGCCAAGATGGCGCGCGCTTGCGCCGTGCGTTGCACCAGGTATCCAGGCACATCCTGACCGTTAATGGGCTCGATCAAGATTGTGATATCCAGTGTCTCCGCGAGTTTAGCCGCGAAATTCACATTCTCGATATAGGTGGCGGTCGCATAGTCTTCTCGCCCCTCGTCGACGATGCCAGACATGATGTGGATGTGCGGACAATCCAGCTTCGTCGCCCATTCCAGTGCGTCGATCATCGACCCTTTGAATTCCTCTCGTCGCGCAGGGTTTGCGGCGATTCCCCGATCCCCGGCCGCCCTGTCCCCTGCCGGGGCATTGATCAACACCATTCGCAAGTCAAAATCCTGAAGATAGCCCGCGACCCGCGCTTTATCCTCTGCATACGGGAATTGGCATTCAACAAAGCGAAAGCCGCATGAATGGGCCGCTTTGAAGCGATCCCAGAACGGCAACTCTTGGAACATGTACATGAAATTGGCGGCGAACTGGGGCACGTGAGATCTTTCGGTTATTTGTCGGATCGGTCAATTGATCCAAGTCAATGCTGGTCGAATTTTACATGAACAGAATACAGGATGATTGAACATTTGATTGATAAATATGCTGTCGGCGTGCTGCGTTATACGAGTTATCCGACCGCACCTCACTTTTCAGAAAACGTTACAGCTGACACATATGCTGGATGGCTTTCCGAATTATCAGATCCCCGGCCGATCTCGCTCTATATGCATATCCCCTATTGTGCGGAAATGTGTTGGTACTGCGGGTGCATGACCAAGATCGTGAAACGCTATGCGCCGATCTCAAGCTACGTGGATTCCCTGACCGCGGAAATTGATTTGGTCGCCTCGCATCTACCAGAGCGATTTCGGGCCGGTGCGGTTCATTGGGGCGGCGGCAGCCCGACCATCTTGAATGCCGATGATTGGAAGCGCACATTTGCGACCCTGCACAATCGCTTTGATTTCGGTGATGACGCCGATATCGCGGTTGAAATGGACCCACGCACGACGACGCCCGAATATGTTCAGGCCCTGGCCGATTGTGGTGTCAATCGCGTCAGCATCGGCGTTCAGGATTTCGATCCCAAAGTCCAAGAGGCCATCAACCGTGTTCAGCCATACGAAGTCACAGCACGGGTGGTCGGCTGGCTGCGCGAAGCCGGAATCACCAACATCAATTTGGATTTGATGTACGGACTGCCACATCAAACAACTGCGCTGGTCAAGGATATGACCAACAAGGCGCTGACGCTGAGCCCATCCAGGATCGCATTGTTTGGCTATGCCCATGTGCCATGGATGAAAAAGCATCAGCGTTTGATTCCAACCGATCTGTTGCCGGACACGTTGGAGCGTTATCGCCAAAGTGAATTGGCCGCGACCATGTTGGTCAATGCGGGCTTTACACGTATTGGCTTGGATCACTTTGCCGCCCCTGAAGACACGATGACCCAAGCGGTTCAAGACGGCAGCCTGCGCCGAAACTTCCAAGAGTATACGACAGATACGTCCGACACCATGCTGGGATTCGGCGCGTCGTCGATTGGCAACATGCCGCAGGGTTACGTGCAGAATACATCTGCAGTCGCTGAATACGCGCGTTCGGTTGCGAACAACGCTTTACCCATCGCCCGCGGATTGAGGGTATCGGACGAAGACAAATTGCTTCGTGATGCGATCAATACATTGATGTGCGATTTAAGCTTGGATGTCGGCGCATTGTGCGAACAACACGGTGAGCAGGACTCGCGTTTGGATTACGTTTTTGAACGCTTGGCTGATCCACTAGACGATGGTCTGATGACCCTTGATGATCGAACGATCCAGGTCACCGAAGCGGGCCGGCCACTGGTGCGCGTCATCGCAGCGGCGTTTGATGAGTATTTGGTTCACGCCAAAGCGCGTCACTCCGTCGCGATCTAATCCTTAGGCACTAATAGCCCGCGCGATCTGATCTCTGCCGCGATATCATCGGCGACGTTCAACGTGTTTGGTCTCCATGCCAAATCGATTCTTCCATCAAATGGCTTGGCGTATCCCCCACCGAACAAGGTTTGATGCAACCTGCCGTGCTTGGGCGTGATCAAGTCGCCCGGCGCATATATGTAAACGGGCTTGCCCGTGGCGCAGGCTTCGGAACACATGGATACAGATTCGCCGGTGGCGATGATCGCGTCTGCTATGGCCAGATAACCAGCGTATGGGTTTTCTTCCTCGCTGTCCCAGCGATGCAGTAGGGCTGTGCTATTCAGTGCTTTAGATATCGTATCGACCACATCCCCCGTCCGGCGGCTGGTCGTCACCATCAGGGTGCCATTTACATCCGCAGTGGCCGCGTTCGCACGTTCGCATAGTTCGAGAGCCATCGCGGTAGTGAATGTTTTGCGTCGCGTGCTGCCACCTATCATCAGTGCGATCCTGGGCGGTTGGCGCGTGCTGAGCTTGTCAGACCACTCTGCCGCAGCCGTTGCCAGTTTTTGTGCCGTCATGCTGTGCGGCGCGCCGTTGATCACCATCGAATTTGTTAGAGCCTGCGGCTGATCGTGCGCGGGCATACACATCAGATCGAAATCATCACGCCCAGACCCTGGGTCCATGATCTGCACCAAACGGGCTTTGCCACCAGATTGCGCTTTGATCCATCGCGCCACCGGAGCGGTCCGACGGCCTGCCGATATCACAAGTGCCGGCCAAGGTGCTAAAAGGTCATCTTTTGATTGTTTGGTCAGACCACTGATTGATGCCCCCAGCACAATATTGGGCAACTTGGCTGCGGGGCCATAGCGCAGTTCTTTTTGGTGCACGGCCTGGTCAAGCGCATTGGCAACGCCGAGCGCTTGGCTTCGGTTGCCAGCCCGATCATCAAGTAAGACCCAGATCAATGGATTATCCGTCAATATATGAACACCAAAATTGTCGCTAACCACAGCATCACATTGGATGCTTTAAAAGGTCAAACAGTCGCCGACTTGTTCGAAAACTAATCTGACTCCGAAAGACCAACTCACAGGGAATTAAGGAAAAAAACCACGTTCAACTTTTCTCGATCAGTCAGAGAGATGGACAGCATTTGACCGGATATCGAAGGTCTTTCGACCACGCCTGATACGTAGTGTTCAACCACCGCACCCAATGACCTGACTGACCCGTCATGCATATATGGTGGACGTTTCGCGACACCGCGAAGCGTCGGAGTCTTAAACGCAAACCGTGGCTTGGTTTTTTCCGGGTCATGTTCTGCACGCCCGATATCATTCGATTCCGCTAGACCGATGTCGTGTATTTTGTCATCCGTAAAGCGCCAGCCCATATGACAATTCACGCACCCCGCCTTGCCGACAAACAGATCAAATCCATCTTTGGCAGCGGCCGAGAGGGCGGAATCATCGCCATCCACCCAATCGTCAAACGCGGTGCGCGGCGGCGCGATGGTGCGCATGAACGCTGCTAGACTTTGCGATATTCGTGAGATTTTCACCACTGGATCGCCAAACGCATCCTGCATCGCCTGTTGATACGCGGGATCTGATCGCAATTCATCAACCAAAAAATCCAAATCTTGATTCATTTCCTTGGAGCGCGCGATCGGTGCCAAAGAAAAACCTTCTAAGCTATCGATGCCCCCATCCCACCCGAACCTGTTGGACCAGCCGACGCCCAGCAACGTCTGCGTGCGGCGCTGCATGACAGCACCATCGTGCCCAATGCTGAACCGGTCCAAATCCGTCCAACCATGTTCTTCGACGTGGCAAGTCGCACAGGAAATCGTGTTGGTCGCCGATAATTTCGGATCAAAAAATAACTTTTCGCCCGCAGCCACTTTTTCAGGTGTGGTCGGATTGAATTTGTACGCCGGCGCATCCATCACTGCGGGGCGGGCGAACTGGTCTAGCATGTCGCGAGGGTCTCCGTCTGACGCATTTGCGCTGCTGATCCCCAAAATGACCAGCAGTCCAAAGACACTCAATCGCAAGATATCGCGCATTATTTCGCAGTGATTTCCGCAAGTTGGGAGTCGTAATTCTTCCAGCGATCGAGTGCGGATTTATAAATTGGTTTGCGAACCTGCCAATTGGACGCCGTCAGTACAGCCCCCGATGATTTTTCGGGTGAGGCGACAGCATCGTCCCAGGGTAGCCCTAAGAAATTGATCAATCGCTTTCCCGTTTCCGTCGGTGCCTTGACCATCTCTTGATAATCAACTGTGACCATATCCAGCGAGATAATGTCTTTCCAATGGGCGACCATCTTGCGCTCGGCATCCATATAAGCTGAGATATCTTCGAGCGAATTGCTCCAATTCATGCCCACCGATTTGAAGTTCTGGAGATAACACGACAGTGCCACATCCTTAGGGTTCCGGGTGCAATGGATCACTTTTGAATTTGGGAATAATACCTGCGCCAAGCCTAAGAAAAATACGTTGAACGGCGTCTTATCCGTGACGATCAACTCATCACGCGGCGCGGTCGCCAATCTGCGCACGTATGCGTCGGCCAAATCACGAACGGTATCGGCATCGAATGACAGTATGTCTTCGGGATAAGCATCCAATAACCCGCTTAGGATATCGACTTCTCCCGCGCCATGAACCGACGGATGCGCCGATATCATTTGTTCGACCAACGATGTCCCCGAACGGGGCATGCCACAGATGAACAGCAAATTCGCTTCTGGGTCTCCGTGCCCTGCCAGTCCGGAGAGAACATCGGAGGTGATCGTCGCAATAACGTGGTCAATTTCTGCGGCGAACCCATCGGGGTCAAAGGCACGATCCGCTCTCTCATCCAGTTCCCGGCGACGCTCATTGGCGAGCCTCGCTGCGTCCCAAGCGGCATCGAAATTCCCGCGCCCGTCTTCGACCGTGGCAACAGCGAGTCCCAGCGCGACCCGATCTTCAATCGGTGTCCGCGTATCGTCAGCTTTGGATTGAATGATTTCCAAGTCAGTGTCATCCAGATCGGCGCGCTTGGCATCGGCGATGTTCATCCAGGCCTCGCCATAGGTCGGGCGCAGTTCGACCGCACGACGAAAACGTTTCTCCGCGTCTTCGACTTTGCCTTGTGCCAACAGCACAACGCCCAAGCCGTGAGCGGCTTCGGCAAATGTATCGTGGCTTTCTATCAGATCAATGTAGGTGTCCTCTGATTTCTGATACTCGCCAGCTTTGAAATACGATGCCGCAAGATTGGCTTTGGCCTCGGGGTATCCAGCACGGCGCGCGATCGCATCTGAAAAAGCCCGTATCGCACCGGGTAAATCGCCCAACTGCAGCTTGATATTACCCAGCGCATTGTGCACTTCTGCATAGGCTTGATTGTGGGCGATGGCTTCCAGGCATTGCTGCTCGGCTGTATCCAATTCACCCAAGTGACGCAACACAATGGCCAAGTTGGTTCGTGCCATCGCGTTGGCCGGCCAGGCACGGACGGCATCAGCAAACACCTCGGCCGACGCCACATAATCGCCGAGCCGATATTCCAAATTCCCCAAGCTAATCAGGGCTTCTAGGTAACCCGGTCGTAATTCAATCGCCCTGGCCAATTCTTCACGGGCCGCCGGATATTTTCCCTGCGCCTCAAGCGCAACACCTAAATTACAATACCCAGCCGCCATTTCCGGGGCCAGTTCGATGGCGTGACGGGCCGCGGCCTCTGCTTCCATCGGACGGCCACACACATTCATGATGGCAGCGCAGTTGGCATGCAGCTCTGGATCATCATTATCATAGGTCGACGCTTGCGTGATCGCATCGCGGGCTTCGTCCAGACGACCGGCATTAAAATGGATCATTGCCATCACATGATGCGCACGCGCATTTTGAGGGTCTAGTTGAAGGGCTTCTTTCAAAGACGCCATAGCCCCTTCAGCATCACCGCTCTCGGCTTTCTTTTCAGCCGCACGCACACGTGCTTTCGATACATTAAAAGCCTTTTGATCACTATGTGGGACGGCCTCGCCCTGTTGCATCAAGCGGCGGCGTTCTTTTCTATTCATCGGTTGCTCCTCTGACACCATGGGATGGCCCGAGAAGCGCCGCACTGTCAACGGTTGAATTGACTGATCAATCCAATATGCAGCGATTGTCTTCGATGCGCAAAATGGTTAAAAAACTTGGGATCACTGCGCATTCAAACCGGAGAATCTAATGTCCCAGACCGCCACAACCAAAACAACTGCACGTGGCCTCGAAACTGCCCGCATGCTACTCGATATCAAGGCGGTCAATTTCCGCCCCGAGGAGCCTTATATGCTGACCTCGGGCTGGGCCAGTCCAGTATATATAGATTGCCGTTGGGTGGTGTCTTTTCTGGATGCGCGACGACGGATCATCGAACTGGGCGCAGATCTTTTGGCCGAGGGTACGGACCTCTCAAAAGTCGATATGCTGGCAGGTGGTGAAACCGCTGGAATCCCCTATTCATCATGGCTGTCCGAAGCCGTCTCAAAACCCATGCTATATGTCCGCAAGAAGCCCAAAGGCTTCGGCCGCAACGCACAGATCGAGGGTTCTATGCCAGAAGGTTCCCGCGTCATGCTGATCGAAGATTTGGCGACTGATGGTGGTTCCAAAATCAATTTTGTCGAAGCCCTTCGCACTGCTGGCGCCGAAGTCGAAGATATCTTTGTTGTCTTTTTCTATGGGGCATTTCCAGGGGCCGAGGAAACATTCGAAAAAATGGGTGTAAAACTGCACTATTTGGCGACGTGGGCTGATGTCTTGCAGGCCGCGACGGAAGGCAAAGACTTCCCCGAAGCCAGCCTAGAAGGTGTTCGTGCGTTCTTGGAAGACCCCATTAAATGGTCGTCAGATCATGGCGGCCGCAGCGCGCTGTAACTTTCAGCCCTTATTCAGTTTACTGAAAAACCGCATGATCTGATGGCCTGCGCCGAAGTCGTAAAGATCGTTGTGGGCCGCGCCCTTGATCCACAGGGCTGTTTTCGGCCGCTTTGCCGAGGCGAATAGCGTCCGACCATGCTGCTGCCTGACCACGCGATCCCGATCACCATGCACGATAAACAACGGGGTCGTGATACTGCTGATCTTCGTTACGCTATCGTACGCGTCTTTGACCAACCAACGGGCGGGCAAGAATGGGTAGTGATCTTGCGCGGCGTCGCCCATGCT
>CBFHXC010000031.1:0-33189 GCA_965659695.1 Rhodospirillales bacterium
TCATCGCACCAGGATGCAAATCAGCTGACAGCGAGTCGGTTGCACCATCAATTGTAATCAGTGACAAAGCTGCGCTGGTTTTATTCACATCAGCGATGTTGTCCCAGATTGTCTTGGTGATGTCATAGGCGACATCAGCTGGCATATCGTTGCGGACAACCATCATGAACGGGAATGTCCAGAAGTATGCATCACGTGCGGATTCAACCCGGCCACCATATGCGCTTTTGATGGTTTCTTTTGGTACCCGTTGAAATACGTAAAAGTCACCGTTGGTGATATTGCTGCGGAAATCCATCAGCATCTTGGGATCAGGTGAGACGAAACGCAGTTTCATCTGGCGCGACGCATTCTCAACGGCCGCATGTGGCAGACCACCCCAAACCAGCGTCGCATCCATATTACCATTTGCCATTTGTTCCAGCGCCGGCCCGTACTTCAGATACTGACCGTCCGCGTCGCCTGCGGTTAAATCAATGCCATGTGCCTTGAACAAAGCAGTGGTCACACGGCCTGCATTTCCGCCCGGACGTCCGATAGCCAGTGTTTTGCCTTTGAATTCGGGGATGGTGGTTACACCGGAATCTGTCCGTGCAATGTATTGTGCTGCACTGGTCCGGATCGCGAACAAGGCGGACATGTCTTTGTATTTCGGGATAAGTTCTTCTGGATCTTTCTTAAACTTGCCGCCTCGTTGGGTCGCATCGCGATAGTGCGGTGCGCCTATAGCTAAAATGTCGACCTGACCCTGGGCCAATTTCCGCAAACCTTTGACCGACCCGTTATCGACTACGGTCATTTTGTTGTCAGAACCCGTCTTCGCGAGCAAGTTCGACCAGACAACAGCCATCGCATAGTCCTGTGTTGTTGGGTCAACGGCACTCATGACGACTTCGGCTGCTGATGCGGGGTGAGCGACGGTTACCGATGTTGCCAATGCGACACCGGTGAATATTTTTTGTACTGCATGATGTTTCCTTCATCTTCGTGTTGACGACATTATTTTTTTATGTTCTGCTCTGTGGAACTTAATTCTATCTATTAGAATATATAAAAATAATCCCATGCGCAAGTGGGTATGGATTGGTGGGGAAAATGGTTGGCAAAGTCGATGCCTTAGAACGTGCGCTTGATATTCTCGAAGCTTTCAAAGATGGCAAAAATGCTTTGACGCTCAAGCAACTCGCTGAAGAAACAGGCCTGTACAAAAGTCGTATTCTTCGACTGACTTCATCTTTTATTGACCGTGGATATATGAGCCGCGACGAAGATGGCCGTTATCATTTAGGCTCGACGCTCTGGCGTTTGGGCTCGATATATCGGCGTGGATTTGACATGGGGGACCACATTCGCCCCCTCTTGGCGCGGATTGTCACCAAGATAAACGAGAGCGCTGCGTTTTATGTCCGCGACAACGACATGCGGGTTTGCCTGTTCAGACACGAATCAACGCATGCCATCCGCCATCATGTCTACGAGGGGCAGCGACTTCCATTGGACCACGGTGTCGCGGGTCGTGTCATCCTTGCCTTCGAGGGAGAGCCCGGAGCACTTTACGAGAAGATCCGCAGCGACGGCTTCATGAACGAGTTGGGCGAGCGAGACCAGGACGTTGCGTCCTTCGCCGTTCCTGTGCTCGGGCCTGATCAGAACGTTATCGGCGCGCTGTCGATAGCGGGTCTCAATTCCCGGTTCAATGAATCAGAACGAAAACGTGCAGTTGATGTGCTGACACATGCACGAAAAGAACTCGAAGCAGAATTCGCAGGACGCACCATATGACAACCTTATCGCATGTACGTGTGCTGGATATGACCAATGTTTTGGCCGGGCCATTCTGTTGCCACCAACTGGCGCACATGGGGGCTGATGTGATCAAGGTCGAGGTCCCAGGCTCCGGTGACCTCGCGCGTCAATTAGGTGGCGATCCAGAACTGAATGAAAAGAAGATGGGTGTCTCATTTCTAGCCCAGAACGCGGGCAAAAGATCCATCACCATCAATTTAAAATCAGAGCGTGGTAAAAAGCTATTCCGTGAGTTGGTCAAGACCGCTGACGTGTTGGTCGAAAATTTCCGCCCCGGCGTCATGGATCGTTTGGGGGTACCGTTCGACGTACTGAAACAGGATAATCCCAAGCTGATTTATTGTGCGATTTCCGGGTTCGGTCAGGATGGCCCGCTGAAATCCATGCCTGCGTACGACCAGATCGTCCAGGGCGTGTCCGGCGTCATGAGCATCACAGGTGCACCGGAAACAGCCCCCTATCGCGTCGGATACCCGGTCGCTGATACGGTGGGTGGCATGACAGCTGCATTCGCCATTGCGGCCGCCCTGGCTGAAAAAGATCGCAAGGCACATATGCTGGATATTTCGATGCTCGAGGCCACCATGGCAACCATGGGATGGGTGATGTCAAATTACTTGGTCGCCGGTATGGTCCCGCAACCCATGGGCAACGACAACTTTACAGCCAGCCCATCGGGTACCTTTAAAACAGGCGACGGGCTTTTGAATATCGCCGCGAATAAGCAAGAACAATTCGAGGCGGTGTGTGATGTGGTCGAGATGCCAGAACTCAAAACCGATCCCCGTTTTGCCGAACGCCAGTCACGCTTGGAAAATCGATTTGCTCTCAAGGACATTCTGGAATCAGCGCTGGCAACAAAATCGGCACAAGAATGGCGCCGACTGCTAAACGAAACAGGCGTACCTGCAGGTCGTGTCCTCACCGTGCCGGAAACACTCAACCACCCCCAAATTGCGGATCGTGGCATGATCGGCACTTTTGAAAACCCGCCCGGTGTTGGTCGCGACATCAAGCTTCTGCGCACTGGGTACAAAGTCGATGGTGCACCCGCCGCCGTCGATGCGCCCCCACCGACGCTTGGCCAACACACAAAAGACATTCTAACCGAGCTGGGATACGACGAAACCGACATAGAAGAATTAACAAAGGACAACGCAATATGACCGAAGATGTAGATCAAAAAGTACGCGACTGGTGGCAAACAGATATCACCGAAATGTCGCCTGGGAATTTGCGTTATCACGGGTATGCCATCGAAGAGCTGATCGGCAATGTCGGGTTTGCGGGTATGGTGTGGTTACTGCTGAAAGGTGAATTGCCATCAAAGGGTGAAGAAGAGCTTTTCGGATATGCGCTCTCTTCCGGTGTTGATCATGGTCCTCAAGCACCCAGCATCGCCATCGCGCGCATGGCGGCAACCTGCGGTGTTGGCCTAAACAATGCCATGGCGTCAGCAATGAATGTATTGGGCGATGTGCACGGTGGTGCCGGCGAACAATCGGTCGAGATATATCACGCCATGATCGCTGATCAGGACGAAACCGGCGATGACGTGCCAACCGTTGTATCGCGAGGCCTGGATACGTTCTTTGACTCCGGCGGTAAATACATTCCAGGCTTTGGCCATCGCTTTCATAAGGTCGACCCGCGCACCGGTCGCTTGATGGAATTGGTTCGAAAATCTCGCGATGAAGGCGTTGTCAGCGGACGCGTGATGGAGATTGCCGAGGAAATGGAACGCCAGATCAGTGCGCGCAAAGAACTCCCCATTAACATGAACATCGATGGCGCCACAGCCGTGGTCTATACGGAACTCGGATTTCCGGGTCCCCTCGCGCGTGGCTTTTTCTGCATGTCTCGCTCTGTGGGAATCCTCGCTCATGCATGGGAGCAAATGCAGCAAGGGGGTCGAAACAAAGGCCCCATCCCCCGTGATATGATTTGGAGTTATACGGGTAAGCCGCACCGGTCGGTGAAGTCGGACTAATTAAGCCAACGGCTTTACTCGTCATTCCGGCGAAGGCCGGGATCAAATACTCGATCAGTTGACCCCGGCATACGCCGGGGTGACGATGAATGCTGAAAAGTGTCCTGGCAAATCATTGCCAATAACGTCTTGCTCTATGATACTTCCGGTAACCAACGGGAGGGACATCATGAGTACGAATTGGCAGGGCGTATTTCCGGCATTGATGACAGAATTCAAGGCCGACGGCGCACTCGATCTCGACGCGACCCAAAAGCACATTCAATCCTGCATGAATGCGAGTATTGAGGGTCTGGTCATGCTGGGCACCCTAGGCGAAAACCCTTCACTGACACCCGATGAAAAAGAGAGTGTGCTGAAAGCTGCGGTCGAAGCAACGGGTGGAAAAATCCCCGTGCTGACAGGCGTCGCCGAATATACCACTGAATTTGGAATAGAATTCGTCCGCCGCGCCGAACGAGCGGGTGTTACCGGACTGATGACACTGCCCTGCATGGTCTATCAGCAAGATAGCCGTGAAGCGGTCAATCATTTCCGCACTCTCGCAATAGCAACCGACCTGCCGATCATGATTTATAACAACCCGGTTGCGTATAAGGTCGATCTGAGCCCGGAAGATTTCGCTGGCCTAGCTGATGTGGAAAACATCGTCGCGGTCAAAGAGTCGTCCCATGACAGCCGCCGCATCACAGACATGTTCAACGTTGTCGGAGATCGTTACACCATCTTTTGCGGTGTTGATGATCTAGTGTTGGAAAACTTGTTATTCGGCGCCAAAGGCTGGGTCTGTGGAATGGTCAATACGTTCCCCCGCGAGGCAGTGCGACTATACGAACTCGCCCGTGACGGCAAAGTTGAAGAGGCTTATGAATTGTACAAATGGTTCATGCCGCTTCTGCATCTGGATGTCGATGTGAAGCTGGTGCAGATGATCAAACTCGCCAATCAAATGACCGGCGAAGGCAGCGAGACCGTGCGTGCGCCGCGCCTGACGCTCGAGGGAGAAGAACGCGCCCACGTCGAAGCCGTCGTCAATCACGCGCTAGAGACGCGACCCAACCTGTAATCAAGGCCTGTCGTGAGCATAAAATCCATAACCGTTATAGGTAACGGCATCGTCGGTTTATGTATCGCACGGGCGCTTGTGAATGACGGTCATTCTGTCACGGTGATTTCCAGAGATCCGGCGGACGAAGGCACATCCATCGGCAATGCATCAGCCATCGCGCAGGCTGAAATCATGCCTATCGCATCACCTGGGCTTTGGAGGCGCATTCCCGGCATGCTGAGTGATCCTTTAGGACCACTGCATTTGCGCATGGGTCATATTCCAAAACTGATGCCGTGGATGTATCGATTCCTTCGCGCATGCCGCCCAGAAAATTACACCAAAGGCATTGCCGCACTTAGCAGTATTATGGAGCCTGCAATCCGCGACCATCACGCGATGCTAGATGACATTAACGGCAAACATCTTCTGAACGGTGAAGGCACCTTGTACGTCTATCGGTCAGAAGAGGCACGCGCACGCGACGCCAATGCCTGGCGTGTTCGCCAAGAACACGGCATCGAACTGTTTGCCCTCGACCGCGAAGGTATTCGCCAACACGAGCCTACTCTGAGTGATGCCGCACAGGCTGGCTATTTCTCGCCAAATTGGGCGACCTATACCGATCCCAAGGAATTACTGATTTTGTTGTCAGCACATCTTCGCGAACGCGGTGTGACTTTCATTCAAGCGGAGGTGGATCGTGTGGAATCAGCAAACGGCAAGGTCACCGCACTTCACGCCAAAGACGGCCAGCGCCATCTGGTTGACCATTTGGTCGTTGCCGGTGGTGCATGGTCAGGACGCCTGAGCAAACAACTGGGGGAAGGTTTTCCGATTGAAGCGGATCGCGGATACAACACAACGCTCCCCAATCCAGGCGTTGATATGCGGATGTTTGTAACCTTTGTCCAAGACAGTTTCGTTGCCTCGCCTCTTTCCATTGGTTTGCGGATTGGTGGCGCTGTTGAAATGGGTGGTGTGGATGCAGCTCCAAATTATGCGCGTTCGGATGCACTGCTCACACTGGCAAAACGGTATCTTCCTGACATAAATACAGATGGCGGGACAAAGTGGATGGGGCACAGGCCCGGCACGCCCGACTCAGTCCCTGTGATTTCAAAATCGGCGACAATGGATAACGTCTGTTATGCATTTGGGCATGGGCATCTGGGCCTGACATTATCCGTGACCACCGCGAAGTTAATTGCAGATATGATTGATGGGCGAGACCCCGGCATTGATATGACACACTATCGGATCGACAGATACGGGTGATCGGAGAAACTCGGATATGACCAATCACAGTTTTTTCTGCGTCGATGGGCACACTTGCGGCAACCCCGTGCGCATGGTCGTGGGTGGCGCGCCGTTCCTGAGCGGCGACACGATGATCGAACGCCGGGCGCATTTTTTAGGTGAATTTGATTGGATCAGAAAAGCGCTGATGTTTGAGCCACGTGGTCACGAGGTCATGTCCGGATCGATCCTGTATCCATCGACCCGCGAAGACTGCGATGTCGCTATTTTGTACATCGAAACATCGGGATGTCTGCCCATGTGTGGGCATGGCACCATTGGCACGGTCACATTTATGATTGAGCGCGGCGTAATCGTTCCGAAAACGCCAGGCCTCGCAAAGTTAGATACTCCGGCAGGTGTCGTGGAAGCGCGGTACGAAATGGACGGCGATTTCGTCGACAATGTTAAACTAACGAACGTGCCATGTTTCTTGGCGGCCACCGACTGCACGATTGATGTGCCGGAACTGGGTGAAATCACGTTCGATGTCGCCTATGGCGGAAATTTCTATGCGATTATCGAGCCACAACAGAATATGCGCGACATGGCCGATTTATCTCCGGGCGATATCCAGCGTTTAAGTCCCATCGTCCGCAATTTGGTGAACGAGAAGTACGACTTCGCCCATCCTGAACAACCTGCCATCCATTCCGTGAGCCACGTGATGTGGACAGGTGACACGACGGTTGATGGTGCAGATGGACGGAACGCGGTTTTTTACGGGGATAAAGCGATTGATCGTTCACCCTGCGGCACCGGGACATCTGCCCGCGTTGCACAGCGACACGCCAAAGGTTTGTTGAATACGGGAGATACCTATGTTCACGAGAGCATCATCGGAACAATGTTCACCGCCAAGGTCGAGGGTGAAATCTCCATCGGCGACAAACCTGCGATCATCCCTTCGATTGCAGGGTGGGCACGTATGCATGGTTTAAATACGATTTTTGTCGATGATCGTGATCCGCTAAAACACGGATTTATTTTGAAATAGACATCCGGGCGTACGCACCGTGCATACTACAAGATTTCTTTCGCGCAGCCTTTGATCACATCGGCAATCACTTCGATCAACTCTCGTTTGGGGTAACTCTCGCGGAACACGAGGCGTATCGCGCGGGCAGCATATTTATCATCTATTGGACGGATACTGAGTTTAGAGCGCACTCCCCCGCCCTGGCTTGCCGCCAACGATGGCAACAAGGTGATGCCGGTGCCTGCTGCCACCAGTCCGATAATGGTCTCTAAACTCGAAGCTTGTGTATCTAGTGCAACGATCTGTCCACGTGCCAACCCGCATAGCTCTGCCACTTGATCACTAAGGCAATGGCCGTCTCGCAGCAAAAGCAGCTCCGCACTGTCTAAATCTCCGATACCGAGCTTTTTGCTTTTGGACAGGGCATGCCCCTCGGGAAGGGCCGCCAAAAATGGTTCTATATATAAATCGATGCTTTTGACACCTTGAACATCAGGCACTGTGGCCGTAATTGCTGCATCGATGTCACCCAAGATCAATCGACGCTCCAACGACTGCGTGACATCTTCAGCCAAACTAATGTCCAGTTTCGGAAGCGCTTCTTTGATTGGGCGCAAAATACTCGGCAGCAAATACGGTCCAATGGTCGGGATCGTACCCAAGCGTATGTGTCCCGCCAAAGGATCTGACGCCGCAGCAGCGGTATCGCGAATTTCATCCGCCATGGCCAACAATCGGCGGGCTTTTTCGACGATCTCTCGACCGATTAGTGTTACAGAAACTCGCCTGTTGGTGCGTTCAAAAATTTTAACACCTAGTGTTTCTTCGAGCTTTTTGATCTGACCGCTTAGGGCTGGCTGCGAAACATTGCACTTGTCAGATGCGCGTCCAAAATGCTCCTCGTCGGCGACGGCGATGATGTACTCAAAATCACGTAAATTCATGGTGCGGCTCAATCACAAATAATCGGTTTTCCCGAATATAATCATTAGAACAATCGATTTCTATAATAATTTGCACATCGTTAGATTGTTTCGTCGGAGAACAAACGGAGATTATGCATGACGTTTCTTATGATCCTTGAGTGCAACCACGAAGCTAAATATTTAGAGTCACAGTAGGCGCGGCGAAAGCGCCTGGCATCGCGCTTATGTCGCGTTGCTGTGAAGAGTGGCGGATTGACTGATCTCTTAACCTGCTGCTCAAAAAACAAGCCGGGCGATAGCCCGGCTTGTTACGTCAAAAAATGAGCGCAGGATCAACCCGCTTTAAGCTCCAACCGGCGACGGTGCAGTACAGGCTCTGTATACCCGTTTGGCTGCTCTTTACCGTTGAATACCAAATCACATGCGGCTTTGAATGCAATCCCATCAAATCCCGGTGCCATCGGTTTATAGAGCGGATCACCCGCATTTTGCTGATCAACAACAGCAGCCATACGCTTCATGGTTTCCATGACTTGATCTTCTGTGCAGATGCCATGATGAAGCCAATTCGCAATATGCTGTGATGAAATCCGAAGCGTCGCACGATCTTCCATCAATCCAACATCATTGATATCGGGGACTTTCGAACAACCCACACCCTGATCAACCCAACGTACCACGTATCCAAGGATACCTTGTGCATTGTTGTCCAACTCAGCTTGGATATCCTCTGCGGACCAGTTCGGCCGTTCCGAAACCGGTACCGATAGAATGTCATCCAAGCTGGCACGTTCACGGGATTTCATTTCTTGCTGCACGTCTGCAACCACTACCTGATGATAGTGCGTGGCATGCAATGTCGCCGCTGTCGGCGATGGCACCCAGGCTGTATTGGCACCCGCCTTTGGGTGACCAATTTTCTGATCCAACATATCAGCCATCAGGTCGGGCATCGCCCACATGCCTTTGCCGATTTGCGCTTTCCCTTTCAGGCCGCACTGCAAACCGATATCAACGTTCCAATCTTCGTAAGCTGAAATCCAGGCAGCACCTTTCATATCGGCTTTGCGGATCATTGGGCCCGCCTCCATTGATGTATGTATCTCGTCACCCGTTCTATCTAAGAACCCTGTGTTGATAAAGACAACACGCTCTTTTGCCGCACGGATGCATTCTTTCAGGTTCACCGTGGTGCGGCGTTCCTCATCCATGATACCCATCTTGACGGTGTTGCGCTCCATGCCCAGCGCATCTTCGACGTGACCAAATATTTCAGATGCAAAGGCCACTTCCTCTGGACCATGCATTTTCGGTTTTACGATGTAGATCGATCCGGCGTGGCTGTTTTTGTATGGCCCCGTTTCCATACCGACCTTAGCAATCGCGACAGTTACCAAGGCATCGAGAAGACCCTCGCCCACTTCGTTGCCATCTGAATCCAAAACGGCTGGCGTCGTCATCAGATGGCCAACATTGCGGGCCAGCAACATAGACCGCCCAGAAAGCGTCAGTGAGCCACCGCCCAAAGTCATATAGGTTCGGTCCGGGTTGAGCGCGCGCTCAACCGTTTCCCCGCCCTTGTCGAATGATGCCGTCAAATCGCCTTTCATCAGGCCTAACCAGTTCGTGTAGACCAGCGCCTTTTCTTCGCCATCCACGGCAGCCACTGAATCCTCGCAATCCATGATCGTCGTGATCGCCGATTCCATGATCAGATCGGCGACACCCGCCGCATCACCTTTACCGATGGGGTGATCGCGATTGATTACAACCTCGAAATGAAGGCCATTGTGGACAAACAAAATATTGGATGGCGCATTCGCATCACCATTGAAGCCCGCCAAATCCTCTGGCGAGGCCAATCCTGTTTCAACACCATTTGACAGCGTAACGCGAAGGCCACCATCGGCAATCACATAAGCTGTCGCATCTGCATGCGAACCTTCAGCAAGCGGAACCGTCCGGTCCAGGAAATCACGTGCCCAGGCAATAACTGCAGCCCCGCGCTTGGCATTGAATTCCTTGGTGATTTCCAAACCGTCGTCGAAAGGGATAGCATCGGTGCCATACAACGCATCGTACAAGCTTCCCCAACGTGCATTCGCTGCATTCAAGGCATAGCGCGCATTGGTCAGCGGCACTACCAACTGCGGCCCCGCGATGGTCGATATTTCTGGATCGACGTTCGAAGTGGAGACCGAAAAATCTTCACCCTCTGGAACCAAATATCCTATTTCAGACAGAAATGCTTTGTAGGCTTCAAAATTCGCAGGTGCGTCGCGATTATCGCGATGCCATGCATCGATCTTTTCTTGAAGATCATCGCGCTTTGCCAACAGAGTTTTATTCTTGGGTCCCAAATTGGCAACCATGTCAGCGAAGATCTTCCAGAACGCATCCTGGCTTAAACCCAAATCAGGCAAGAGCGCAGAGACGATAAATTCATTCAAAGTTGCATCAATTTGCAGGCCCTGCACTTCAATACGATCAGTCATTATTTCTCTCTTTTATTCTAATGTCCCATTCAAGGGAAATACGATGCACCAACCTGAAGCACAATGTCTTACACCAAAATTGAGTATGGAATTGAATTCACAAATAAATGGCAGTTACACACGTCATGTTTTTCCGGCTGAATGTGTAGGACGTACTATTTCGGAAACCAACCCAAACCGTCTTTCGTACCTACGGCAGGATTATATTCACAACCGACATAACCCGCGTATCCTGAACGATCCATCATCTGGAACAAATACGGATAATTAACCTCACCGATATTTGGCTCATGGCGTTCCGGCACGCCAGCGATTTGAACATGGCAAACATCATCTAGGTGGGCCTCGAACCGTTTGGCCAGATCTCCCTCCATAATTTGCACATGGTACATATCAAACTGTATGCCGACATTGGGGCGTCCACATTCATCAACAAGCGTTTGCGCGGTCATCACGTCCGATATCAGGTATCCCGGCACATCACGGTTATTCAGCGGTTCGATCACCACTGTGGCACTGATATCTTGGCACGCGTCGGCGGCAAAACGCAGACTGTCGATATACGTAGATAGCATCTGATCACGGTCACCATTTTCTGGAATCAAACCACTCATCAGATGAAGGGTTTTGCATTCAAGCGCGCGCGCGTATTCGATCGCGCGTGTCACGCCCTCTTGAAATTCGGCTTTTCGATCAGCCAAAGCAGCTATCCCACGCTCGCCAGCTGCCCAGTCTCCCGGTGGCATATTAAAGAGCGCAACTGTGACGCCAGCTTCCTGCGCCCGTGACACCACGTTGGGTACAGGATGGTCATAGGGAAACAAGAACTCAACTGCATTAAACCCTGCGTCTTTTGCAGCCTGAAAGCGGTCCAAGAACGGCACTTCGGTAAACATCATCGTCAAATTCGCAGCAAATTTTGGCATCATGCCCCCCTATTTTTCGCCATCAGGCAATTCGATACCAGATAGTGCCGCAAATACTTTAATAACGGCAGCGTCGTCTTCCCGACCCAGGCCCATCGCCTTTGCTGCCAAAAATTGTTGATGTGCGGCAGCGGAAACAGGTAATGGAAATCCATCACGCTTACCCGTTTCCAATACGATGCCCAAGTCTTTGACAAAAATATCCACTGCACTTTTGGGCGCATAGTCATTATCCAACACATGTGGCACTCGATTTTCGAACATCCACGAATTCCCCGCAGATGCGGTAATCACTTCGAATATTTTATCAGCATCCAAACCGGATTTGATTCCCAGTGCCATCGCCTCCATCGCCGTTGCGATATGTACGCCTGCTAACATTTGGTTGACCATCTTCATCGTGGACCCAGGTCCAGCCTCGTCTCCCAGATGGAATACTTTCTCGGCAACTGCATCCAAAAACGGCTTTGCCTTTGCGAAAGCATCGGGCGCGCCAGATGCCATGACTGACAAATTGCCTGTCGCCGCCTTTGCCGCACCACCAGAAATTGGCGCATCAAGATACAGCAACCCGCCGTCATTTAGCCGAGCAGATAAATCACGTGCGTACGCGGGCGGCACCGTCGCACACGCCAAAACGACAGAACCTTTTGGCAGCGATCCAACGACGCCATGATCACCAAATAACACGCTTTCTGTTTGATCTTGGTTGACGACAACCACAGCGAGGCAATCAACATCGACAGCCGCTTCTTTTGGATTTTGCCCGATATCTCCGCCCGCAGAAGCGAAAGCATCGCGTTGCGCCGCAGACACGTCACAGCCCGTGGTTTGTAGTCCTGCGCGTAGCGACGAGCAAGCAATCCCCATCCCCATGGCACCCAAACCAACAACAGCAGCTTTATATTTACTCATGGAAGTCCCCCTGTTTTCGGCATTGTGAATATAGGGGCTAATTTCGCAAGCAACGAAATATCACATTAGAAAATGTGTTGGGTTGAAAAATGAATACCTAACTATTCACCAAACATGTTTGATCCAGCACCCGATTGAGTTGCATAATTAAGATGAAAATGGCGAGGAATACCGCGCCATCGTTCCAACGGAACTAAGTAGAGAGAAAACCCATGACATTTTTGCGCTTGATCGCGAGCGCGTTCGTACTGGCATCATTTGTTGGTACTGCCTCAGCGGAAACCATTCGTATCGGCGAAATCAACAGCTATACACGCTTACCGGCATTCACAGACCCTTATAAAAAGGGTTGGCAATTGGCGCTCGAAGAAATCAACGCCGCAGGTGGCGTAAAAGGCCAAAAGCTTGAGGTGATCAGCCGCGACGATGCAGGCAAACCGGGCAACGCCGTCAAAATCGCCGAAGAAATGATCCGACGGGACAAAGTCGCAATGTTGGCGGGAACGTTCTTCTCTCATATCGGATTAGCCGTTTCTGACTTCGCCAAACAGAAAAAAGTATTGTTCTTAGCATCAGAACCACTGACCGACGCGTTGGTTTGGACCAAGGGCAATGAATATACATTCAGGTTGCGCCCATCAACATATATGCAGGCTGCAATGTTGGCTTCCGAAGCCGCGAAGACGGATGCCGTGAAGTGGGCGACTGTCGCACCCAATTACGCATATGGGAAAGATGCCGTCGCCGCGTTCAAACAAGTGCTGAAAAAGCTAAAACCCGAAGTCAAATTCGTAGATGAACAATGGCCTGCCCTATTTAAGATTGATGCAGGCGTCACTGTACGTGCACTTGAATCATCGAAACCCGATGGTATCTACAATGTGACTTTTGGCCCTGATCTGGGTTCATTTGTTCGCGAAGGTTCCGTGCGCGGCTTATTTGAGGATCGTGTTGTGACCAGTTTGCTAACCGGCGAACCAGAATATTTGGAGCCTTTGAAAGATGAGGCGCCAAAAGGTTGGATCGTCACAGGTTATCCCTGGTACGCGATCAATACGCCCGCCCACAACGCGTTCAAAGCGGCTTATGAAAAGCGCTGGGGTGAAAACCTCAAGATGGGATCAATGGTTGGGTATAATATGATGCTCTCGATTGCCGCTGCGTTGGAGAAATCCCCAACCCTGGAAACCAACGACTTGGTTGCCGCCGTGAAAGGTCTTCGGATCGAAACACCAATGGGACCTGTCACGTATCGCGAAGCCGATCACCAAGCCACTATGGGGGGCTGGGTCGGTCGTACCGACGTGATCGGCGGTCAAGGCAAGATGGTGGGATGGCGCTATGTAGATGGCAACGAAGTTCTGCCGCCACCGGCCGAAGCAAAGGCCATGCGCCCGAGCAATTAATGCCGCATTTGTGGGTGCGCTGACACAGCAACACCTGCAAAAGCTAAGGGATCGGATACTGTCGGCGCTATGGGATTTTACATCGCGCAATTCCTGACCGGGCTTGCCAGTGCATCATCGTTATTCTTGGTGGCTGCGGGCTTGTCGATCATCTTTGGCGTGACGCGCATTGTGAATTTCGCGCATGGCTCCCTTTATATGATGGGTGCTTTTATCGCCTATTCTGTCGCGTCGCGATATGGATTTTGGATAGCGATCCCAGCATCAATGATGGCCGTTGGCGTCATCGGCTGGATCATGGAACGCACCGTGCTTCGGCATTTGTACAGCGCGCCGGAATTGTTTCAATTGGTCGCGACATTTGGGCTTGTTCTGATTATCCAGGACATCGCGCTATGGGTTTGGGGGCCACAAGATCTGCTCGGCCCTCGTGCCCCCGGACTAGAGGGTATCATCCGCATCATGGGCGAGCCTGTGCCGCTTTATGATCTTTTCCTCATTGCCGTCGGTTTGTTCGTGCTGGGGAGCATCTGGTGGATCTTTGCCAAAACCCGTTTCGGCATTCTAGTGCGCGCGGCCACCGAAGATCGCGAAATGCTTCAAGCGTTGGGTGTACGACCGAGCCGATTGTTTCAAGTGACCTTTTTTCTGGGTGCCGCGCTTGCCGGCCTGGGCGGTGCACTCGAAGTGCCACGCCAACCCGTGAGTTTACTAATGGATTTTAACGTCATCGCCGGTGCGTTCGTTGTTGTGGTGATTGGCGGATTGGGCAGCGTGTTTGGCGCTTTCCTGGCTGCTGTCCTGATCGCACAAGTCAATGCGTTTGGCATTCTGGTATTCCCCGAAATAACTTTATTTGCGGCCTTCGCTGTGATGGCGATTGTATTGATAGTGCGACCTCAGGGTTTCTTTGGCCGTAGCTTCAGAAGCCAAAGCGAGAGCATCGAGATTCAAGCGCCTGCTAGCCTTGGTAAATTTGGGCCCATCGCAGGCGTTGTATTCACGATCTGTTTGGTTCTGCTGCCTTTCGTTTTGGGTGAGTTCGCTGTTGTCTTGACGACCGACATCATCATCTTTGCCATATTTGCCGCAGGACTTCATTTCATGATGGGCGCTGGCGGACTTATATCGTTTGGTCATGCTGCGTTCCTCGCCCTTGGCGCTTATGCAGCGGCGCTGGTTGTCTCCAACTTCGGTGTGGGCATGGAAATCGCATTGGTGATCGCACCCATTGCCGGACTGATCGGCGCTGCACTCATTGGTTGGTTTGCTGTCAGATTGAGTGGCGTTTACTTGGCCATGCTGACACTCGCGGGTGCGCAACTTATTTGGTCTGCTAGCGTCCAATGGCAATCGATCACTGGCGGGGACGACGGTATTCTGGGGATATGGCCCGCCGCCTGGGCGGCTGAACCCATGTATTTTTACTATCTCTCGCTTGGTCTTGGGTGCGTTGTATTAATCGCACTACTCAGCCTATCCAATGGCAAATTTGGTTTTGGTCTACGTGCCACACGTGATCACGCCATCAGAGCAGAAGCACTGGGTATCGACGTCACGACGCAGCGTTGGCTCGCGGTCATGATATCCGGTGCAATCGCGGGATTGGCGGGTGGGTTGTATGTATTTTCCAAAGGCAGCGTCTTTCCAGATATAGCCGCCATCCCACAATCTGTTGACGCGTTACTGATGGTGCTCATGGGCGGCCTTCATGCGACCACGGGCCCTATCATTGGCGCAGGCGTGTTTACCCTGCTCGAAGATACACTCAGCCGGTTGCCATATTGGAGAGCACTATTGGGATTCGCGATCATCGGCATCGCCATTTTAGCACCCGGCGGAATTGGCGGCGCATTATCTAACATCAGTCGAAGAATATCAGGGGAATCCAGATGATCCCTATATTACACGTTGCTAATTTGACCAAGACGTTCGACGGGCTGATCGCAGTTAATGACGTCAGCTTCGACCTTGAACCAAATACGGTCACCGCATTAATTGGTCCAAATGGTGCGGGGAAATCAACATGCTTTAATCTGCTGGGCGGCAGCATTGCGCCAAACACAGGACACGTTGTTTTTGACAACATCGATCTGACCAGAATGCCGCAACACAAACGCATTCGAAAAGGCATAGGGCGAACATTCCAAATCGCTGCGACGTTTTCTTCGATGACGGTCGCAGAGAACATTCGAACAGCATTACAAGCCTGCAATCGATCCATCGATGAAATTGACCAGCTGTTGTCCATGGTCGGCGCGTCCGACTTGGCACACCGCCGTATCACAGAGTTATCGTATGGCGATGTGAAGTGCGTAGAGTTGGCGATGGCCTTGGCGGGGCGTCCCCGGTTTTTGCTCTTGGATGAGCCAACAGCCGGGATGTCATCTTCAGCGCGCACAGAAATCATTGAATTGGTTGTCCGTATCGCCGAAGAACGCAAAATGACTGTATTGTTCACCGAGCACGATATGGAGGCTGTGTTCGGCTTCGCATCACGCATCCTGGTGATGGATCAAGGTCGTCTGATCGCTGATGGTGCACCTGACGAGATCCGAAAGAACGCGCTGGTTCAATCTGTGTATCTGGGCCATGAGGATCAGCCCCATGCTTAAGTTGAATGACATTACAACGAGCTATGGCGGGGCACGCGCAATATCTGATGTGTCACTTCATGTTGCCAGTGGCCAAGCGTTAACGATACTTGGGCGTAATGGTGCAGGCAAAACGACGACGCTCAAAACCATCATGGGTTTACTGAAACCTATAAAGGGCACGGTTTCATTCAACGATGAAGACATCACTGCAAAAGCACCGGATCAGATTGCGCAATTGGGTATCGGATATGTGCCCGAAGACCGACGCGTATTTGCAGGCTTAACCGTCATCGAAAACTTAGAAGCTGCCCGCAAGCTAAATCCGGGCGCGGGCACATTGTGGACCGCATCGGCATTGTTAGACCTGTTTCCTGAAATAGCGCGACGTCAGGACTCCTTGGCCGGAACATTATCGGGAGGCGAGCAGCAGATGCTCTCAATCGCGAGGGCCATGATGGGAAATCCTTCACTTCTGTTACTCGATGAACCGTCAGAAGGGCTCGCGCCAGTTGTGGTGAACAGGTTGGGGGAATCCCTTCTCGAATTACAATCCCAGGGCGTTTCAATGTTGGTATCGGAACAGAACCAACGACTGGCGCGTCGAATTACCAAAAACGTGCTATTGATTGATACGGGCATGCTCGTTTTCACGGGTTCGTTTGCGAAACTCGATCAAAACCCAGACGTTATTCAACGCCACCTGGGCGTCTGAGACATAAAATATGTGCCACATATCTCAATTTCTTATATGTTTTATACAAGATTCTGGAGTTTAGATGACCGACGCACCCGATCCAGTTGTTGTGAAGGCGTTTGCCCTAGTGGAGGCCATTTTGGCTGCCAATCGTCCACTGACACTCTCAGAGCTATCTGAAATTCTGGAACGCCCCAAACAAACGATCCATCGCACAGCCCGCCAGTTGGAAGATTACGGCTTCCTATATCGTGAGCCAGGGCGCGAGCGTTATACCATCGGCCGCCGACTTTTTAATGTCTCAAAGCAGGTGCTGGGTTGGAAAATGCGTGATGCGCCGCGACATGCAACGTTGGGTCGCCTGGTCAATGTTATTGGCGAGACTTGTAACGTCGGGATTATGGACGGCGATGCTATTCTTTATTTGGATCGCGTTGAGAGTAATTTCCCCCTCCGCGCAGAACTGCAACCCGGAAGCCGGGTGCCATTGCACTGCACAGGCCTTGGCAAATTATTGCTGGCGCACCTGCCCGGTCGCACGCGAAAGCGCGTGATCGAACGGTTGGTTCTAGAGCGCTACACAGATCAAACCATCACGGACAAAGATGCGCTGAACCAAGAATGCGACCGCATCCGCAAACAGGGTTATGCGATCAACGACCAAGAATACCATGACGGCATCATCAGCGTCGCCGTTCCGGTTCATTCTGAAAACGGCACCGTAATCTCTGGGCTTGCAATTCATGCCCCGGCCGCGCGATTAAGCATTGAAGAAGCGCTCGCCCTCGTGCCGCGTCTGCAGCCGTATGCCAAGGAAATTGCCGGCGATCTACAAGACGATTAATCGCTGGTTACTTTACGACCGTGCGGAAGGTCAAATTGATCCTGGGATCGACAGGCTTCGCGGTTTTCGTGATCGTATGGAGCCAGTTTTCTTGGGTTGCCCCGCTCATTAACAAGACACTCCCATGTGGCAGATCAAATCCAAATGCGTCGCCCGGCCTGCCTTTTCGAGGTTTGAAACGCATACGCCGTGTCCCACCTAGGTTCACCGAAGGGATCAGTGGCTGCGGCCCAAGTGACGCCTCATTATCAGCATGCCACCCCATGCTGTCCTGACCGTCCCGATAAAGATTCAACAAAACACCATTGAAGCTCTGTCTTGTCAGTGCCGTTATTTGGTCACGAATTTCCAATACAGGGCTCGTCCAGGGGGCGGGTTCATTTCTTAGTTTTGAGTAGGTATAGGCGGCTTCGCCCATCCAGGATGTCAATCGAGGCATCGGCATTTGGCGATTGAAAACGGTGATCTCTTGCTGTTGCCACGGCGTATTCGCCAGCAATTCATCAAATAGACGATCAGCTTCTTGAATTGCATTAAGGTGAAGTTCGATATCAGCACCAAGCGCGTCAAAGCGTTCGATATCGAGGAATGATCCGATCAATGCAGGCCCGGTTTTTTATAAAAATCACAACGGTTAGCACTCTCGACCTCAATTTCCAGAATGCGTTTCTCTCGATAGACCGTCAAATGCACCAGGTCGCCAGCCTCGCCGCTCGACCAAATCATCTTGTACAACGACGCCATGTCAGTAATCGGCTTTCCGTCAATTTCCAACAATAGATCACCAGCCTCTAATCCAGCTTTGTCTGCAGGGCCGCCATCCCACAATCCGGCAACCACGACTTTTCCCGATGCCTCTGCCGAGAACATGCCCAACCAAGGTCGCGGCGGGGTTCGGCGACCACCATGCAGCAAAATGTCATCTTTGATATCGTTCAATAAGTCTATGGGAACAATCATGTTGCCTTCACGAGGCGGCACATCATCGGTGACAGGTTCGCTCTCTTGAACAAACAACGAGCCGATGCCACGCAATGTGCCATCCAACCCAATGAGCGCACCACCACCCCAAAACGGATGCGGCGGAGAGGTGAAAATTGCGTCTTCCAGCAGATATTCCCAGTAACCCGCGAATTCTCTTTTGCCGACAATTTCAACCTGGACTGATTGATCACAACCGCCGTGTCCTGCATACACTGCGCGGTCCCCCATTTTAAGATCAGCTGACCGGCCTATCGGAATAGGTGCCATCTTGGGTTTGCCCAACATTTGGACCAAACCCAATCCAGTTTCTGTATCTGATCCCAGGACGGTGGCCTCTGTGGCGGCGCCATCATCATCAACAAGCCAAACCTGCTCTGCCTCAACAATGAGATATCCAATGGTAACGAATATGCCGCTCTCGTCGATGAGCACCGCATGGCCCGTCCGTTCTTCACCCAGTGACCGCACAGTAAACCCGTCGCTCGGCACGCGCGTTCGAATCAGATGAACCGCTCGGAACGCATCATGGAACTCCGCACACAAGTCTTCGGATACTGGCTGCAAAGCCGGATCGATATCGGGCAGGTTTTCGTTTGCCATAGGCTCCCTTCCAACACTCTATGTCGGAAGAGATTGACACTTTTCAATGGGTTTAGATCACAGGAAGTGTAATCTTTGATGCCTTTTCACCACCGCGAAGGAACGTCATCAAAGGCGGTCGGCCATCAGGAATACGCGTGAAATGGTCACTATCGCAGGCCGCAATGGATATCCGAAGCGAATGCCCGGCCTTAAACAAATAGGACGTTGGCAACAATTCGAACGAGACAAAGGCCTCCTCGCCGGGTTCCAAATGCGCAGCATCTGCCATTGAAAACGAATGTGACGGCCCTGTTTCGGGAATATTGGTGGGCAATTTACCTTCTTTACGATGCAAAGCACGGAACACGCCTTCGGTGACATAAACAGATTTGCCGTCCGGCGTGATATCGGAGAGATACACAAAGAACGCGCAGTCCCGCTCGGAGCATTTGAAGTGCAAATCAATCACCGGATGGCCCGTGACTTCTGTATTGGCGCCAAAAGGCGACGACGTGAAATTGAGCATTTTTTCATCGCGACCATGCCAATCATCGTAATATGTATCGACATTCGCGATATACAGCCGGTCATAGCGAGTGTGAATGCCCGTCCGGCATGCGTAATCGGCTTGATATTCATCTTCGCCCGACGGGGCTGAAGCATCGTTTTCCAATTTACCATCTTGGGCAAAGAACATGGCGGTATCTGTAGCTTTTGGTGGCCAAGCTGGCGAAGATCGCCATTCTTCGGCACCCATGGTGTAATAGTGCACTTTGGCTTCTTCATCGATGCCGCTATCAATGCCTTTTAGGTGCTTGTCAAAGAACCGCAGCACCTCGGCCGCAACAAAAGGCTGCTGTGCCCGCGCGTTGTCGGGACGCCAAGGACTACAATGGCCCCGCGCGCCATGATCCCAAGGCCCCAACATCAAGCGGTTTTCAGGGTTCTTCAACCACATGTGACGCTGGATCGTTCCAACAGAATAGCCACCGCCATCCATCCAACCTGAAACACTGTAATACGCGACGTTCTTGTCTGTTTCCCTGTTCGCATAGTTATATGGGCTGATTTTCGCACTCGTATAATCTGGGTTGTCCGTTAACGGCGCATCGCGAAAGCGCAATTGCTGCGCAAAATCCTGCATGTTGAAATTTGCCGAATGGTCATAAAGCGCACCTTTGACCATTTCGCCATCGGGGTCTTCATCGACAGGGGCAGGCCCTGCCAGATCATCATCTTTGAAATACGCATAATCAGGGATGAGATCACGCTCATCGTAATCTAACGCATCGGCCAATTGCCCATAGTTTCGTGATACACACGTCAATAATACACCACCTGGATATAGATGGTTCGACCATGTATCCCATACGGCAAACAAAGGCGCGACAGCCTTTACGGCTGGATGATTGGTCGAGGCCAGGAAATCTGATGCGGCCCCAGGATAAGATACGCCCGTCGCCCCAACATTGCCGTCACACCAATCCTGCTTTGAGACCCAGTCGGCGATGTCATAATGATCCAAACGCTCTTTCGGAGAGCGAAACCCATCACGACATCCGAAACTGGCCCCAGAACCGCGAACATCAACGCAGACCAGCGCATATCCCCATTTCACAAAGCTGTTACGATAAAAGGCAATCGTCGGCGACGCATCTATGCTGTTGCGCGCGCCCTCAGCCAGCGCAAACCGTCGATAGTAAGGGGTAAATACACAAATTGTTGGATACGATTTATCTTCATCGATATCGCCCGGCAGGTGTATATCGACAGCCAATTTAGTGCCATCACGCACCTCGACGTACTTTGAGATCAGTCGCTCACCCTCGTAGGGGCGTTGGCGTCCTCTAACATAATCACGCGGTGCAACATTCCATCCAGTTTGGCTCTCAGTGTCCGACATTTGGATTCCTTCACATTACTCAGACTTGCGGTTTCTCGTCTTATCGTAGAACTTATATATCAGTTGTCATGGGAGGAAATGAAATGAATAACGTATTAGCAATGGAATTGCCGTCAGTTCGGGACCGTGTATCGGATGCGGAATGGCAGATGCGTGTCGACTTGGCTGCGTGCTATAGATTGGTTGCGCACTTCGGATGGGATGATTTGTTATTCACTCATAACTCTGCGCGCATTCCTGACAGCGATCATCATTTTCTGATCAATCCCTTGGGTCTTCGGTTCGACGAAATCACCGCATCATCGCTGATTAAGATTGATTGCGAGGGCAATAAGATCATGGAAAGCCCGTTCGGATATATCGAAGCCGGCTTCACCATTCATTCCGCCATCCACATGAACCGCGAAGACGCCGTCTGTGTTATGCACACACACACGATGGAAGGCATGGCCGTTTCAGCCCAAAAGCATGGCTTACTTATGCTGAACCAAAAGTCGTTGTGTTTTTACAATCGAATTGCATATCACGATTTCGAAGGCATCGCAGATGATCTCGATGAGCGGGATCGTTTGGCAGCTGATTTGGGCAATTTGAACGCGATGATCCTGCGCAATCATGGTCTACTGACGGTTGGAAGCTCGGTTGCACATGCATTCATTCTGCATAGACGATTGAATGAGTCATGTGAATTGCAGCTCAAGGCTCTGGCTGGTGGTGTCGAACTCAACAACCTTTCTCCAGAAGTTTGCGAACACACGGCTCAACAATTCGAAAGGAATTATAGTTCGGGCAAGAACGGTAATTTACAGTGGGAAGCGCTTCTTCGCCTACTCGACAAAGTGAACCCCGGTTACGCAGAATAGGTCAATAGAATCATGAATAATGGAATGGTTTGCGCCCCTCAGCCAGAAGCGGTTGAGGCAGGAGCGATGGTCTTGAAATCTGGCGGCAACGCAGTCGATGCTGCGATAGCGACAGCGCTGACGCAAACCGCAGTCGATCCATTTATGTCGGGAATCGCCGGGTTCGGGTCCATGCATGTCTATTTGCCAGCGTCTGGCACACATCAGTGCCTGGATTTCCATGCCCGTGCACCTGGCGCCGTCACGCCAGATATGTGGGAAGATAAGCTGCTGCATGAATGCGAAGATGGCTTTGGGTTCATTCTCAAAGGCCGCGTGAATGAAGTCGGCTATCAATCGATTGCAACGCCCGAAAGTTTGCGTGCTTATTCCAGGGCTTTATCTAAATGGGGCACTAAGTCTTTATCTGAAGTCATTCAACCCGCCATCGAATATGCCAAAGGCGGATGGATGGTTCGGCCGCACGTGCGCAACTTCTGGCTCCAACATGAACCGGGCGGGCGTGTCGATCATATTGAATACCTTCGGGGGTCTCCGGCGACCGCCAAGACCTATTTAAATGCCGACGGCTCCATGAAAGGCTTAGGCGATGTCATCAAAAACCCCGATATGGCGGCAACGTATCGTCGCATCGCCGAAGCCGGTGCCGATGATTTCTACGAAGGTGAAATCGCCGGCAAGATCGTCGCCGACATGGAAGCAAACGGCGGCTTGATCTCTGCAACCGATCTCAAAAATGCAGGGCCCGAAGACACTGAAGTGCTGTGGACTGATTATCGCGGGTATAAAATCGCATCATCACCGCCTCCTGGTGGCGGTGTGATGGTTCTAGAGATGCTCAATATCCTCGAGAATTTTGACCTCGCATCCATGGGACATAACTCGCCCCAGTACATTCGCACCGTTGCCGAAGCGATGAAGATTGCGACCGTCGACAAAGACAACCATGTCGGCGATCCTCGTTTTGTCGATATTCCGCTGGATCGTTTATTGTCCAAAGACTATGCCAAGGAGCAGGCTGACAAGATCAAGTCCGGTGTCAAAACGCATGTGCCACGTCTACAGCAGGGCGAAGATCAAAAAGAAACGACGCATCTTTGCACCGTCGACAACGCGGGTAACTGCGTATCAATGACCCATTCGTTGGGGATGCCATCCGGCGTCACGACCGACGGCCTGGGCTTTGTTTACAACGGATGTATGGGTGTGTTTGATCCACGGCCCGGGATGACCGGTTCACTGGCACCTGGGAAATCACGTTTCACATCGATGGCACCAAGCATCATCTTCAAAGATGACAAGCCATATATGCTGATCGGAGCACCTGGCGGCACGTATATCGCCATGGGCGTGGTTCAGGGCATTTTGAATGCGCTCGATTTTGGCATGGATGCGCAGCAGGCTGTATCCGCGCCGCGTATTTCCGCCACGTCCGATATTATCGAAATCGTCAATCGCATTCCACGCTTTGTCCAAGCGGAACTAGAGGCAGAAGGTTATACGTTCCGGCGTTATCCGCTTGGTTTCCACTTCGCGGGCGTACACGCCATTCGCATGACGGAAAATGGTCTTGATGGCGGCGCAGATCCTGGACGGGATGGGATGTCGTTAGCAGTTTGAGTTTCTAAAGGCCGTCACCCCGGCGGATGCCGGGGTCAACTGATCAGCGAATGGATTCCGGCTTGCGCCGGAATAACGTGATGAGCAAGGTGTCAATCAACAAGCTAACTGCAACCGACCTTTCATGTGCTCAAAGCCTGTTGGCCGAACTCAACTAGGACATCGCGATGGATGAACTGATGCGGCGCTTTGAAAACGTGATAACGCGCGACGATCATGCCGTCCTGATTGCCAGGGATGATAGAGGACATGCCCTCGGTCTGATCCACGTGTACGAACGGGCAGCGCTCGAAAAACCGGTTGAGGCTTACATTCAGTCACTGGTGGTGACCCAGGATGCTCGGTGCTTGGGTGTTGGCAAAAGGCTCAACAAAGCGGCAAAGAGTTGGGCCAAGGGCCGAGGGCTACAAAGCATCGCGCTACATACACAAATGCACCGCGCCGACGCGTTATCGTTTTACACCAAAGAAGGCTACGCCGAGATCACGCAATCGCGGATGCTGCGGAAAACGATTTAATGCAGTTTTAGCTTCAGCCCCTCATGACTGGCAACAAAGCCAAGGCTTTCATAAAAACGAATGGCGTCTGGGCGTGTTTTATCTGATGTCAGTTGCACCAGTTGCGCATCGCGCTCACGTAATCGCTCAATAGCTTTTTCGAAAAACCATCGGCCGACACCCCGACCACGCAAATCATCGTGCACGCGCACACTTTCGATCATCGCGCGTCGTGCACCCAGACGGCTGAGGCCGGGAATAATTGTCAATTGCAGGCACCCCAAGACACGACCACCCAACCCTTCAATCACCCATAGCTCGTTGTTTGGGTCAGTGGCCATTTCGGCGAACACGGCAATATAAACAGGATCGCCTGGGCGTTCGCGTGATGCGCCTAGTTCATCATCTGCCAACATCTCGACAATGGCCGCGACATCGTCTTCCCGTGCCTGTCTGAAGATCAAATCGTCTGTATCGTTTTCGGTCATATCCGCTCTCCGCCGCTTTTTTCATTGTCGTCGTCTTGACCGCCCACGCAACCCGACTACGCTTAAAACAATGTCTGGGCGACAATATTTCAATGGAGAGTAGATCATGGACGACGCCAAAACGAATATCGCAGAATTAGATGCAGAGGAAATTCTGAGCGGTGTGCTTGGCTGGGTCGAGATTGAAAGCCCCAGCCACGATGCTGAAGCGGTCAACCGGGTAGCGGATCAGGTTCAAAAAGAATCCGAAACGATGGGCCTGATGATCGACCGTACACCGGGCCGAGATGGCTTTGGTGATATTCTCAAAACACGCACCCCCTGGGGTGGGGATGGCCCGGGCATACTTGTCCTATCGCATATCGACACCGTGCACCCCATCGGGATCAAAGAAACCAAGAACCAGATCAGACGCGAGGGCGATAAGGTCTACGGTCCTGGTATTTATGACATGAAAGCAGGCGCGTATATCGCCATGCACGCTATGCGCCATCTCATTCGTCAGGGCAAAGAAACGCCGCTGCCGGTAACTTTCATGTATATCCCCGAAGAAGAAATCGGATCGCCCACATCACAGGATATGATCCGCGAAGAAGCGAAAAAGAATAAATACGTGCTCGTCACAGAACCTGCGCGCGAAGGCGGCAAAATCGTCACCGCACGAAATGGGCGCCTGCATTACAATATCCATGTCAAAGGTGTGCCATCCCATGCCGGCGCACGCCATATGGATGGGCATTCGGCGATCAAGGAAATGGCAAAAATTATTCTGAAGCTTGAAGACCTGACCGATTATGATAAAGGGCAAACGTGCTCTGTCGGGATCATCAACGGCGGTACATTGGCAAACGTCGTTCCCGAAGAATGCGAGATTGTTGTCGATTTCCGTGTCCCTGATATGGATGCGGCAAACGAGGTCATGGCCTTTGTCGAAGGTTTGCAGCCAGAAGACAATGCGTGTGAAATCACAGTCGAAGGTGGAGTAGACCGTCCGCCATACGAAAAGTTTGAGGAAATTGCGGCACTCTTTGATCACGCCAAGGGCATCGCGAAAGAAATAGGTTTTGATTTGCAGGATCTAAAAACGGGTGGCGGGTCGGACGGCAACTTCACAGGTGCGCTTGGCATCCCCACCTTGGATGGCCTGGGCGCAGACGGTCATGGGGCGCATTCCAACGACGAATACATTTATTATTCAAGCTTGGTGGAGCGCTGCAAGCTCATGGTTGGCCTGATGGAAACCCTTAAGTAACTGTCCGGTACACGGCATCCCGACTGACAAATTGACCTGGTCGCGCCGCTGTTTGACGACCATTTTCCCAAATGACATCACCGCTGACGACCACGTGTTGAATGCCATCTGATAACGTTGTGGGTTTTTCGAATGTCGCGCGGTCCAGCACGGTTTCCGGGTCGAAGACTGTGATATCCGCAATCGCACCTGCGCGCAGCACGCCACGATCTTTGAAGCCAAAGACCGCCGCTGTATGCCCCGTCATCTTGTGAACCGCAGTTTCCAGTCCGAATAACCCCTCTTGGCGACAGTAATACCCCAGTACACGCGGGAATGAACCATACAACCTGGGATGAGGCGCGTCCGTGCCAGGAATACCATCTGATCCCACCATCGCGCGTGAATGTGACAATGCGCGGCGAACATCGGCCTCGTCCATCGCAAAGTAAATTGCTTGCGCAGGTAGGAGCTCTTCGGCTGCTTCCTCCTCCGTCACTCCCCACTCCTTGGCAATGTCATGCAAATACCACCCTGCTGTTTTGGGATGTGGATCAGATGCCACGATCAACACTTTCTCGGCCTGCGCTAAGCGACCGGGCATTAAGGCTGTGGCACTAGCAATATATGGATAAACATCGAAATGAATGGTTTGCCCTTCGGCCAATTGTTCAATCCGTCGAAGCGACATTTTTGTGCCACCCCAGTTTTGCTTACCCGTCACTTTATGATGAGACAGCACAACGGGCACACCCCCGGCGCGACCGATTTCGGCCGCTTCTTCGATAGACTCAACAAGATGCTCGGCCTCATCGCGCAAGTGCGTTGTATATAGCCCCCCGAATTTTGCCACTTCTGCAGCAAGGGCTGATACCTCTGCTGTCGGGGCAGCATTCCCAGCCGGATACATCAACCCCGAGCTCACGCCCACTGCACCCGCTTGCATCGCCGACCTCAGTCGGCTTTTCATCCGCGATATCTCTTGCTCATCTGCTGGTCGCGCTACATCGCCCTTCATCGCTTCAGCACGCAAGGTGTTGTGACCGCACAACATCGCAGCATTTATCGCAGGGGGTGCACCCTGAAACGTGCGCACGTAATCTGCGAGTGTTTCGAATCGGTACTGATCCTTGCGGCCAAGCAGTGACATCGGCACCGGCATTTCCCAACTTTCTTCGGGGATAAATGGCGCTAGGCTGACGCCGCAATTACCACCGATCACAGTCGTCACACCCTGGCTGACCTTAAACATCATTGCGGGATCATCCAGCAGTGCCCGGTCATCGTGGGTATGACAATCAATAAATCCAGGACATACGACTGACCCCATTGCATCGATTTTTTGATCTGCTTTGAAGCCGGAAATATCGCCAACGGCGAAGATACGATCATCCTTTATCGCAACACCACCATCGAATGCAGCTGCGCCAGTGCCATCAATAATCGAGGCATTCTCAATGATAAGGTCACACGTTTCGGTCATGTTATTCAGTCCTCAGTGATATCGTTTAGTAATGGGATTAGGGCTTCTGCATCATCAATACTCATCGCGCCTTGAACATCAAATGTGACGCTTCGAAGTGCATTCGCAGCGTCGCGTTCACCAGCGGCACTTCCGTGTCCGCACTTCACATGGACACCCCCGGCACACCCTGCATTTTTTGCAGCACCCATATCCCCAGCGCGATCCCCGACGATCCAAGAGCCCGACAGGTCAATTGGCATAACCTCAGCAGCGGCAAGCAGCATCCCCGGATTGGGTTTACGTGCAGGATGATCCTTATGGTTATACGGCGGCTGACCATCACTATGATGGGGGCATGCATAAACCGCATTCACATAAGCACCATCGTCTGCCAAGGCATCCAAGATGGCTTCTTGAACATCAATGAATTCCTGCCAGCCGAAATGCCCACGCCCAATACCCGCTTGATTTGTCACCATGATCACGGGCACGCCACGATTATTCGCATTGGAAATCACGCGCGCAACACCCGGCATAACTCGCATATCAGCGACTTTATGCAGGTAATGCACCTCTTCGACGATGACACCATCACGGTCCAAGAACAAAGCGGGGATATCAACTACATCTGGAACGCGCGTCAAAAGCTGACGCCAAACGCCATCTTCACCAATTTCTGCACCGAACGGCAATGAACCTGGGATTTTCATGTGGGAATAAGGCTTTCTGGTGCTCGCGTCTGTTTGGTTTCAAGAGTATGCTTCATTCAATGGACCCAATCAAAGCCGACAACGATAAATCATCTGACCTGCCACCCCCAACAATGGTGGATTCTGGCCCCCTTCGTTGGTTTTGGTTAACCCTTGGTGTCATCATGGCCGGAATTGGTATTGTCGGCATCTTTTTGCCGGTCTTGCCTTCAACCGTTTTCTTGATCGTCGCGCTCTGGGCATTTTCCAGAAGCTCGCAGAAGTTCCAAGTGTGGCTCTGGACGCATTCTACGATCGGGCCGCCTTTACGGAACTGGTACCGATACCGTGTGATTTCACCCAAGGCGAAATTTCTGGCCGTAGCCATGATGATGGCGAGCTATATCTATGTCGTATTTTGGATCTCGGAAGGGTGGCGTCTTAACATCGGGTTGGCTGCCATTATGGTGCCGACGGCCATTTATATAATCACGCGTAAAAGTCACGCACCGACGCACACACCGCACATATAGCTATTCGCCCTAAGCGCTAGGGTGCGTTATCGGCCAAACTAATCCCAATGACACCGGCGATAACAAGGCCAATACTGGCAACTTTCATCACATTCGCTTCTTCGCCAAGAATGACAATCCCTATGATGGCGACCAATGCTGTCCCGGCACCGGACCAAACCGCATAGACCATTGAGACCGGCAGCCCTTTCAACGCCATGCCAAGCAACGCGAAACTTGTCACGTATCCGGCGATTGTGATGCCGACGTATAAATACTGAGTGAAACCTTGGGATAGTTTCAGAGAAACTGTCCCAACGACTTCAAAAAAAATCGCGCCGATCATGAAAAGCCAGGACATATATCACCCTTATTTCAACCGAGGTGCTGATGATAACGCCCTACACGTTGAATTTGAACAGCATCAAGTCGCCGTCCTTGGTCAGGTAGTCTTTGCCTTCTTGGCGCACTTTGCCAGCCTCTTTCGCGCCTGCTTCACCGCCCAATGAGATAAAATCATCATATGCGATTGTTTCCGCACGAATGAAACCACGCTGGAAGTCTGTGTGAATCGCACCGGCTGCCTCGGGGGCCAAGGCCCCATTTCGCACCGTCCAGGCCCGCACTTCTTTGGGTCCTTGGGTAAAGAACGTAATCAAGTCCAAAAGCCGATACCCTGCTTGGATAACACGAGCCAGGCCCGTTTCCTCTAAACCAATCGCCTCCAAAAACTCAGCTTTTTCTTCATCGGAACCAAGCTGTGCGATTTCCTCTTCGATTTTTACCGAAATCACCACAGCTTCGGCACCTTCAGATGCAGCCTTCTCAAACACACGTGCAGATTGGGCGTTACCATCTGCTGCGTTTTCTTCTTCGACGTTGCAGATATATAGAACAGGTTTTGATGTCAGTAGCTGCAGCATCTTGAAGGCGCGTTTTTCATCCGGTTTGATTTCCAATACGCGGGCGGGCTTGCCATCGCGCAACACAGCGAGCGCACGATTACAGAGGTCGAGTTCCTTTGCAGCTTCTTTGTCTCCGCCGCGAATACGCTTGGTCAGCGGAATTTCGCGCTTCTCCAGGCTTTCCATATCAGCGAGCATAAGTTCGGTTTCTACGGTATCCGCATCGGCGATGGGATCGATTTTACCTTCGACATGAGTGATATTTTCGTCTTCAAAACAACGCAGTACGTGGCAGATTGCATCGACTTCACGGATGTTCGCCAGAAACTGATTACCTAGCCCCTCGCCTTTTGACGCGCCGCGTACCAACCCCGCAATATCCACAAACTCCAACGACGTTGGGATGGTTTTTTCGGGTTTCGCAATGGCCGCGATGGCATCGAGACGAGAATCCGGAACCGACACGCGACCAGTGTTCGGCTCAATCGTACAAAACGGGAAATTGGCAGCCTCAGCCTGTGCCGTTTGCGTCAACGCATTGAATAAAGTCGACTTGCCCACGTTCGGCAAACCAACGATGCCACAATTAAATCCCATATCCGTCCCTTACTTGAATAATCAATCTTCTGATGTCGTATCACTCGGTCTCGGCGCATTTTGTCGGTTCGGTGAAATTTTCTGTGCAACTTTGCTCATGAACGACGGATCATCGCCTTTCAGAATATCCGCCAGAAATTCAGCACATCCATCTAGCATCGGTTCCAACCATTCGGCATCTGCCTTTGCAAAATCCTTAAGCACATGGGTTTTAACCTGCGCCTTGTCGCCAGGATGGCCGACGCCCATCCGCACGCGCGCATAATCCGGACCGATGGCGGCATGAATAGAGCGCAATCCATTGTGCCCAGCATGTCCACCGCCTCGCTTCATCCGAAGCTTGCCAGGTGCCAAATCAATTTCATCTTGGAATACGATCACGTCTTCTGGTGCAATCTTGTAGAACGCCATGGCCGCCTGCACTGATCGTCCAGACTCGTTCATGTACGTTTCTGGCTTCAGAACGATGATTTTCTCAACATTCAAAGAACCATCAGAGATTTGCCCCTGAAACTTTGACCGCCACGGCGAAAAGCTATGGCGGCGGACAATCTCGTCCACCGCCATGAAGCCAATATTATGGCGATTTCTTTCGTAGGCTTGCCCGGGATTCCCGAGCCCGACGACCAAAAACATGGCGTCAAACCGCCCGGGGACTTAGTCCTCGGACGCCTCTTCTTTCTCACCATCGTCATCGCCATCAGCAGCCTCTTCGCCGCCTTCTGCTCCCTCTTCGCCTTCTTCACCTTCGCCCTCTTCTTCTGCTTCCGTCATAATCGTCGGCGCAGCGATTGTGGCAACCGTGAAGTCACGATGGGTAATGGTTGGCTCAACACCCTCTGGCAAAGGAATAGAGCTAATGTGGATGGTATCACCAATTTGCAGGCCTGTGAGGTCTGCAACGATGGTCGCGGGAATGTTATCCGGCTGACAACGCAATTCGACAGCATAACGGACGATGTTCAACACGCCACCCTCGGTCAAGCCAGGGCATTCCTCTTCATTGATGAATTCAACGACGACTTCAACAGCCAAGCGCGTTTTGGCACTAAATCGCATAAAGTCGACATGAATTGGCAGATCATTGATCGGATGCTGCTGCAGATCACGCGCGAGGACACGATACTTGTCATCACCAACTGAGACTTCATAAACGTGCGTAAAGAAACCAGGCGAGTTGATCTCTTTTGCAAGATCAACAGGGTCGAGGGAAATCAGGATAGGGTCCTGTTTATTGCCGTATATAACACCGGGTACACGTCCGGCGCGACGCTCTGCACGGGCTGCCCCCTTACCGGCCCGTTCGCGGAGCTCCGCTTTAAGTTCATATGTTTGAGCCATCTTAAAACTCCTTGCTCAAAGTGGGGTGGGCAGCCTCCAGGGGTGTCCGCCCACAAGCATCCATCCGACTACCGAATGGAATTCCTAAAAAATCAGTCGAAAAGCGACGAGACCGAGCTCTCTTGGCTGATCCGTTGCATCGCCTCTCCGATTAACGGCGCGACGCTCAACTGATGAATATTTTGCGCAACTCTCACCGCCTCTGTTGCTTGGATACTGTCCGTAATCACAAGCTTTTCCAGTGGCGACGAAGTTACCCGCGCAACGGCTCCGCCAGACAAAACCCCGTGGGTTACGTAGGCTGAAACCGCTTCTGCGCCGGTGTCTATAAGGGCACGAGCGGCATTACACAAGGTCCCAGCTGAATCAACGATGTCATCAACCAAAATGCAGCGACGACCGGCAACATCACCAATGATGTTCATGACCTCGGAAACGCCCGCTTTTTCACGTCTTTTATCGATAATCGCGAGATCCGCATTCAATCTTTTTGCCAAACCACGAGCCCGAACAACGCCGCCAACATCAGGAGAAACGATCACCAATTCGGATGTTTCGCCATTCATTTCGTCGGCTATGTGACTGGTTAAAACAGGCTCTGCGAATAAGTTGTCCGTCGGAATATCAAAGAACCCTTGGATCTGCCCCGCATGCAAATCCATGGTCAGCACACGATCCGCTCCCGCCTCAGTGATCAGGTTCGCCACCAATTTGGCCGATATTGGCGTTCTCGGACCGGACTTACGATCCTGACGCGCATAGCCAAAATACGGTACCACAGCTGTAATACGTCTCGCGGAGGCCCGTCGCAGCGCATCTATCGACACCAGCAGTTCCATCAAATTATCATTCGCTGGATAAGAGGTGGATTGAACGACAAAAACATCCTCGCCGCGGATGTTCTCTTCGATTTCGACGAAGACCTCCATGTCCGAGAAGCGGCGCACGCTGGTCTTGGTGAGCGGCAAATTAACGTAGGCGGAGACCGCCTCAGCTAGAGGACGATTACTGTTACACGCTATAATTTTCATCTGATCTTTCCGGACCTCGTGAAGAGCGGCGGACCATATCAATCTGCCGCAAATCTGTAAACGGTTTCATGCCTTAATTAGGTCGCAAATGTCTCAGCTCTAAAAAGTTGACGGCGGTGGCGGCGCGCGTCTAGGAATTGCAGGTAAATCAACGTCGGGGAAATCAGGTAGTGGGACACTTGTGCCGGTTTCCTCTGCAGCATCTCCAAAGAGGTCTTGAATGCCTCGCACAGCTGCTTGCGACACGACCTCGGCAACTTGGCCCCATTCTCCATCTAAGCTACCTGCAACGACCGTGTTTTCTTGAACCGCCCTGCCAACCTCTTCTCCGGTCACAGTGTTCACCGCCCAACTGATCTTTACATATTGTCGACCATTGACGGGCTCACCCAGATCGACTTGACCATCAATTATAAATCCTGCCTGTCGAGGATCCTCGGAAATTGTAAGATCGCGATCGCGAAGTGCTGTTTTCAAAGCGGCTGTCAGCGATTCATTCCCATTTCCAGGTGCACCAACCACAGGTCGGATCAAAAATGCGGGTTGTCCCCATCTC
>CBFHXC010000032.1:0-299 GCA_965659695.1 Rhodospirillales bacterium
CCAGGGGATCCTGTCAGTGAGAATCCGGTGTGGACCCGCGCGTAAGGTTTGAAAAGCAAATCATCAGTGTTGGTTGATGCGGTCTTCTTGATCGGTTCTTCGGCTTTGGGTTCAGTCGATTGCGCCGCGGCTGCAGGTGCCTTTGGTTCTGCGCTGCCTGCCGCAGATTTTGTTTCTTCTGCAGGCACTTCATTCTGAGCTTCTGTCGGAACGGGTTTAGGGGTCTTTTCCTCAACGACAACAGGGGCGGGGGTGGCTTTAGGTTTGGTGGTGTCAGGTTGCAAGGGATCGCGAGATTG
>CBFHXC010000032.1:309-31419 GCA_965659695.1 Rhodospirillales bacterium
GCGGTCGCTTTCATCGGCTCCGGCCAACTCAATGATAACTCTGAATTTGCGCGGTTCAGATGTCGTGGAATCTGCGAGAGATATTGTTGGAATGACCGTGGTGCCCAAGAAAAGGGCGATGCCGGTCGATATTGCGATGCGTTTCATAATGTTCCGTCGTCCCAGCCTATCGGAGGTCAATCCTGCCCAGATGACCCAGGAGATTAGAATCGTCGATAGATGTAAAAACAGGGTTAACGGAATCCCAACGCGTCAAAAATTATCGTGTTGAATCAATAGGACTCAATTTTTGAGTCACCGGGTATAGTTAATAAGTGTTTTGGGGAGTGCTGTTAGCTGCCAAACATTTCAGGCATAGCTTTTTGTAGGGCGTCACGGGCCTTTACTGCCTTGGCGTAGCCTTGTTGTGCGGCGCGATCAATCCAGCCGTAAGCCGTCTTTAGATCTTGTTGAACGCCTTTACCTTCGTAATACAAGAACCCCAAGTTATATTGGGCCTGGATATGGCCACTCTCGGCGGCCATTTGGAACCACTTCGCCGCGTTGGAGAAATCCTGTCCGCCCGTCTGACTGACATAATTCATGAGGCCCAGGCTATACTGTGCTTCCGAATGTCCTTGTTCTGCAGCCTTCAAGAAATATTGTGCTGCCGTGCCAAAGTTTCTATCGACACCCTCACCTGAATAATACTTTAGCCCCTCTGCGTACGCTATTTCGCCTTGCGGGTCAGTGTCTTCGTCGACCACGGGTTCAAGGTTTTCACTTTCAACTTCTGTTTCAGGGGGGAGCGCGGCGACGTCATTGCTAGGTTGTTGGTCGAGGCTCTCTAATAAAGCCATCTCCGAAGTATCAGGCTCAGTTGCCGGTGCGGCCGGTGCCGCACTTGTCGGTGTCAAACTTACAGGTGGTGGCGGCGTCCTATCCAATGGTAAAGGTGTGTTGGTATCACCATCAGTCGCTGCAATTGTTGGAGGCGTGGGTGGCTCGTCTGTGGACGGGGCGTTTGAGGGCAGCCGTATTTGGCTGTCCTCTCGGCCCATTGAATTCGCCGCGGCAGCGTCGCGTTGGTCGTATGCTTGCTGAGTTTCAGCAGCGATCTCCGACAATGATCTGGTTTGCACAGGTGTTGCGAGTGCTGCTGGTGCAGGTGGCGGCGGCAGGTCTTGCACCACGCGTGGCGTTTTGCTGCTACCTTCGCTATCGATTACGCCCGAGGCAGAACCAAAAGCGCCCAGCATACTGTGCTTCAAAGCCAATGCGGGCGCGGCGATAGGCCCTGCCGAAGCTTCTATGGTTTTGTCATTTATGACAAATAGAGCCCCGACAGCGACGATCAGAAGTCCAAATATGCTAAATCCTATGTATTTTGCGATCTTCGCAGCCACTGCACTTGCCCTTATATCATCGCGAATCGATGACAAAGCGTAACGCCCTTTTTCGGGGGATTCCATACACTCAGTGAAGTTTCGCCCGCCTTTCCTTGTTTTGGAGACGCCGATAAGGTACGCACGGCGAAGACTTGAGGCATAATACTAAGCTAACAATGACGGAGATATCCATGACCAATCAAATTCGAGCATCCCATATTCTTGTATCAACCGATGGCAAAGACAAAGAGGTCGCACGCCAAGAGATTGATGCGATCCATGCTGACATCGCTGGTGGCGCTGATTTTGCCGAAATCGCAAAGAGCAAATCAGACTGCCCATCCGGTTCCAATGGCGGCGATCTGGGACAATTCGGACGTGGTATGATGGTTCCTGAATTCGAACAGGCAGCTTTTGACCTGGAGCCAGGTGCACTAAGTGATGTGGTAGAAACAGACTTCGGATATCACGTGATCACACGTACGGAATAGCTCCTACCTATTCCACGAACTGACTTTTAAGTGACAACGGGGGCGTCAGGTTTGTACGCCCCCGATTTGTCTTCGATTTCCAATACCCAAATATCAGGATCAGTTGCAGCCCTTCTCTGAATGTATGCCTCGCTCTCGGCGTAAGGCACGGGATGCTCTCCAGTGACTTTAAGCCAATTTCGAGCGCCTTCGGCATCTCTGACTTGAGACAATACAAAAGCCGTTCCATCGAGTTGATCGATGATGATTAAAATGCTGCCAGCATCTGCGTCTCCGCGACGACGGACCATGGCAGGCATATGGTTCTGATTGCACAGGCGCACCTGTGCATTGACCCATATTCCTGCTTTTAATGCGGGCTCTCGCACCTCGTCACTCCCTCGTATGCACTTAGATCGGTCTAGTGATGAACCTAATTATATGAAAAAAATAATGTGTCCGAATGGTGTGCTGCGTTTACTTTGAACTGCATTAGAGCATTTTCGATGGAATCATCAATGCGTGAAATAGATCGCAATCGGAACGAAATCGGCGAGGGGGCAGGGTCTTCAGATCGCTCGTCCGCCTATGCAGAGGCTGATGCCGACTGGTTGTGGGAAATAGATCCCAACTACAGATTTACATTGATATCTAAACAGTTTCAGGGCCGTTCAAGAATTAGAGAAAATGACTTGCTTGGTCTTACACCTTGGGAGTTTGCGAATGCTGATCCTTCGACCGATTTGGTTTGGGCCAATGTTTTGGAAACGCTGTCCCGTCGTGAGCCCTTTCGAAATATTCGGGTTTGTGTTTTGAATAATGAACAACCGGTGTTTTGGAATGTCGGCGGACGACCTGTTTTTGGTGATGACGAACGGTTTTTGGGATATCGGGGTATTGCCAAGGATGAGACGGTGGATGCACTACGCCAATCAAATTCTGAACCGTTGCTAGATGACCGTCGCCCTGTTCTTGATGGTGTGAACGATCTCGAAAATTACCGCAGGATTTTCTCGGGTTCGTCGCAAGGGTTCTTTATTCATGTTGATGGACGTGTCGTGTTCGCCAATCAGGCCGTTGCAGACATGTTTGGCTGTCCGTTAGGTGATTTTATAGGCGCAGAAATTCTGGATTTCGTGGTGCCCGAAGAAGTGCCTCGTTTGAGGGATTTTGCGTATTCAAGACTCGAGGGAAAAGCGGCACCAGATAAATATCAATTCACCGGGCGGCGCCAAGATGGGATCCCGCTAAAGGTTGAATTTTCGGTTCACATGGACGAATGGAAGGGCGAAAAAGCTTTCCATATTTTTGCTCAGAACCGCACGGCAGAGAGCCAAGCTTTGCATGCTTTGTCAGTGAGTGAGCGTCGCTTTCGGCATCTGGTGGAAGGGTCAATCCAGGGTTACTTCGTTCACTTTGACTGGCAGATTATTTACGCCAATTCTGCGGCTGCGGGCATATTTGGCTACGACCTTGCCGAATTTTTTGGTTTGGATCTGCGTCAACTTATCGCAGAAGAAGAACGTGACGCTATCGTCGACCTTCGCGACCGTCGTTTGGCAGGGGATCAAGATATTCCAGAACGATATGAGGTAGGGGGGGTGCGTAAAGATGGTTCCGCATTGGTTTTTGAAACATTTTCAAGACTGATTGACTGGGATGGCAAACCTGCGATTCAAGTAACGATTATCGACGTCACCGAGCGGAAGAATGTCGAAACGCATTTAATGTACGCTTAAGAAACTGCAGAGCGGGCAGATCGAGCTAAAACAGAGTTCCTGGGTAATATGTCTCATGAGTTTCGGACACCTTTGAATGCGATTATCGGGTTCTCTCAGATGATAAAGGATCAAATGATGGGCGAGGTCCCATCACAGTATATCGAGTATGCGGGTGCGATTAACTCATCGGGTGTTCATCTATTAGATGTTGTGAATGAACTGCTTGATGTGGCCTCGATAGAAAGTGGCAGTTTGACGATATCTGAAGATGTCGTCGACTTGGTCGAAATATGTAGCGCTTGTGTGCGCATGTTGCGGCACCGAGCACAGAAGAATAAAATCGTTGTATCTCTGCAGGTTCCCAACTCGCCGATTCAGATGCGGGGTGATTTGCGTAGGTTAAAACAAATCCTCATCAATCTGGTCGGCAATGCAATTAAGTTTACGGATAAGGGGGGGCGTGTAACCGTCGGTGCTTCGTTTAATTCGGATAATTGCCCAATGTTGAGTGTTAATGATACAGGCATTGGTATTCCGCCAGAGCATTTACAGCATGTGTTCAATCCGTTTTATCGCGTGGATAAGCACTATGTTAGCCAGCGCGAGGGGACAGGGCTTGGCCTGCCGTTGGTTAAGACGCTTGCGGAATTACATGGTGGAGATATCAAGATTAATAGTGAGCCAGAGGTGGGGACCCGGGTGGATGTCATTTTTCCTTCTGACAGGTTAGTAGTGTTAGAGTCCTGAATACCCATAAATCTATCAAATTTCATAAAATATGCACCCTGTGACTCCGGTCACTGCGTCATCCTATGGGAAAGCATATTTTAACAATGATATTCACATCTTCTTCGCCGGGCACGTTGCCCGGCTTTTTTTTTGGCTGATGCTTTATTTCCAAATTTGTCGCATGATAGGATCGCGCAGTATTCACGGAGGGTTCTTTGTCAGGCTTATTGTCGCGTTTTTCAGATCAAACTCGAAAAGTTTTTGCCCGTCACAACGGAAAATCTTTTATGGAGGGGGCGATGGGAGCAGCTGCACTGATTGCTATTGCAGATGGCGATGCATCTGTGTCTGAAGGCGCAGAAGTCGGTAGACTGATGCGTGTGATGGATGTGTTGAAAGAACATAAGCCAGACAAAGGCATTGAGTCTTATATCCGATACGTAGACCTCGCCCGTAACAGCCCAGAGGGTGTCGCCGAAGTGCGCAACGTGGTTCAAAAGGCTGTCGCAGAAGATGGCGAGGCGGCGGCACTATTGATCGTTATTTGTCATGCGGTCAGCGAAGCCGACGGCTTTGTGCGACAATCCGAGCTTGATGAAATTAACCGACTGGCAGCGCTGATTAATGTCGACCCAGATGAAGCGCTCGAGATGATTGCCCCTTTAACCTCAAAAGATAGCTAAATTCAGGAGTATACAGATATGTCGTCGTACCAAGGACCCTTGTCACATTATACAGTCTTGGACCTTACACGGGTTCGGTCTGGTCCAACGGCGGTCCGGCAGTTTGCAGATTGGGGTGCAAATGTCATCAAGATTGAGGCACCCGAGGCCCTTGACCAAGGTAAGGGCATGGGCGGCGCACGCCACGGGCCAGATTTTCAAAGCATTCATCGCAACAAGCGATCGATGACGCTCAATCTGAAGGACGCAGATGCCAGGGATATCTTCTTGAAAATGGTTGAGACCGCAGATGTGGTCGTCGAGAATTTTAGGCCGGACGTCAAAAATCGCCTTGGAATTGATTATGAGACATTGCGCGGGGTGAATAAGAAAATCGTCCTGCTCTCGATTTCCGGATTTGGTCAAGACGGCCCTTATGAAAAACGCCCAGGCTTTGACCAAATCGCGCAGGGCATGGGCGGATTGATGTCTATCACTGGCTTGCCAGGGCAGGGGCCTGTTCGTGTTGGGATCCCCGTCGCCGACCTGACTTCGGGCATGTATGGCGCCATGGGTACGATGGTGGCGTTGTTGGAAAGAGAGCAAACAGGCGAAGGGCAATGGGTCCAGACTTCGTTGCTTCAAGCCATGGTTGCCATGTTGGATTTCCAGGTGGCGCGCTATTTGATCAAAGGTGAAGTTGCGGGGCAGGCGGGCAACAACCACCCCACATCCATTCCCACGGGCGTATTTAAAACCAAAGACGGACACATCAATATCGCAGCAGCAGGGGATCAGATGTGGGACAGGATTTGTGCCGTATTTGATGACCCTGAAATCACAAATAATGAAGATTTCTCGACGGGAGAATTACGATCCAAAAATCGTGATGCGGTGAATGCAGCGCTCGAAAAACATACAGTCACGTACACATCTGATGATCTGATCAATGTATTCAGCGAGTCTGGCGTGCCATGTGGTCCCATCTATTCCATAGACAAAGTGTTTGATGATCCGCAGGTCAAACACTTGGGTCTTCGGCATCCCGTCACGCATCCGACACTCGGTGATATGGATTTGCTTCCGCAAGGCGTGAAGCTATCCAAGCATGATCCTAAAACAGGTATGGCCACGCCCGAGCGAGGAGAACACACGGCAGAAATCCTCAAAGAATATGGGTACGACGATGAGCAGATCGCTGATTTTACCAAGCGCGTGGTCGTTTAAGCGTGTCTGAGACAGATTTTGATCCGACGCAGCGTGCGTCTTTCGAACATTTTACCACAGTGACGATCCGTTTTTCGGATCAGGACAGCATGGGGCATGTCAACAATGTTGCCTTCGCAGCCTACATTGAGGCTGCGCGCACCATGTTGATACAAGGGCTGTTGGACCAGTTTCAACATGATGGCTTAGATTTCATCCTGGCCAGGGTCGTCATCGATTATCGGAATGAGCTTCACTATCCGGGATCAATCGATGTCGGTGCGAAATTGACGCGGTTGGGGTCAAAATCTTTGACGTCCAGCTACGGCATCTTTCTTGGTGAACAATGCATTGCAACGGGTGAAAGCGTTAATGTCTTTTACGATATGAACACCCGAAGCTCCGTTGAGCCGCCAGAAGATCTGGCCATTGCCGTGCAAAAGATCATTGATGGTGCGTAAGTTCGAACTCCGTCGAGCATTCCAAAACTAAAGGCGTCTTTTAGCGGGCAAATTTTCGGCATACTCTCGCCATAGGGGGTTGATATGTCGTCATCATGGATGCACTGAATTTGGAAGGGGCGAAGAGTGAGGAGCTTCGTGCGGCCTTAGCTTGTATCATGGATGCGACGGCCGTGGATGGAGACCCAAGATATTCTCGGCGTGTCATTTCCGCATTGACCCGAATGATTGTGTGCCGGAGCTACGCCAAACCGACACTAGAGCTTAGTCATCTCATCGCGGCTATTAGTGATCATGAAAACCGATTTGAGCACATTCTATGGGGCGTGGACCGCGCGAGCCCGACCAGCTTTCGCGGTCATATCAAAACCGCAAAATTAATTGAAACAAAAGCCAAGATTTCCATGCAAGGGATCATCCATATCTCGGGTGGCTCAGAGTTCCAAATATCATTTGGACGTATGCCCGTTTTAGCGGCCTTCGTAGAATTTCTGATCACAATATTTGGCTATCAACGAGTTGATGAGATTACGTCTACCATCAGATCGCGATCACCATCCATGAGAGAGGTGAGCGATGAAGCGAACACGTTGCAGCGAGAATTGTATGCATATCTCAAGAAAAATCTCCTGCCCGCTCATCGCCAGAAGCGAGAGAGGCATTTTCTGCAGTTTGTAGATGACCAGGCTGGCAATCGAACGGGGGCGGACGCGATTTCGGATGATGCTGTGCTCACCTATTGGCAGGCCTTTGCCGTCGATAAATCTCATGACAACAGGACATATCGATCAGTGTACGAAATGGCGGTACGTATGGTGATCGCCCTGGATGCCGCTTCGGAACGTGTTCAAGGAAATAATGCGGCTTCCATTGGGACCGACCGAGAAGCGGGGGAGTTTGATCCCGAAGATGTCGAAGCTGTTATGGCTGCGTACGATCCAGATGATACGCCGTTGTCACGTGTTGTGGAGCATAGCGCAGATGCGGTGAAATTTGTCACCGCAACAGAGGTGGAGCTTTTGTCGACCTTGCCAATGAGATCATCTGTTGAGCGTCGGGTGCCGGTATCAATTGTTCGTAATGCAGTCCAAGGCGCGCACCAATTAAAAATAAGTGCGGCCCTTCGACGAGTTTCCTCGGTCAATCAAGCTGCGCTAGTGATACCTGAGGGTTCTTATCAAGAACGTTTGCGAAAATACCAAGAAATTTCAGATGTTATGGAGCGAATTTTGGCGGCGGCACTTTGGGTGCTATTTTCGGCAAGGCATCCATCTGCGATCTCTGTCGCCTTGACCCTGGCTCCTGATTTAAACTGGGGTGCCCTGGCGACCACTAACGGTTCAGAGAAACAAGATGTGGATGTTGTATCAATGGATATTCATCGCACGATGAACCAGTTCTTCGAAACAGTACCTGATGCGCGCGGCGAAGAGTTGCAGGGATTGATTGCAGAATGTCGGCAGGCTTATCGCAGTGTTAACCGAAGAGGATTTAGCGACCCAGGCGACCCCGCGTCGGTTGCTGCAATATCTGATGGCGTTGATGATTTAACTGCGCTTATCGCCGCCATTCGACGTTATACTGAGCGCGTAGTTGGCAATGTTGATTGGGATCATATTGAGTGTGAAGACACACCAGTATTCCGCCAGATGTTTGATCGTCTCTACCTTCACGGTGCGGGAATAGCTGCTGATGACTAAAGCTCCTATTGAAATGGACCTCGCACTGCATGCGATTGACGCTTCTGAACAAGCCAACGATTTGATAGAGGCACGTGATCAGACGCGAGAATTTCGACCTTCATTCACGGCGCTCTATCAATATATTCAAGGTCTGATAGATGCACCTTGGCAGGACTTCAATCAGGTCATGCAGCAACACCCAGATGCTGCGGCGGACTTTGAGCATTTGCTTCGGACGCACGCGTTTGCGCGTTTACCAGAATTGGCCGCTGCGGCTAGTAACTCAATAAGCCATCGTGAACATGAAGGTTACTTATTAGCGTTGAACGCCTCAATTGCCGCTCCTGATCAAGTGTATTTGAGCATCGAAACGAATATCGATCTTAGTAAAGAACCAAGACACATATTCATTAAATCCGCTGATATGGCGTGGATTGAAATTGAAATTCCGCCAATGACCAATGGGCGGGCACAGATTGTACTGACCAACAATGACCCTGCAGTTCATGCGTTTAGGCAACCTGATGCGGTTTTATACATTCGCTGATGACCGTCACCGTATACATTCTAACGACCAAAGGCCCTGTTCGCATTCAGCGGATTTCTGAGGAAGAATTACGCGTACAGTCCGTGATTTGTGTGGACGGGCGGGCACAAGCCTTGCCTATCAGTTCACGATACGACGCCTTCGTCCGCAATCCGACCGGTGTGATCAAACGTGCCACCGGTCATGGTGCATATCGAATGGACGTTGATCGGATGATCGACGATGGGGACTCATGGCAACTGGGTGTATATCTCGCGCATTTATCCGAGAACAATACCGATCAAAATATCTATGTCTTTGCGACAGGTGAAGTTGATCGCGAGCTAAGGGTACGCCCTGTTTCAAACATTTCTGAAAACTTGAGCAAGCCGATGACCTGATGCGCGCGTTGCAAAGCGAAGGCAGCCGCATCCGGATATTTGTGCCAAAAGATGATGATTTGGAGCAGGTCGATTGCCAAGGCATTGAGGTCGATCAGATCTCTCACGTTGATCAAATGTTTGATCAATTGGGAATCTCACCATCAAAACCATATGTGTCGAAAAGATCCGAAGTTCAGCAGAATCCTGATAAGTTCATCTCGCGCCGAAACTTGTTAAGGGCCTTTCCGGTGTTGCTGGTTGTTGGATGGTTTCTATGGGCACCGATCACTTGGATGGGATTAGCCAATGATGGCAAAATTTTTGAGTTGTAAGAGGCCATGGATGAGGGCAGCGCCTCGTTAATTGGTGGTTTCCAGCAACGCTTCTTCTTCTTGATGCAAGATTTTCGCACCCCTGAGCGGCGCATGCCAGACCTTCAGGGAAAAATGAAAACGGCTGAGAACCCGTCAGGCTGCACTGCTAAGGCAGTGTCGCACGTTTTATCATGGGATGTAGACATATCTAATATGGATGAAATTTGTGAGCTCAATGTCCAGGCCACGAAGCATTCAAGCGATGACATCATTGTTGGGCGTATGGGATATTGGCCAGAGGGGCTCGGAAATGGTGGAACGCCTGAGCGCACCATGCGGGGGAGCGTTGGTAATGCAGGCCACACCTGGTCACTCAAGTTTGAGAAACTTCCTACTCAGAGTGCCATAGTGCGACTTGTTATTCTGACGGGGCGAGTGGTGCCATCTGGCCCCCAGCCTTGGTATGCGACGATGCTGCGGGAGCCTATTAATAGTGCCGCATTCACGGTCGCAAAAGCGCGTATCGAACGTTTCGGTTATCATGTTTTCGTTCATGATTGGGAACGCCCATAAGTTACTCTTGATCTGCTCTGATGCGTGGCACGTAGACCTAACAACGATGAAGTTCTGCAAGTAGGTGATAACTTTAGATGTCAGACAATAATGAATACTGCGGCTGGTCAGAGATTCCCCGGGTCGCCTGGGTGACGGGCGCGGGCAAAGGCATGGGCAGGGCATTGGCGCTAAGGCTGGCGCGTGATGGTTGGACCGTTCATGCTTCTGCACGCACCAAGGAAGATCTTGAAGACCTTGCGGCAGAAGCGAACAGTCTTCGTGGGGATATCATCCCCAAGCCATTAGATATCAGCGATGCGGAAGTCTGTGCCGAGACTGTGAACACAATCACCGATGACGGTCCGTTGGGCCTCGTCATATTGAATGCGGGAACACACATTCCGACACCAGCTAAAGATTTCAATTTGGATGCTGTGAATACGCTGATCGATGTCAACCTTCGCGGGACGACGAATTGCCTAGCCCCTGTGATGGAAGCCATGAGAGGGCAGGGTTACGGAAAAATTGGCGTTGTTGCATCTGTCGCTGGATACAAGGGATTGCCGTCGGCTGCTGCATATAGCGCCACCAAAGCAGGAACGATTGCACTTTGCGAATCACTGCATCCGGAACTCAAGGCAGAAGGTGTTTGGCTCTCGGTTATTAATCCTGGTTTTGTCCGTACACCGCTCACAGACAAAAATGATTTTCCGATGCCATTTTTGATGGAGGTCGATGACGCTGTTTCCGCCATGGTAAAAGGTTTAGAAAAAGACACGTTCGAAATTGCATTTCCAACTCGGTTTGTTCTTATCCTGAAGTTTCTAAGGTTGCTTCCGGACTGGCTCTATTTTCGGATTACAACCAGGATGGTCCGATAGCAACTGTCGTCAGGATTTCTCCAACGAAAACTGCCCCACGTTGATAGCACCCGTTTGGAAGCCGGCCCGGCAATAGGCCAAATAATATTCCCACAAACGACGGAACCGATCATCAAAGCCGATCTTTTCAATAGACGGCCAAGCTTCAGAGAAACGATCATGCCACTCAGCCATTGTTTGGGCGTAGCTCTGACCGAAGAAGAACGAGTCACTGACACTTAGGCCTGCGTTCTCGGCATGTGATTGGAATACGGAGGCCGATGGCAGCATGCCGCCCGGGAATACATACCGTTGGATGAAGTCTGCACTACGTCGATAAGACGCATACCTGTCTTCATCAATTGTAATCACCTGGATAGCCGCGCGCCCCTGATCGTGAAGACGGTCACCTAAAGTTTTGAAATAGCTCGGCCAGTTTTTCTCACCAACGGCTTCAAACATTTCTATCGATGCAATGCCATGAAAATGGCCAGTTACATCACGGTAATCCTGGATACGAATATCGACGAGGTGGGATAATCCTTCTTTCGCCATTCGCTCGGTCGCGAAGTCATGCTGTTCTTGCGAAAGGGTGATTCCGACAATATTGCAGCCATATTCTTTTGCGGCATAAGACGCAAAGCCGCCCCAACCACAGCCAATTTCCAAAACTGTTTGTCCTGGCTTCGGATCAATGGCCTCTGCGATACGCGCGTACTTTTTTATTTGTGCCGCATCAAGCGGGTCATTGATATTTTCATATATGCCAGATGAATAGGTCATGGTTGGATCTAACCACTCGCGATAAAAATCATTCCCCAAGTCATAGTGCGCCTGGATGTTCTTTCTTGAACCGCGTTTCGTGTTGGGGCGAAGTACGTGATTTAGACGATCAAACCAACGGACTATGGCGTTGCCGCGAACTTTGTTTTCCATGGTTTCTTTGTTGATGGCAGCCAATTCGATGAGTGCTGTAAGATCATCAGTTGACCAGTCGCTGGCCATATACCCTTCGGCAAAGCCAACATCACCGCCAAAAATCATACGCCGAACCGCGCGCCATCTGTGCAAAACGATATTCGCAGCTGGGCCCTCGTTCTCGCCTATGAATGTCTTGGTTTCACCGTTGGGAAGTTGAAGACAAAGCGTTCCCGCCTGAACACCTGTGCAGATGTTCATTGCCCATGAAGATGCCCAGCCACCAGTGGTCGACTTAGTGATGTGGGCAATGTTATCTGAGCGGGTTGCAGCGTGTTTCGTGTTGGTCATAGAGCACTCTGTGTCGTTTCTTTTGTTGTTGTAACTATGCTGGTGTCGGCACCAGGCTGTGGGGTATGGCGGAAGAACGGCACGCCCTTACGCCAGAGCTTCAATGCTTCGAAATGTATCCCTGCGATGACTTTCATGGTCATGAGTGGATGACGTAAAATGGCTTGGCGCAAGTTACGAGATGTGAACGCGGCAAACTTGCCAGTGAAGCTGGCATTGAGGATTGGGCCTTCATCGTCCAACTGCTGGATACTGACGCAGATTTCATCTCCAGGCGGAACGATGCTGAACGCATAAGATGATTCCATCGGTGTGAACGGAGATACGTACATTGCTTTGTCGCAACCGTGCTTCAACGGGGATGGCGAACCCGCTTCGATGGGGATGATGTAGGTGTGATTTTCCCCCATCGTATTCTTGACCTGGTAAAGAATGGCGATGATTTCGCCGTTCGCATTCTCGCAAAAAAACACCGTCAGCGGGTTAAACACGTAACCAATGAAACGCGGATAGCAAAGGACGCGAATGCGCACTTCGGCGGTGTCGATATTCGCTCGGGCCATTTGTTCCGTGGCCCATGATTTCAGGTCGGTCTTGCGCCCGTCGCCGTGATCACTCTCAAAGAATGACAAGAAGCCAAATCTATTGATGGATAACGGGACCTTTGCTGAGTCAATTTCATCCAAAGCGTCGAGATCAATCAGCAACGAAAACACCTGATACTTCAACAGATGACCCCTGGGTTTTAGCCGACGATGAACGACGGTTCCGTTGTAAATGCCGCACGTCCTCATGTTTATGCAGCCTCAGCCTGATTGGGCCCTAAATAAATTCGACCAGATTCGTTTTCGACAGACCATGGACGCCGAACACCTCCAGCACTTTCTGCGGCCCAAAGGCCAGATTGCAGGCCATCCTCGTGAAAGCCTGCGCCGAAATAACTGCCACAATACCATGTGCTGCGATGCCCTTGTAGTTGCCAGAGCTCTTGTTGGGCCGCATCCGTCTTATTATCGAATAGCGGGTGCTCGTACTCAAACGTTTGGAAAATGCGACTGGGGTCTGCATCTTGCATCGGGTTGAGCGTTACAAATAGGGGATGGCGTTCGTCTAAATGCTGCAAATTATTCATCCAATACGTGACACAAACACTCAGATCCTGACTTCTATCAGCATTTTGTCCAGGACGAGCCAGATAGTTCCAACTTGACCAAACGCGCCGTCGCTTTGGCATCAGTTTAACGTCATTGTGCAAGACCGCTAAATTCTTTTGGTATTTGAACGGCGACAGTAGTTTACGCTCCATATCATCGGCATCGGACAGCATGGCGAGAGCGTCATTCGCATGGCTGGCCATGATAACGCGATCAAACGTATCGACATGCCCCTTATTGTCAGTGATCTCAACGCCATTTGCATTTCGGTTGATGGAGCGGACTCCAGCCCCGGAACGGCTTTCAAAGTTCTGACTGATCTTTTCGACGTATACCCGGCTGCCGCCTTGTACGGTGTGCCATTGCGGGCGATCCGTGAAGTTGAAGAGCCCATGGTTGACAAAAAAGCGCGCAAACGAGGCTGCCGGGTAATCGCGCATGCCTTCTACAGTGCCTGACCAAATCGCCGCCGCCATCGGAAGCAAATGGTCACGTTGAAAGGCATCAGAATAACGACCATTGTCCAAGATTTGACCTAAGGTTTTGTCATCCAGTTCACCGGATACAAGCATTTCAGGCGCATTGGAGTAAAACTTATTGATTTCTCTCAGCATTCGCCAAAAGCGAGGGCGAAAAACATTGCTATATTGCCCGATGAGCCCAGAAAGTGTTCCGCCGGAGTATTCAAAACCTCCATTGTCCGCAGATACGCCAAACGACATATCCGTGGCCAAAGTGGGGACATTTAGATAATCAAACAATGCGACGAGATTTGAATAAGTCCATTCGTTAAACACAATAAACCCGGTATCGACGGCAATAATTCCATCCGATGTTTCAACATCGACCGTGTTTGAATGACCGCCAAGTCGTGCTTCTCGTTCGTAAAGCACCACATCGTGTTGTTTAGATAGTAACCAAGCGCTAGATAACCCCGAAATTCCGCCGCCGACGACCGCTAGCCTCTTGCGCTCAGTGCTTTGCATGCCCATTCCTTTCCCTATGGGCAAATTACTTTGCCTCCGAATGTTTACGGGGCTTTTACCCCGACAGATCACAGTGGTGTTTTTGTTCAACATCGGTTGTTGGAACTGATCCAATTGTCGATTGAAGCCGTACAAGATAGTATGCTGTACGGTTATAACAAAGAAGCCCCCGTTTCAAACGCTGGAAGTCTGTCAAAGGCTGCCACTGCGTCGCAAATGAACAATAGGACGGTCAGGAACTCCGCTCGAATGACGACAGCTACTTTGGATGCTGGCACCCCGGATGGGGCGGCTCAGGTCATGGATTTGATTGCCCAAGACAAGGACAAAGAAGCCTTTAAGGTTTTGTTCGAACATTATGCCCCACGCGTGAAGGGCTATATGCTTAAGTTGGGCACCGAGAACTCTCTCGCTGACGAGTTAGCGCAGGAAACCCTGCTGACTGTTTGGCGTAAGGCGCAACAATTTGACCGCTCGAAGGCATCTCCCTCGACTTGGATTTTTACGATTGCGCGTAATCTAAGGATTGATGCTTTTCGTAAGCTGAATAGGCCAGAGCTTGATCCAAACGATCCTGCGTTGATTCCAGAAGCGGAAGAGGCGGCTGATGAGAGAGTGGATCGGATTGAGCGTGCAGATATAGTTGTTAGCGCTTTGAAAGATTTGAACCCCGAACAAGCGGAAGTCGTCCGCATGTCATTCTACGAAGATAAATCACACAGCGTGATTGCAGAAGAGCTTGGTGTGCCTTTGGGTACGGTGAAGTCGCGGCTTCGCTTGGCATTCGGCCGCATCAGGAAGACACTTGGAGATGAATTAGAATGAGCATTCAACATCATTTGATGGATGAAACACTGATGGCCTATGCCGCAGGAGATCTTGATCAAGCAACATCCTATCTGGTTGCTGCGCATTTGGCCTTATGCCCGAAATGCCGTGCTGCTGCGGAGTTGGCGGATGATATCGGCGGTGGATTAATCGAAGACCTAGAGCCGGTTCAGATGGACAACGTGGCGTTTGGGAATGTTCTGGAGAGGTTAGACATTGAGGGCCTTGAGGCTGAGCTGCCGCGCAAGGCGGCTGTCGGTGATAAGCCGATTCTTCCCGAACCGCTAAGAAGCATTGTTGGCGGTGATGTTGATGCGATCCAGTGGCGTCGGATTGGACCAGGTGTTTATCAGATGCGCTTTGATGACATCGGTGGGCCATCCTCGATGAGGCTTCTGAAGATCGCAGCAGGGACAAGCGTGCTTGAGCATGGTCATAATGGCGAAGAACTAACGATGGTTTTGTCCGGTGGTTTTGACGATGGAGATCAGTCTTTCACTCGGGGCGATATCGAATTCGCCGACCAAGACACTGTCCATCAGCCCGTTGCGATGAAGGGCGAAGACTGCATCTGCTTGGCGGTCACGTCAGGCCCCCTGAAATTCTTTGATTTGTTTGGTCGCGTGGCTCAGCCGTTCGTGCGGATCTAACGACTAATTCTAAAACCGATCCACGGCATACGGCGAGATATCGATATTCGGTGTCTCGCCGATTGCTATTTGGGTGGCCAATTGCCCTGTCATAGGTGCCGCCGTTAAACCCAGATGCGCATGACCGAACGCGGCAACAATCCCTGGAATCCCTGGGACTTCGCCGATAGCTGGAAGACTGTCTGGAAAAGATGGTCGTTGTCCCATCCACACTTCTCTGGCTTCAGTATTCAAATTAGGTAGGAGCCTTTTTGCGGGACGGGCCAGGATATGTGCGCGATCATAATTGGGTGGATAGTCGAGGCCAGCAAACTCGGCCGTGCCAGCACATCGGACGCCCATGTTCATACTTGATATCACACACTTTGCATCTGTCATCATGATGGAATTGTTTAGTTTAACGCCAGGATCTGTGAAGACAATGTGATAGCCGCGTTCTGACTCAAGCGGCACATGAATACCAAGCGGTTTGAGTAACGCTGCAGACCATGCCCCCGCAGACAAGACTACTTTTTCAGCCTCAAACGTTCCTTGGTCCGTTGCGACTGAAACCGATCCGTCATCATGTGGTTGAAGGTTTTGGACCCGACACTGTTTGAATATGCCTCCAGCCTTTTGAAATTTTTCGGCCAAGGCTTTGCCAATGCCACCTGGGTCCATGGCGCGGCCCTGATCCCTTACCAAGATCGCAGCCTGATAGGCATCTGAGATTTCTGGTTCGATATCCATTAATGTTGACCGGTCCACGCGCTCAACGGGCACGCCTCGTTCTGTCCTTAGCCGCCATTCGTACTTATTCAGATCAGCATCTGCGGCATTTCGATAGGCAAAGACGTAATATGAGTCCTTTACCAGCGCTTCGTGACCTGTGCCTTCCAGGTGGCGACGGAACATTTCCACGGTTGGCCGGTGGAGTTGAAGCATCGCGTCCGCGACGGCCGTTATCTTGTGTGCTCTGCCAGCTGCAAAAAAACGGATCATCCACGGCAAGAATTTCGGCAAGTACCCCCAACGCAACGCGACGGGGCCTTCAGCGTCCAACAACCATTTCGGGATGTTTTTCCACACACCAGGCATTGATTGCGGAATACATGCCCAAGATGAAATAACACCAGCATTACCGAAAGATGTAGCCTCGGACGGTGGTAACGGATCCAACAAAGTAACTTTCTTGCCGCGTTCTTGAAGCGAAAGTGCAGTGCAAATGCCGACAATCCCGGCACCAATAACCGCATAACCGATACTATCGTTATCATCGGACATATTTTGCGAACCTAAACCTCAGCTTCGCGCGGCACATCCCGCTTGTCAGCACGCCAAGCAATCAATTGCTGAATAGCGACCGGAGCAAAGAATACCACCGCCCACAGGTCGCTCTCCAGCCCAGGTGCGATGAAGAAGATCCCAGCCAAGGCCGACATTGCACGGAGGGGACCTGGAATTGCCGCGATAAAGAAGCCTGCGACACTCATCGCCAATAGAACAACACCAGTTGCACATGTCAGCGTGGTTTCAAGGAATGCAGTCCAGGTAAAGTACTCTGGTAAGACGATCAACATGGCAGGCGAGTAGACAAACACCATGGGTACGATCAGTTTCCCGATACCCAATGTGAATGCAGAACAGCCGGTTCTGAATGGGTTCGCGTTGGCGATACCGGCAGCTGCATAGGCAGAGGCACAAACTGGTGGCGTGATCTCTGAAATCACACCGTAATATAGAACAAACAAGTGTGAAGCCAATGGCGGCACGCCTAAGTTCCCCAGTGCCGGTTGTGCGACGGTTGCGAGCATGATGTAGAGCGCTGTTGTCGGCAGTCCTGCACCCATCAAGATACATGTGATGGCGATGAGGACGAGAGAGATGAACAATGTGATTCCATCAATCGAGAAATCGCTGAATGGTATCAAAGCAAGAATAGGTTGCAGAGATTCTGCGATACCCAATGCACCATTGGTGACCATAAAGCCGAGGCGAAAGCCCAAGCCGGTTGAGTTCACGACACCAACAACAATACCGATGGCGGCACACACAGCACCAACGGCGAGGGCGTATTTCACGCCCGTGACAAAACCATCTAATAGGTCGGTAATGGACAGTCGATGCATTGGATTTAAAAAGCCGATGGTGATCGCGGTGGTGATGCCCCAGAACGCTGCCATGTGCGGTGAAAAGCCACTGAACAGAACATAAATCAGGACGATCAATGGAATGACGGTTGGCCATCCACGTTTGATGACATGCAACACCTTAGGAATTTCTTCGGATGGCAAACCTTTTAAGCCCAAACGTCGGGCTTGGAAGTGAACGATGCACATCACCCCGATATAGTGCATAGCAGCAGGTACAATCGCGGCCAAAACCACCGTGGTGTAGGGGACTTCTAGGAATTCTGCCATGACAAACGCTGCAGCGCCCATAATCGGCGGTGTGATTTGCCCGCCTGCACTGGCTGCGGCTTCAACGCCACCGGCCAAATGGCCGGGGTAGCCCATCTTTTTCATGTTCGGGATGGTGAGCGATCCTGTGGATACTGTGTTTGCAATCGACGAGCCGGAAATCGTGCCAAAGAAAGCCGAAGAAACGACGGAAACTTTTGCCAACCCACCGGTGTAACGACCGGCCATCACTGTTGCGATGTCGACAAAGAACTGCCCCAGGCCCATACGTTGCGCTATCACGCCGAACAGCACGAAGTGGAATACGACGGTCGATACAATCCAGAGTGTTACCCCATAAATCCCCTCTGCTGGGAAGTACATATTGTTGATGAACTGCGCCCAGTTAATGCCGGGGTGCGTTAAAATTTGGATCGGGATGTGCGCGCCGAATACGGCGTAGCCCGTGAAAATCAAAATAATGATGGGAACGATAATGCCGAGTGTGCGGCGAACGGCCTCAAGCAATACCAGGATCAACATTGTCCCAAATACAACGTCAATCGGTTTGGGGTCGCCCTGTCTGATTACCTGTTCGGGTAAGAAGAACGTATAGCCAAAAAGCTCGAAATTGATCTCGTACCAGGTGATCCCGATATAAAGCGAACACGCTATCCCGACGACGATAAATATCCAGTCGTAGATCGGCACGTTGGAGAACCGCCACCAGGTATTATTGCCAAGCTTCATTTGGCTGTCATTCTTGATCATGGGATAGGCGATGAAGACCAACAGAATGACACCAGACATATGGAAACCCATGTGCCAGTAATCGATGGGGACACCTGTTCCCGCTGTGATCCAGTGGTACATCGCGAATAGCACTGAAAATGCGAAGACGAACTTCACCATTATCGGCCCAAGGGCACGGGTTTGAAGACCTGAGTCATACTTTTTCTCAAGTTCTTCAGCTTGTCGTGCATCAAATTCAGCCATGGGACCCCCGCCAGATCGAAAAGTTTAGAATGAAATTCAGAATAAAGAAGGGGCGTACAGAGAGTCTGTACGCCCCAAATAGCAAGCTGCCATTACTTCATTAAGCCTGCTTCTTTGTAGAACTTCTCAGCACCAGGGTGGAGCGGGACCAAAATACCGGTCAGCGCGTTTTCCTTGGTGATGACTTTGCCTTTGGCGTGGCCTTTGTCCAAAAGCTTACGAGTGTTTTTGTTCCACAGCGCAGCCGTGATGTCATAGATCAGGTCGGCTGGTTGATCCACAGATGTGATCAATTGACCGTTCACAGCAACCGTTGGGACGTCATAAGTGATCGTCTCGTAGGTGCCTGCGGGGATCAGCGATGGAACGTAGTAAGGGATGATTTTGTTGATTTCGGTCTGTTCCTCTTTGGAGAATTTGTAGAGTTCAAAACCCTTGGTCGAACCAAGCTGGATCAGTGCCGCGAATGGCGTGCCACCCGCATAGAAGAACGCATCCAACTGACCATCTGCCAAACGCTGTGCGCTTTGGCCAAGGCCGAGTTCTTGCTCGTCCGCTTTGATCCCATAGTGGTTGAGGGTCATTTTCACGGATACCTGCGTTCCTGAGCCTGCAGCAGCGACACCAACGGTTTTACCGTTGAGATCCTTGAGGCTGCTCATGGTCTGACCTTTTGGTGACACCAAGTGCATGTCTTCAGGATACAGGTTCGCAATTGCGCGGATTTTATCCTTTTTGTTGCCAACAAACTTGCCTTCACCCTTGTAGGATTGAACAACCGTTTGCGCACCGGCAAGACCAGCATCAAGCTGACCCGCGTGGATCGCGTTGGCGTTCGCGACAGATGCGTTCGTAGAAACAGCAATAGCGACCAAGCCTGGTACGCCACAGCTACCACCTTTGTCGCAAGGACGTGAACCTGGAGGGTTGGAGATCGCGTTCGCAATTAAACCACCGATTGGATAATACGTGCCGCCTGCGCCGCCAGTACCGATACGCCAGAACTTCATGTCCTGAGCTTGTGCGACGCTGGATACGGCGAGAACGCCGGCAACGGCCGTCATGGCCAGTGCTGTGCGGAATTTCATAATTCGACTCCTTTTGTTGGTCCTGTGAAATTCATTTTTGAGAATGCAAAAGGATGCCGGTTTCGCGCGATACGGCGAACGGCCCCCTAACAGAATTGTCATCCCCAGCTAGGATCATGTAGTCACGCCCTAACGTTTCTCAGGAAAGAGGCCAGTGAAAAAACTCTACCTCTTCCCTCCCTGTAAGAGGCAAATGGTCAGTCACTGACCGCATTTAATCAAATCTTTTATTTTTCTATGCCCATAAGATATATTTATGGGAAAGGCAGATTGGATTTATTTGATGAATTTGTGGCACTTGCAGGTGTTTCGCGAAGTGATGTTATCGGGCTCGGTTACGAAAGCGGCCAAGAATCTTGGGCGGACTCAACCGGCCATCAGCGCGGCCATAGCAAAATTAGAACAAGAGATTGGGTATGAGTTGTTTGAACGAAAGAACAGCAGAATGCAGGCCGTACCTGAAGCCCAGTTTCTGTTAGGCGAGAGCGAAGAAATTCTGCGCCGCATGTCTTCTTTAGAACGATCAATGCGCCAAGGAGGTGGACATGATACCGAACAAATACGTGTGGCGTGCATGCCAATCATATCAGAATTCTTTATGCCAAGATTCATCGCGAAGTTTGCCAAGGAATATCCAAATGCGAGTTTTCTGATGCAGTCCACCCCGTCATCGACGTTGTATGAACAACTTTCAATCGAACAGTTTGATGTGGGGTTGGCCGAATTGGGATGGGATTCTGATTTGGTGGATGCCGATCCGATCGAGTTGGATTGCGTGTGCGCACTGCCCGCAAGTGACCGGCTTGCAGAAAACAAATTTGTAACGCCAAAAGACTTGGATGGTAAGCCGTGTGCAACTTTGTTGCCGGAGCATTTTATACCCAGGGCTCTTGGCGAGATGTTCGATGACGCGAACGCTCATTTGAATGTGCGCTTTGAACTACAGAATGCGGCGGCGCAATACCCGCTGATTTCGCTTGGATTGGCGTATGGCGTGTTAAGTCCTTTAAGCGCTTGGCTCTACTGGGCGACTAGTCCCGAACCGGATGCGATTCGGTTTTTGCCGATCCGCCCGACTGTCAAATACCAGTTTTCTATTCTGACGCCATCACGTCGGCCACTATCCCGATTGGCCAGAGCATTCGCGGAGATGATCCGCAATGAATTCAACGGATTGCTAGGCGAAAAACACAGCGATTTGGATGCATTGCTGAAACGATTATCAAAAATTGATGCGAATAGAATTTGACAGGAGTAAGTTTCGTCCGCTTTTTTGATTGAGGCCATTTTGATTTTCGAGATGGTTGGTTTGGGAAAGCAACATGTCGGATATGGTTCAAAAAGATCGATTTGATGTCGCCGTGATCGGGGGCGGCATGATTGGTCCTGCGGTTGCAATTGGCTTGCTTCAGCGCGGTTTGGACGTCTGTATTTTGGACGAAGGCGACGATGTGTTGCGCGTTGCGCGCGGGAATTTTGGCCTTGTCTGGTTTCAAGGCAAAGGTTTTGGCATGCCAGACTACGTCAAGTGGACGCGGCGTTCCGCAGGTCTGTATACTGATTTTGCAGCAGAGTTATTGGATGCCACTGGCGTCAATGTGGCGCATGCAAATCCAGGTGGGTTAGAGTTGTGTCTGGGCGATGAAGAGATGGCCCATCGGCAGCATTTTCTGGGACAGATTTATCAACAAGGCGGTGGCGACCCATACGAGATTGAATACCTGGATCGAAAGCAAGTCGAAGAAATGATCCCCGGTGTGCCGTTGGGCAAAGAGGTTGTCGGTGCGTCCTATAGCCCTCTGGATGGCCATGTGAACCCGTTGTTTTTGTTGCGAGCGATGCATACTCGTTTCCAGCAATTGGGTGGGACTTATAAGCCAAGGCATCGTGTCAGCTCTGTTTCTGATGACGCGAGCGGCTACGTCGTCCATACAGAATCAGGTGACGTGCGTGCGGCTAAAGTTGTGATCGCTGCTGGTCATGGATTGAAGGATTTGGGACCGCCGCTTGGCTTGGATATTCCAATCCGGCCGCAGCGTGGGCACATTCTTGTGACTGAACGGACGCAACCTTTGTTGCCCATGCCGATGAGCGCATTCCGCCAAACCCACGAGGGATCAATCATGCTGGGCGTATCCGCAGAAGAAGCCGGCTACGACGATACAGTGAACCCCGGGTCCGTTCACGATATCGCGGCACGGGCGGCGCGGACCATTCCGGCATTACGTAGCTTAAACATCGTGCGTTCTTGGGCCGCGCTGCGGGTGCTCACGCCCGACAAGTGCCCAGTGTATCAACAGTCGCATTCGCATCCAGGTGTTTATGGCATTGCATCCCATAGCGGCGTCACATTGGCGGCGGTGAATTCGCGGGTGGTCAGTGGTTGGATCGCGGGTGACGCGCCGCCCAAGGAATTTAAATCATTTGGTGTAGAGAGGTTCCATGCTGAAAACGCGGCATGATGTTACTGAAAAAGTCAGTGTGACAATTGATGGGCAGCAAACGGATGTTCCCACTGGTATTAGTGTTGCCGCAGCGGTTTTATCGGTTCGAGATGGACCTACCCGGTCAACGCCTGTATCAGGAGATGGCCGCGCGCCGTACTGCATGATGGGTGTGTGCTTCGAATGTTTGATGGACATTGACGGGATTCCCAATCGCCAAGCCTGCATGGTCACCGTCGCGGGTGGTATGATCATTAATCCACAAGATGGTGCTTCTAGATTGGGTGAGAGACCATGACCACAAAGATCTATGACGTTCTTGTCATTGGCGGTGGTCCCGCTGGCATGTCCGCCGCAACTGAGGCCGCTAACCGTGGGCTTAGTACGGCCCTAATTGATGAACAACCGGCGGCGGGTGGCCAGATTTACCGGGCCGTCGATGATGTAATCGCTCGGCGTGCAGATGATCTTTCGATGCTGGGCGAAGACTATGCGTACGGCCAAAAAATCACAGACGCATTCCGTGCCTGCGACGCAGAGCATTTCACCGGCCAGACTGTTTGGCAACTGGGACAAGATGGAACCGTATGGTCTAGCGATGGATCGAAAGCGCAGGCTTTTCAGGGACAGCATATTGTTCTCGCAACCGGTGCGATGGAGCGGCCGGTTCCTCTCCCGGGATGGACATTGCCCGGAGTTATGACGGCGGGCGCAGCGCAGATATTGTTGAAAACATCAGGAATGATCCCTGATGGTGATGTGGTTATCGTCGGCAGCGGACCGTTATTGCTGTTGGTCGCGGACCAATTGATCAAAGCGGGCGCTGATGTGAAAGCTGTTATCGAGACAACAGGTGTTTTGGATTACGCACGAGGCGCACCGCATCTACTTCGTGCGACCAAATCGATGCCGTATTTGAAGAAAGGTCTCGCTCTTAAAAATGCAATCAAAGCAGCAGGCGTGCCAATTTACAGTGGTGCGCATGAGTTTCTGATTAGCGGTGACGGTCGGGCGGAACTGATCGGTTTTACCGCGGGTGGTGGACGGCAGACACTAAGAGTTTCCAATGTGCTGCTGCACCAAGGCGTGGTGCCGAATACCCAGGCGTCTCGTCAACTTCGGCTTACGCATGCATGGCACAAAACGCAGCGGTACTGGTATCCGGTTGTCGACGAATGGGGGCAGAGCGATGTCCCACAGATATTCGTGGCGGGTGATGGTGCAGGTATCTTTGGCGCACGCGCAGCCGAGGTCAAAGGCAAAATGTGTGGGCTTCAAATCGCCCATCAGCAAGGTCGTTTGTCTGAACCAGAAAGAGACCGTGCCGCCGCGCCATTGCTAAATGAACTAGATGAACATATCTCGATCAGACCCATGTTGGACGCGATATTTGTGCCACCCCAGGAAATCTTGAACCTGCCCGACGATGCGACGTTGGTATGCCGTTGTGAGGAAGTAACCGCCGGAAATGTTCGTTCCGCGGCCGCACTGGGTGCGCAGGGGCCGAACCAATTGAAGGCATTTTACCGAACCGGTATGGGGCCATGCCAGGGCCGCATGTGTGGATTGACGGTCACAGAAATTTTGGCTGCGGCGCATGGAAAGTCACCAGAGGAAATTGGGGCCTATCGCATTCGTCCTCCATTGAAGCCGCTTACGTTAGCAGAGCTTGCCGACATGGATGTGCCAGACGCGGCGGAGTAACCCTATTTCAAAGTTCCAGAGAACCGGTCTTTGATTTTGTACCAGTTCATCATCACAGGTAAGAACCACGGTTTGCCATTGTAAAATGGGATGGAGCGGAAAGGTTGCGAACCTATCGCCGTTTCAGCTTCTTCTTGCTCGAGAATCGTATATGCAGCCTTTTGACCCAACCAACGTGCCCAAACCACACCCGAACCGCAAAAGCCCGTCGCGTAAATTACGCCATCATGGACAGCCAGTTTTGGCAACTGATCCATGGGAAAGGCAACAAACCCAAACCAGTGATGTGAAAGCCCGACGTCCTCGAGATCTGGGAAGATGCCAGCCAAGTTACTACGCAGACGTTCGCGGGCTGCATTCATGTCATCATCATAGCGGCGGCCACCTAGAAGGATCTGTGTTCCATCTGGAGATGGACGATAATAGTGCCCAAGCTGGCGGGTTTCACCGTGCATTTGGCGACGCGGCATAAGGGTATTCATCAAGTTCGGACTTAACGGCTCCGTCGCGATCATTTCAGAGATCACCGGAACCAGACGTTTGCGAAGCCAAGGTAGGCCTTTGTCTGTATAGCCATTGGTCGCAACAATCACATGATTGGCGCGAACCTTACCTTTTGGGGTGGTGATATCGAATTGGTCGCCAACCCGCGCAATGTTGGTGACGCCGGTGTTTCCCCAAATTTTTGCCCCAGATTTTTCTGCAACACGACGGAGTTCCCGGTGCATTTTTCCTGGATGTACGCCGCCCATGTCCGTGCGTCGTATGCCACCATGGTAGAGATCGGAACCAATTTCGTCATACTGATCAGCCTTTTCGATGACCGTCGACTCGATGCCGAGTTCGTCATGCATCATTTCGGCTTCGCGCTTCATGGTGTCCAAAATTTCTGGACGCATCGCGCCCGTAAAGCGGCCCACCATGCTAAAATCGCAATCGAGTTTTTCGGTCTCGACGAAATTTTTTAAGTCCGTACGAGCCGCAACACCCTCGGCGTAATACGCTTTCGCAGCATCTTCACCAAACTTCGCTTTCAGCTTTGAGTACGACCAGCGGATATTGGCACTTGTCAGGCCACCGTTGCGAGAAGACGCGCCATCACCCGGTCGGTCACGTTCGAGAACGATGACATCTCGTCCAGCCCTGGCAAGTGGGATGGCCGCGCCCATGCCCGCATACCCGCCACCAACGATGACGACATCAGCCTTCTGCGGAAGCGGTCCTCCGTCTGCTTCTTGCGGTTCCGCAGCTTCCCACCAATAAGGGCGGTCATTTTTCGGGATCATCTGTTGGGCTCCTCAACATATTGCATGCAGATAAAATTCATCGAAAAAATTGAAGATGGCAAGTGTGGTGCGCGAGCAAGTGGGTGTTTGGCGGCTTTAAGCCAATTCTATAACCAATTTCAGTTCTTGGAATGCAGAGCGATCTGCGCGAGGGCGAAAGGCGCCGAGCGACGTGTTGTTGTCTTTATCTAAACCGCAGATCAGCCAAATCATCTGTGGCTCATAAGCCATTGAAAGATCGGTCGCAGAAGGTTCTGCCGGTCCATTCGGGTGAGAATGATAATGCCCGATGATATCAGTGCCGTCGTTACGCGATTGGATCGCGCGCATCAGATCGAAACGAAGTTTTGGATCGACTTCAAAAGTTCTTGCAGGATTATCGGATGTCAGATTTTTACTGGGGTGAATTTCTGAAACGTTGGCGATTTCATCCGAGGTTGTGCCAATTATTAAACCGCAGCACTCATTGGGCGCATCCGCACGCGCGTGGGCGTAAAGCTGATTGGCTAAAATACCGGGTATATGAACCCTCAACGTGGTGCAATCCGACCTAGGATTTTCCCCTTTGAAACATCAACTACAATAACTGTTTCACATGTGCTATCTGGTCCGATCTTCAGGTAAGCTAACGCGCCTTCAGCCGTTATATCCATCACGCGGCACCCGGCGGCTAAGCCCAGATTGATATCGCCAAAGCCTATATTGTTTGTTTGAGGTGTTGAGGTTGCAGATACACTGGTTTCTTCGCCGAGCAATCGCCAGTCCGGATCAACGGTTTTCTTGTAAAATCCATATCCGATCATCACGATAACCATGATGATCAAAATCCCTAAACCAATGACAATTCCCATAAGTGCGCGCATGTTTGAGAGTCCCAAAGTTGTTTAGATTGGTCTTCATCGGCGGGACAGCTATGCTTGTCAAGATTTGCGCGTTTCGGGCGATTGGGCGTAAACAGAATGAAATCGGTTTCTGGGTGGGGTCGCGTGGATACATTTGAGCTAGTAGTTGATTATGAAGCTGCCGGTCAGCGGCTTGATCGATGGTTGACGGGGATGGTTGAAGACTTATCCCGCAGCCGCTTGCAAGCCTTAATCGCGGAAGGCCAAATCAAATCTGATGATGGGCAGATCGTCTCTGACGCATCGAAAAAAGTTCGCCATGGTCAGCGCTATATCCTGTCGGTGCCACCACCTGCACCCGCAGAGCCTGATCCCGAAGACATTCCGTTGCAGGTGATATTTGAAGATGACCATCTAATTGTCATCGATAAGCCAATCGGTCTGGTGGTGCATCCGTCGCCAGGTCATATGACCGGAACGTTGGTGAATGCGTTGCTTCATCATTGTGCAGGATCGTTATCAGGGATCGGCGGAGTGACCCGGCCTGGGATTGTGCATCGATTGGACAAAGATACATCTGGCATCATGGTTTGTGCCAAGTCCGATCGTGCGCATCAGGGGCTGGCTGAACAGTTTCAAGTTCATAGCATCGAACGATCTTATCGCGCTGTGGTTTGGGGGATGCCGTCACCACGAGCAGGCCGCATTGAGGGAAATATCGGTCGCGACCCAAAAAACCGCAAAAAAATGGCCGTCGTGCAAGGGCGGGGAAAACACGCGATCACCGATTATGAAGTGATTAGGCCTGTTGGTTCCCTGGCGGCACTTGTGGATTGCCATCTATTCACAGGACGCACACATCAAATACGTGTACATATGAAGTCAATAGGTCATCCACTGATCGGCGATCCTGTATACGCGGCCCATATGACCGCGAGAAAAATCAAGGACCCTGTGATCCGGCGTGACCTTGGAACGTATAATAACCAAGCGCTACAAGCATATAAATTAGGATTTATTCACCCAATAACGAGTGAGCAGGTACGGTTCGAGGCAAAAATTTCAAATAATATCAATTATTTAATAAGTAAAATTGAATCTCTCTAAATTTTAACTATACCTGACTAAATTACTCAAGTATCTTGCGGCAACCTCTGAATCGAACGGCCCATCAGGGTCGACATCGATGGTCACTAAATTTATTGGGGATAAATTAAGTATGGGTACGCTCGCTAAGGATTTTAATCCGACACCAGAAGAAAACCTCTCCAGATATCTGCAAGTCATCCGGAGATATCCAATGCTCACATTTGATGAAGAGCAGGAACTTTCAACGCGCTGGCGTCAAGATGGTGATTTGGATGCGGCTCATCAACTGGTGAATAGCCATCTGCGACTCGTCGCAAAAATAGCGATGGGTTACCGGGGATATGGTCTGCCGGTAGGCGAGCTTATTTCCGAAGGTAATGTCGGCATGATGCAGGCGGTCAAACGCTTTGACCCCGAACGTGGTTTCCGTTTGGCGACGTATGCTATGTGGTGGATCCGTGCTGCGATTCAGGAATACATATTGCATTCTTGGTCCCTCGTGAAGATGGGAACGACAGCGGCCCAGAAAAAACTATTTTTCAATCTACGCCGTATCAAAGGCGAGATCGAAGCCATTGATGACGGTGATTTGTCTCCCGAACAAACAACAGAAGTTGCTGATCGTCTGAATGTTCCAGAACATGAAGTGATCAACATGAACCGTCGGCTCGCTGGGCCAGACCATTCGTTGAACGCACCGCTGCGTGATGACAGCGAGGGCGAGTGGATCGATTGGCTGGTGGATGATACGACGGATCAGGAAACAGTTACCGCCAACCAACAGGAATTTAACTCACGGCATCAGATGCTGGTCGGTGCGATGAAATGCCTGACAGACCGTGAACGCCACATTCTGACCGAGCGTCGGTTAAAAGACGATCCGACAACGCTGCAGGATTTAAGTGCCGTTTATGGCATCAGCCGCGAACGCGTCCGCCAGATCGAAGTCCGCGCTTTCGAAAAGGTACGTAAATCCGTCCGCGGTGCTGCCATCCGCGAGCATATGGTCAACTAGGGTCGTCAACAAAATCGTCCTCGTTTGGTGGGACATTTTGCATAAGCTTTATAAACCGTCGCAGCGGCTTTCCCCGCAAGCGGCGTTTTACTCTCTGGCCCAGATTTTTTGCGTGTTTGGGTTTAGAAGAATTTAGTACATTGAAGAAGTCACGAACTTCAACAAATCCCGACTTGCTGTTGTGGCGAATGCTCTCCGATATGAGATCATCCAATCCCTCTATATTCGCCTCTGAAATCGTTTCTGTTAAACGGCGATTACTTTGATAAGCGTTTGGCGACAAGGGTGGTAATATAGCCCTTCGAAATGAGGGTGGTATTTCATTTGCTTGAGAATTCACTTGCAGTCTCTTTTTGGCGAGCGAAATGCCTGTCTCCAGGATCGCCCTTGCCTCCTTTGGGGAAGCGGACAAAGCGATAGTACGATGAGCTGTAGGGAACCTGAATTCCGCCAAGGCGCGCCGCATCATAAGTTCCGTATCGCTCTCCGGGATTAAAGTGTTCACGTCGCTTGCGTTGGGTGGAATCTCACCTGTTGTGTGGTGGATGTGGCGAATCGCACGATAGATGCCATGTTTTACATCCTCTTCTGGCACGTCCGGTGCCAATAGTCCGGCTTCCACCAATGCGCGCGCGATCAACCTCAGATCATTAGGAAGATTGTCGCCGTCCAATCCAATTGATCCCTTAAGTATGGAGCGCCGCCTGCGATCCCGACCACCAGTCATGGTGCGCATTGCTAATGGTTTAAAGTTGCCCATTGCCATCTCCCTCATGTCACTTTGAAGAGTTTTAGGCCTTCACTGTGAACAATGCGGACATGCCTAGTGATAAGGGGGCAGACCAACAATCTACCTCTTGGAGTTGATCTTAAGTCGTGATGAGAATTCGGCAGGTATTGAGTTGTAGACGTTAGCCCAAACTATCGAAGCCATTGGCTTTGATATAACGTGAGAAGGAAAGCCGGTCCGTGTGCGAAGTTTGCCGCGCCTTATCGTCAGACCAGCCATAGGTCTCTTTCGTGCCATATTTATCCGTTTCTCTTTGTCTAGAAATGGGATTGGCCTCTCCGCGACGCGCGTCGTAGTTATCGATTTCTTCATTGAGATGATCATCTTTGTAGGTGTCTGTGTGCACGGTCAGCGATAATGGAAGCCGTTGGCTAATCCATGGATCATCCGAAGAATGACCGACGCACAGCCCCACAAACGGGAAAACGCGAGGTGGAAGTTGAACGATCTCTGAAATATCTTCGGTTACTTCGCGGACCGCGCTGATCGGACAACACCCAAGCCCGGCACCCTCTGCTGCGACGATAAAATTTTGCATCACAATCGCAGCATCTGCCGCAGCATTTAAAAATGCATCTATCGGTTCATGGGCGAATGACGTACCGCGGTGATCACAAATACGCTCAATCCGTCTTGAATCCCCACAGAACAACAAAAAAACTGGCGCCTGCTTGATCCACGGCATCGACGGGATGAGATCAGTTACCGCCTCGCGTTTAGCAGAATCTGCTAGATTGATGATCGCGACTTGCTGAAGATCCGATTTCGCAGGTGCTGATAGCGCACATGCCAGCAATAATTCCAGCGTAGCATCGGAAATAGTATCTGACGTGAAACGGCGGCGGCTACGGTGGGACAATTGTTGTTTATGGACGCCGGTCGCAGGGGCGCTGTGATCATGGTTCAGGCGTTGACCGAACCGCTTTTCAATTAAATCATTGTAACTTTCAGTCATGGCATTCCGCTTCAACAAAGATAATGGGATCAAGAATGATACCATGCGCGGAATGGCGGATGATGTCCAAGTCAGGACATCTGTTTGGGACTTTTTTTATGCCAAGAACATTGATTTCTGGATGTTGACGGTGATCTACGTAGACCTTACATTCCCGCAGTCTTACTGGGCGCGCCAATGCCTGGACCTTGCGGAGAGGTGGCCGAGTGGCTGAAGGCGCTGGTTTGCTAAACCAGTATACGGGAAACTGTATCGAGGGTTCGAATCCCTTCCTCTCCGCCATTTATAATAAAAAAAGATAATATATTCAATTGGATGGAATTCGTATATCGATCCTAATCCCCCAATTAGTCCCCCACAAAGCGCAAATCACAAGCTCTTCTGAGACCAGTATTTTTGATGCTCTTGGTTTTATCTGATGCCACGGGGCTGGGAATCTGGTTTGCTAGGGCGCATGGTCCGGATTCCAAAAGTTGACTACAAGACATTCCTTATCGAAAGGAAGTTCCCCGGATTTGCACGGATCACAGCCTCTACAGGAACCGCGAGACTATGTAATCCGGCAAACAGCCGAAAAGGCTCTTCAATCACTTCCAGTTCAGACCAAAAATCAAAGAAGCCTCCGTCCAAAGGTAAGACTGATCCCGGCCAGAGAATGTCGAAATACGTCGCGACGGTCCAGAGGTATCGGGAGGAACTG
>CBFHXC010000033.1:0-259 GCA_965659695.1 Rhodospirillales bacterium
CGATTGGAAATGGACCAGGTTGGGATTGGCCTCAATGTCGCCGCGCTTGCTGAGCATCTTCAGATCAATGTTGATAAACTCGCGCCAGAGATAGCGGTCATTCAAAGACCCTGGCAGATCAAGAGACGTGGCGTCGAGACCAAGATTATGATTGGTGATGAAGTGGCGCCGCCCGATGCGACGCTTATAAAACGCCTTCATCAAGCGCATGCCTGGGCCCAGGAAATAAGACGAGGTGTGTCGCTCAAAACAATCGCAA
>CBFHXC010000033.1:269-7615 GCA_965659695.1 Rhodospirillales bacterium
CCCGGCTTATATTCGGTCACGATCGAAACTCGCCTTCTTATCTCCAAAAATACAGGAGGCTATTCTTGCGGGCTTCCTAGATCCAAAGTTCACAGTGAACCACATCCTGGCGATGAAAATCCCGTGGGACTGGGATCAGCAAGAAACCCTGTTTCTTAAAAACTAATCCCTGTTCCTACCGAGATCGTTCCCTGATAAGGGATAATCAATTCCCTGTTTTAAAAATAACAGGGAAATCGCGCATAAGCGCCTGATATACATCATATATTTAGCCTCAAAACGGGCTGAAATCGGCCATATCGGCTAAAAACAAACGAATTACCCTGTTAATTCCCTGTTAATAGGGAAAAGAGGCAAAAGCGAACTGCCTCAAATCGCGAACTGAGACGAACGGCAAAAGCGCGCGCGATCGTTCCCAGATAACCGTCTCAGCAAGATCAGGGTATCTGTAAGCCCCGGGAAACGCGGCGAAAGATGGAACGCTTCGCAACGGTTAGAAAAATTATAGGGTGGGTGGCGGAGAGACAGGGATTCGAACCCTGGGTACGCAAGCGCACAACGGTTTTCGAGACCGCCCCGTTCGACCACTCCGGCACCTCTCCGCAGATGTGAACGCAAGCTGATCAGCCCGCGTCGGGGAGCGCGGAATGTAGCCAATGACCCCTAATCGGGCAAGCGTCACATTGTGAAAATCGCACATATATATTTGTGATAATTGCGGTAATCTAAAAAACAGAAAGTAACCCGGAAATCCGGGGCGTTTCAGTGATTGACATCGCGCTTTTGGGCAGTATATTGCCGCACTTCCAGGGTTGGCCGTGGGCATTTGCGTCGGCGGCCCTTTTGATATGAGATTTAGAGGCGATTATGTTCGCAGTAGTAAAAACCGGTGGCAAGCAGTACCGCGTTGCCAAAGACGACATTGTCGTCGTTGAGAAATTAGCTGGCGAAGCCGGTGACGTTATCGCCATGGGCGATGTGGTGATGTTGTCCGAAGAGGGCAAAGATCCTGTCGTTGGTGCACCAACCGTTGAGAAGGCTGAGGTCTTCGCTGAAGTGGTTGAGCAAACCCGCGATAAGAAAGTCATCATCTTCAAGAAACAACGTCGCCAGAATCACCGCCGTAAGAATGGTCATCGCCAAGAGAAGACAGTTCTGAAGGTTGTTGAAATTAGCCCAACGGGCACGAAGCCAAAGGGCGCTGCCAAGAAAGCGGCGCCGAAAAAGGCTGATGATGCCGCTAAGGCAGACGCACCGGCTAAGGAAGCAGCGAAAGCCCCAGCCAAGAAGCCAGCGGCGAAAAAGCCTGCAGCTAAAACAACAGCAAAGAAGGCTGCGGCCAAAAAGCCCGCTGCTAAAAAAACAGCAGCGAAGAAGACCGCAGCTAAAAAAGATAGCGAGGAGTAGTACCCGATGGCACACAAAAAAGCAGGTGGTAGTTCCCGTAACGGTCGCGACTCAGCAGGTCGTCGTTTGGGCGTAAAGAAATTTGGTGGCGAAGTCGTCATTCCTGGTAACATAATTATCCGTCAGCGCGGCACCAAAGTGCATCCTGGCGATGGCGTTGGCATTGGACGTGATCACACGATCTTTGCGACTGCCGAAGGAAACGTGAAATTCGACCAAAAAGCGCGCGGCAAGATGTTTGTATCAGTGGTGCCGCCGACCAGCTGAGCCCTGCAGGCCAGCTCTAAGGTTATGCGGGGGAATGGCCGTCCATTCCCCCGTTTTTTGTGCGCAAAACACTCATTAAATAAGCGACTCGGATCATGAAGTTCCTCGATGAGGCCAAGATATATTTAAAAAGTGGCGACGGCGGCAATGGCGTCGTCAGTTTCCGTCGCGAAAAATATATCGAGTACGGTGGCCCCGATGGGGGCGACGGTGGACGCGGTGCTGATTTGGTTATTGAGTGCGTTGCCGATCTGAATACCTTGATCGATTTCCGTTACAAACAGCATTTCAAAGCCCCACGGGGTGTTGATGGTGCAGGAAAAAATCGGAGTGGTCTGTCCGGTAAACCGCTTATTGTGAAAGTACCCCCTGGCACGCAGATTCTTGATGAAGACAAAGAAACTGTTCTTTTGGATATGACGGAAGTCGGCCAAAGGGAGGTGTTCCTGAAGGGTGGCAATGGCGGTTTTGGCAATGCGCGGTTTAAGTCATCGACAAACCAGGCCCCACGCCATGCAAATCCTGGTTTAGAGGGTGAAGAACGCTGGGTATGGCTGCGGCTTAAATTGATCGCAGATGCCGGATTGGTCGGATTACCCAATGCGGGGAAGTCCACGTTTTTGTCAGCTTGTACAAGGGCGCACCCCAAAATTGCAGATTATCCGTTCACGACATTGCATCCGAACTTGGGTGTGGCATCAGTTGAGAACAGGACGTTCGTATTGGCTGATATCCCCGGCTTGATCGAAGGGGCCAGCGAAGGTGCAGGGCTTGGCACGCGGTTTCTGGGGCATATCGAGCGGTGTGGCGTGTTGCTGCATTTGATTGATGGGACACAAGAAAGTGTGGCCGAAGCCTATAAGACGATCCGGGGTGAGTTGGAAGCATATGGTGCCAATCTGGATGACAAGCACGAGATCGTCGCCCTGAATAAAGCTGATGCACTGGATGACGAAACCATTGCCGAACGTCGCAAAGAATTATCTGCCGTTGTTGATGGCCCAGTGCACGTGATTTCCGCCGTTTCTGGAAAGGGTGTTCGCGAGATTACCTATGAGTTAGATCGCATCATTGCCGCGACCCGCGCAGGCGCGAACCAAGACGAGACCGAGGTTGAAGAGGGATATCACCCGTGACGGCCGCAAGCCTAAGAGAGGCCAAACGTATCGTCATTAAGATTGGCTCGCAGTTGCTGGTCGATCCCACATCCGGAACAGTGAACAAATCATGGCTGGCGACTCTGGCCGACGATATCGGGATGCTTCGCGCCCAGTGTAAAGATGTCGTGGTCGTATCGTCCGGTGCAATAGCCGTTGGCCGTCGGCATTTGGGATTACCGAACGGCGATCTGAAACTTCAAGAACAACAGGCCGCCGCAGCCACGGGGATGGTGCGATTGGCCCATGCCTATCAAGACGTGCTGGATCATCATGATCTGACGGTTTCGATGGTGTTGCTGACGCTTGATGACTCTGAGAATCGCCGTCGCTACATCAATGCGCGTAACACGTTAATTGAGTTGTTGGACTTGGGTGCAGTGCCGTTGATCAATGAGAACGATACCGTCGCCACGGACGAAATTCGATTTGGGGATAACGACCGATTGGCGGCACGGGTGGCGTCGATGGTATCGGCGGATTTACTGGTCGTACTTTCGGACATCGATGGCCTGTATACGGCCAACCCGCAGATTGACCCGAATGCTGAATTCATTCCCGAAGTGCACGGTGAAATCTCTGCCGAGATCGAGAACATGGCCGGTGTGAAGCTATCGGGTGATTCCAAGGGCGGCATGGTTACGAAACTCGCCGCCGCCAAAATAGCCATGGGGGCAGGGGCCAAGGCGATTATCGCACTGGGCACGGAGCCTCATCCTTTGAAGCGTATATTGGATGGTGCACGGGCAACGCTGTTTGTCCCCAATGCGACACCAAGGTCCGCACGCAAAGAATGGATCGCGGGATCGCTCAGTCCCACGGGCCGCATTATTGTCGATGCGGGAGCGGTGAATGCGCTGAAAGATGGCAAGAGTTTGCTGCCCGCTGGTGTGCGAGAAATCCAAGGCACGTTTGAGCGAGGGGATGCGGTCTCGGTTGTTGATCCCGATGGTCGTGAAATTGCCCGAGGGTTGGTGGCGTATCCGTTTAACGATGCCGCCAAGATTGCAGGCCACAAGACCAGTGAAATTGAAGACACCCTGGGGTATCGTGGGCGTGATGAAATGATCCACCGCGATGACCTGGTTTTACTTTGAGGATCGAACCCATGGACGGACACGCTGATATTCAATCGTTGATGCATGGTATTGGGCGGCGCGCTAAAGAAGCGGCGGCGGAACTTTCGGTGGCATCGACTGAGGCCAAGAACAAAGCGCTTACAGAAATGGCTGCGAGCCTGCGTCGCCGTTCGAATGAAATATTATCCGATAACGCCAAAGACATGGTGGCGGGCGAAGAAAAAGGCCTGACGGGTGCCATGTTGGATCGGTTGCAGTTAACCGATGACCGGATCGAAGGCGTCGCCGCGGGCCTAGAAGCCATTGCGGAATTGCCCGACCCGGTCGGTGCGATTGATGACGAATGGGACCGTCCAAATGGTCTGCATATCCAGCGCGTGCGCGTGCCGTTGGGTGTGATCGGTGTGATTTATGAAAGCCGCCCAAACGTGACAGCGGATGCCGGTGGTTTGTGCTTAAAGGCTGGTAACGCGGCGATCCTGCGTGGCGGGTCCGAGAGCTTTCATTCATCCCGCGCGATTACCGAAAGCCTGATCGAAGGGTTGAAAGCGGCTGGCCTACCCAAAAACGCGATTCAGTTGGTGCCGACGACGGACCGGGCAGCGGTTGGTGAATTACTGACCATGACGGACTTCGTTGATGTCATTGTGCCGCGTGGGGGTAAGTCACTAATTCAACGTGTGACGGACGAGAGCAAAGTGCCGTTGTTCAAGCACCTGGAAGGTCTTTGCCATACCTATGTGCATGAAGCCGCCCAGCCGGACATGGCCGAGAGCATCGTCGTGAACGCGAAAATGCGCCGCACGGGGATTTGCGGTTCGATGGAAAACCTATTGATCGATAAATCTGTGGCACCTGATCTGTTAACCCGATTGGTGGATGGGTTAACGGCTGCGGGTTGTGAAATCCGAGGAGATGCCGAGAGCCAGGCGATGGATGCCCGGGTGATTGCCGCCAGTGATGAAGACTATGACACCGAATACTTGGATAGCATCGTCGCCCTTAAACAAGTGGATGGCGTCGACGAAGCGATTCAGTTTATCCGGGATCATGGCTCGGAACACACGGACGCCATCATCACCGATGATGCGGCGACGGCTGAAACCTTCGTGAACCGTGTCGACAGTGCTATCGTAATGATTAATGCATCCACGCAATTTGCCGACGGCGGTGAGTTTGGGATGGGTGCCGAGATTGGCATATCGACCGGTAAACTTCATGCCCGTGGCCCTGTTGGCGTCGAACAACTGACATCAATGAAATACGTGGTTCGTGGCACGGGCCAGACAAGACCATAGTGACAAGACCATAGAATTAGTGGAGGAAAACATGACAGCGACTTGGACAGTATATCTTTCGGGTGAAATTCATTCGGATTGGCGCGAGCGGATCGAAAGCGGTGTGAAGGCCGCAGGTCTGCCGGTGGAACTGGTTTCGCCTGTGACCGTACACGAAGATTCTGATGACTGCGGTGTGGCGATCTTTGGTGCCGAGTCCGATAAGTTCTGGCATGACCGCAAGGGGGCACAATTGAATGCGATCCGCACGCAGACCCTATTGAAAGCCGCTGATATCGCTATCGTGCGGTTCGGCGAGAAATACAAACAATGGAACGCCGCATTCGATGCGGGTTATGCGGCAGCGTTGGGTATCCCCTACATCACATTGCACCCGGCAGAGCATGACCATGCGTTGAAAGAGGTCGACGGTGCTGCGAACGCCATGGCGCGCGAACCCGAACAGGTGGTCGAGGCGCTGGCCTACATCATTAATGGCACGATGCCGACCCGGCACGCCAACGCGGCTGAATGATTTTGCGACCCCCTCACCTAACCTCTCCCCCCATGGGGTGGGAGAGGGACAAAAGCGATCGTGATGCGAGAGTCCCTCTCCCTCATGAAATGGGGGAGAGGACAGGTGAGGGGGTATAATGCAGAAAATGAATCAATCACGCATCGGTCTCCTAGGCGGGTCATTTAACCCCGCCCACGCTGGCCATCTGCATATCTCTCGGATGGCGCTGCGGATGTTGGGGCTGGATGAAGTTTGGTGGTTGGTGTCGCCACAAAATCCGCTGAAATCATCTGATAATATGGGCAGTTTAGATCAGCGTTTGGACGCTGCATCTGAAGTGGCGCGACCCGAGCCCCGAATCACCGTGACGGATTTAGAAGCAGATTTGGGCACGCAATTTACATCGGACACGCTGGTAGAGCTGAAACGCAGTTTTCCGAATGTATCGTTTGTTTGGCTGATGGGCGCAGATAACCTGCTGCAAATGCATCACTGGAAGCAGTGGACGCGGATTTTTAACACGGTCCCCATTGCAGTATTTGCTCGCCCCGGATACTCTTATAGGGCTACATCTAGTGTTGTAGCACGACGGTTCGCTGGGGACCGATGGCCCCGATCAGCGGCGAACCGCTTGGTGGATGCGGCGGCTCCGGCCTGGGTGTTCTTGAAAATCCGTGAACACCCTGAGTCAGCCACCCGGATCCGAGAGAATGGGGATGGCGGTCATTCACATTCAAATGTGCGGCTAACCGTGCCATTGCCGACATAGGTAGGCACTTTGAGTAACTGGGTTGAAAGGAACGTTGCAATAGCTCCTAAAAAAAAGGCAGATCTGCCAGCAGGTAGTGATCTTCTTGCACTGGTGGAAAACTCTCTCGATGACGATAAGGCTGAAGATATTGTCGTTATCGATCTCGCCGGCAAGACCGAAATTGCGGATTACATGGTCGTTGCCTCGGGCCAATCCAGCCGACAAGTCGGCGCCATGGCCATGCACCTGACACAAAAAATCAAGGAACTTGGTATCAAGGAACTTGGCATCGAAGGCCAATCACAAGGTGATTGGGTTCTGATCGACGCGGGTGATGTGATCATTCATCTGTTCCGACCAGAGGTGCGTGATTTCTATGGTTTGGAAAAAATGTGGTCTGTCCCTGATGTGGTTGCAGGAAATGCAGCCCAAGCAAATGCAGAGGCAGCGACGCCCGCTTAATTTTGCGGGGTGACGATTTTAACTGCGGCGGTCTTTCGTCGCTTTTAGTTAGGGAAACGGTGTGCGTTTGACCCTTATAGCTGTTGGCCGGTCCAAAAAAGGGCCGGAGCAGGAACTTTTTGCATCCTATCAGAAACGATTGCGCCCGAACCTTGAGTTGATTGAGGTTGAGGAAAAGCGTCGCCTGTCAGATGCGGAACTGATGGCCCGCGAAGCCGAACTTATACTGGCGAAAGTACCAGACGGTTCATACGTCGTGGCCTTGGATGAACGTGGCAAAACGATGAAAAGCCGAGATTTCGCGAATTTCTTGACCGCCGAACAAGATGGCGGCTGCCGAGACATGGCGTTTGTGATTGGCGGGGCGAATGGTTTAGCCCCCGAAACCAGAAATTGTGCAAATAAACTGCTGAGTTTTGGTGTGCAGAC
>CBFHXC010000033.1:7625-28891 GCA_965659695.1 Rhodospirillales bacterium
CTCCCCCTCAAAGGGGGAGAGGTTAGGTGAGGGGGGCTGGATCAATAATGAAGACAAAGAGCAATTTCCTGCACTTTCCCGATCCCTTCACCAGTGTTATCTTCCGCGCCAAATTGACCTGTACAAAACTGGAGAATTCGATGTCTAACGTTACCTTGGAACAAGCCCGTAGAATCGTTGCTGACGCGTTGGCGAAAGGCCGTGAAATGGGGCTGAAACCATTGACCGTCGCCGTGCTGGACGCTGCTGGAAATTTGAAAGCGCTGGAACGTGAGGATGGCGCAGCCAACATGCGTCCAGATATCGCAATTGGTAAAGCGCACGGTGCGATCTGCATGGGCCTTGGCTCACGTGCACTTTTTGAACGTGCGAAGGCGGAACCATTCTTCATTCAGGCCATGAACTCGTTGGCGGGTGGTTCGTTGGTGCCCGTCGCAGGTGGTGTACTGATTAAGGACACAGATGGTGCCATTATCGGCGCGTGCGGTATCACAGGTGATACGTCGGACAATGATGAAACCGCGGCTGTGACAGCGATTGAAGCAGCCGGTTTTGAAGCTTCTACGGGCTGATGGGACGCAATAACAATCATGTGAGAATGCAGTCTTCAGTCGTTTTTACAATGTGTTTGGTGTAGACTGCTATTAAATTTAGGACTCGCGACATGACGACACCTCGGCCGAAACCAGTTGTTCTATGTATCCTTGATGGATGGGGTGAGCGGGCGGCTGCGCCTGACAATGCAATTTCTGGTGCGGAAACGCCGACATGGGATGCAATGGTCCAGAAATACCCGCGTTCGCGACTAGATGCCTCTGCCCAAGAAGTCGGCTTACCCGATGGTCAAATGGGAAACTCCGAAGTTGGGCATATGAATCTGGGTGCGGGACGTGTTGTTCTCCAAGAACTGCCCAAGATCGACAAAGCTGTCCGTGAAAATACGATAAAGGATATTGAGAGTGTTCAGAAATTTATTGGCGCCCTTAAAGAGTCGGGCGGCACGTGTCATTTGATGGGCTTGCTGTCCCCTGGTGGCGTCCATTCACACCAAGATCACATTGTGGCATTGGCCAAGGTCCTGGATGACGAAGGTATTACGGTTCGTGTTCATGGCTTTCTTGATGGCCGCGATATGCCGCCGAAAAGTGCTGCAGTTGATGTTGCGGCATTTGAGGTCGCCATATCGGACCTGAAAGATTGCCAGATTGGAACCGTTTCTGGCCGCTATTTTGCGTTGGACCGAGACAATCGCTGGGACCGGGTGCAGAAATCATATGATTGTGTGGTCAGCGCGGTTGGGAGTTCGTTTAACAATGCTGCCGAAGCGATTGCTGATGCCTATGCCTCGGATACAACAGATGAATTCGTCCTGCCCGCTGTGCTCGGCAGCTATCAGGGTATGAACGATGGCGATGGTGTTTTGATGGCGAATTTCCGTGCCGACCGTGCGCGGGAAATTTTAGCCGCACTATGTGATCCTGAATTCGATGGTTTTGATCGCTCAAAAACGGTCTCATTTGCAGCCCAACTGGGCATGGTTGAGTATTCTTCGGCACATGCCGCGTATATGGATGCCATTTTCCCACCTTCGAGCCTTAGTAATATTCTAGGCGAGGTTGTGGCAAATGCCGGTATGAAGCAGTTACGCATTGCCGAGACCGAGAAATACGCGCACGTCACATTCTTTTTGAATGGCGGCAGAGAGGCTGTCTTTGAAGGCGAAGATCGTATTCTGATACCGTCGCCACAAGTGGCCACATATGATCTGCAGCCAGAAATGTCGGCACCCGAAGTGACCGACAATTTGGTCCAGGCCATTACATCTGGAAAATACGACCTGATCATCGTAAATTACGCGAATGGCGATATGGTGGGCCATACCGGTGTTTTGGATGCCGCACGCAAGGCCGCGACCACCATTGACCATTCTCTGAAAGCATTGGAAAGCGTGGTGACAGATGTTGGTGGTGTCATGCTGGTGACCGCGGATCATGGGAATTGCGAACAAATGCATGATCCTGAGAATCACGGGCCACATACGCAGCACACCATGAATCCGGTCCCCTTCATTATGGTCAATCCTCCAGATTATGTTGGTGGATTGCAAGAAGGCCGATTGGCGGACGTGGCACCGACAATCCTGCAGCTTTTGGACTTAGCACAGCCTGCAGAAATGACCGGTCATAGCTTGATTGAGGAGAAGCACGCTGAAACAGCGGCCGCTGAATAGCGCTCCTAGAAAATTTGGTTTTCGGCATTGGTTGTTGCCATGTGTGGCGGCTGTGATTCTTGGTTTTGGTATATCTAATCCTGCGTTGGCCCAATCGCAGCCGTCCGCTGATCAACTCAAAGCCATTCAAAGTACGATCGAAAAAGAGAAGGCCGCTGTAGAAGCTGCGCGCGCACGCTCCGGCGCCATCGCGAAAGACATCGGTAATTTGCAAAATGAAATGGTGTCGGCGGCCAAAGCGGTTCAGCAGCACGAACGGCAAGTCGAAGCCATCACGGCACGGATGACAGAACTTGAAAAACTGCGTGACGAGAGAACCGAAGAACTTCGGCAAAGTCGAAAGAAATTTGCCCGTGTGCTGTCGGCTATGCAGCGTCTTGCGCAGTATCCACCCGAAGCATTGATCGCGCAGCCTACTGTGCCAGCCGATACAGTGCGGACTGCCATTTTGTTGCGTGCAGCTGTTGGCGAGATTGATAAACAAGCGGGCACGTTGCGGAAAGAGGTGGAGTTCTTGGTAAAAGCCCGCGCTGAAATTGCGGCACGTGCCGTATCGCTGCGGGAAACAACGGACCTTTTGGACCGGGAGCGGCGGCGTTTGGGTGCCTTGATGTCGCGAAAGAAAGTCTTAAAACGCCGCGCAGACAAAGCAGCATATGCATCAGAAAAGCGGGTAGCGGCCTTAGGACAGCAGGCAAAGTCACTGCAGGAGTTATTGGCGGGTTTGAATGCCGAGAAAAAGAGGCGCGCCGAGACCGCGCGAAAAGAGCAGGCCTCAGTTCCACCCGGAAGCGCCAGAAAACCAACCTCAGTTACGCCTCGGCAGTTGCGTCAGATTGGAAAAGCGCGCGGCAAATTGAACTTGCCAGCGACGGGACGGATTGTTGGACGTTACGGCGAAAAGACCGATGGAGGATTGTCGCGGAAAGGTGTTACCATCGCGACACCGAACAGCGCCCAAATTGTTGCCACATTTGACGGTACAGTGGCATATGCAGGAAAGTTTAGAGGTTATGGGCTTCTCTTGATCATCGAACATTCCGAGGGATATCATAGCCTTCTGGCAGGCATGAGCCGAATTGATGTAGAGCAAGGCCAGCAAGTTATCGCAGGAGAACCTGTCGGCGTGATCGACGAGGGCAATGGCGAACCAGTATTATATGTAGAATTGCGTCGCAATGGCCAACCGATTAACCCAGTTCCTTGGTTGGCTGCACGAAAAAATGAGGTAAACGGATGATAAAACGGATGATTTCCCCCATCGGGGCATTGGCAATCGCGCTCGTTGTGACGTTGGGGGCGTCACCGGTATTTGCAGTTGATGCAAAGAAAAACGATGAAGAGACCTACCGGTTATTGGCATTGTTTGGTGATGTATTTGAGCGCGTGCGCGCCGAATACGTAGAGCCACCCAGCGAAGAAGAAATGATCGAAGCGGCCATTACAGGTATGTTGGCCTCTTTGGATCCACATTCCAGTTTCTTGAATGCGAAGAACTTCAAAGATATGCAGGTGAATACCCGTGGCGAATTTGGCGGGTTAGGCATTCAAGTCACCATGGAAGGTGGCTATATCAAGGTCATTTCACCGATCGACGACACGCCGGCATTTCGTGCGGGCATCGAATCTGGTGATATCGTGACGCATCTAGACGGGGAATCTGTTCAAGGTCTGACGTTAACGCAGGCTGTCGATAAAATGCGTGGCAAGGTCGGCAGCGACATTCGTATGACGGTTGTTCGCGAAGGCCGAGAGCCTTTTGATGTGTCAATCACCCGTGCGATCATCAAAATCACATCCGTTCGATCACGCGTAGAAGGGGACGTCGGATATATCCGGATCACGTCGTTCAACGAACAAACGGATGTGGGATTGAAGCGTGCGGTCGAAAAAATTAGTGACGAACTCGGCGATAAAATCCAGGGCTATGTTCTAGATCTTCGCAATAACCCGGGCGGCTTGTTGGATCAAGCTGTGGCGGTTTCCGATGCGTTCTTGGAACGTGGAGAGATTGTATCGACGCGTTCTCGTAACCCCGAAGATACACAGCGCTTCAATGCTCGCGAGGGTGACTTGGTTGAGGGCATGCCTTTGGTCGTGTTGATTAATGGCGGTTCCGCCTCTGCATCAGAGATTGTCGCAGGCGCGCTTCAGGATCACCGCAGAGCCATTGTGTTGGGAACCAAGTCATTTGGCAAAGGCTCTGTTCAGACCATCATGCCGGTCAGTGGCAATGGGGCCATGCGCCTGACAACAGCGCGGTACTATACGCCGTCTGGCCGCTCTATTCAGGCCAAAGGTGTCGATCCTGATATCGAAGTTAAGCAATCTCGTATTGAGGAGATTGCTTCCAACCGCCCGCGTCGGAGCGAAGCCGACCTGCGCGGTGCACTGGATACCAGTGGCAGTTCTGAAACCGAGACCGAAGGCTCAGAAACCTCAGAAAATACAGAGGCAGAAGATGAGAAGGCGCAGGATTACCAATTATTGCGCGCGCTTGACCTGATTAGGGGCCTTGCCATTATGTCTCAACAGGCGAAGGTCGAGTGACCCAGCTACTTTGCGTGAACGCGTGAATCAACAACGGCTCGCGTTTCACGCGGGCCGTTTGCCGTTTCGGAGGATGCATTGAAGTTACCTAAGCTGTTCGGAAAAAAGAAGGATGACGAAGACGACTTCGACGATGATATCGACGAGGAAGAGTTTGATATAGATGATCTTGACGACCACATCGGCGAAATGGAAACAACGGTTGTTGAAGACGACGAAGACTTAACGGGAAACTATGCTTCTGGCCCCGTTAGCGCCGACGATCCTGATGATGACCCAGATGATGATCATGATGAGGTTATGGTCGGTTCCGATGACGTCATCGAAAACCCATTTGAGGGTATTGACGACGAATATGATGACGATTTGGATGATGATGAGGAATATGAGGATGAAGATGACGAATCCTCGCGCAAGAAAGCCCTAATATTCGCGACTATCGGCGGGGTGGTTGTGATCACCAGCGTCTTAGGTGGCGTGGGGTGGTTTATGCTCTCCTCGCCGGACGACTCAGTGATTGCCGCAAGTGATGACCCAGGACGTGTTGAATTGGCGATGCCCGCACCACCTGGCAGCCTGAATTCTACATTAGGGAATGTAACAAATGCCGTGGTGGGCGAGTCCACCCAGGCAGGACAGCTAGTAATGCCCGCACCTGCGACAGGTGCCGAGCGCCAAATCCCCGCACAAACGAACGCTGATGAGCCGTCAGCAACCGAGCCGATGGTGGACCCTTCCGCCACAGATGCAACCGCACCGGCAGGGGGGCTTAATTCTCTAAATAGTTTGAATACCAACCAGTCTGCCGGTGGAGTGGTTGTGGCTTCGGTATCGAATGCGGCATTGGCACGTTTGCCGGATCACCCCAGCGCTGCAGATCAGAGCCAAGCATTGTCACCTGCGCCTGTTGCTGCGTTGATTGAAGACAAACAGGATATCGGGCAACTTCCCGTAATTGCTTCGAACGGGGCGCAACCGTGGCAAGTGTATGCGCGTCCTGTCGACCCGGGCATTACGGCCCCCCGTATCGCGATTATGTTTGAGGGGATTGGTCTCAGCCGCCAAGCATCATTAGGTGTGATTAATAAGCTGCCACCAGAAATCAGCTTTGTGCTCAGTCCATACGGTAGAAACTTGAATGATTGGGTGTTCAGGTCTCGTCTCGCAGGGCATGAGCTTTTCATGTCTCTGCCAATGGAAAGTGAAAATTTCCCCGTTGAAGATGCTGGGCCGCTAGCGCTTGATACGCGTATCCAATTGGCCGAGAACCGGCGCCGGATGGAAACAGTGATGGCAAGCGCGCAAGGTTATGTGGGGCTGGTCACGATGATGGGGTCACGTTTCATGAAGGCGGACGGGCAGGTTCGCCGAGTTCTAGAAGATGTCAAAGCGCGTGGGCTCATGTTTGTTGTGGGCGGGAACAGACGCAGGAATGAGGTCTTTCCAGTGGCAACAGAGTTAAATCTGCCACGTCTGGAGAGCGAGAAATACATTGATGACGAGCCAAGAATTCAACAAATCCGAGAGAGCCTTGATCGACTAGAAAGCCTTGCCAAGGAAAGAGGTGCTGTTTTAGCGATGGCGAGGCCGTATCCCGTCACCATCAAAAGTGTGCTGGATTGGATCGCGACATTGCCGGATAAGGGAATCATTCTTGTACCTGCATCTTCTGTCGCAACATTGTCGCCAAGCCAAGGTGGCTAGAAATTTAATCGAACTCAAGATGTACCAGCAAGTATGAAATCTGACGATCCATCGGCCCCGCCCAGCGGGTATCGCCCATGTGTGGGAGTCGCATTGTTTAATGCCGATGGGCTTGTGTTCATGGGATGCCGGAGTGATTTGTCGGAAAATGACCCTTATCGCTGGCAACTGCCACAAGGTGGAATCGACAAGGGCGAAGCCCCAGAAGTTGCCGCCCGCCGAGAACTATTCGAAGAGACAGGCATTGAATCGATCGAATTCATAGCGTCCATGGATAGTTGGCTGACGTACGATTTTCCAAAAGAAGTATTGGGTAAGCGCTTCAAGAAATATCGGGGACAGGCCCAATTATGGTACGCCTTTAAATTCGTTGGAGACGACTCCGAGATCAATTTATTGGAGTCCGCGCCACCTGAGTTTCAGCAATGGGACTGGAAGCCGATTAAAAGTATCCCAGAGATGATTGTCCCCTTTAAACGCCATGTTTACGAGGCTATTGTTTGCGCATTCGGGCCACTGGGGAGTGGGCTCCGTCAAGGGGACTAGATTTATGGAAATGTATTTTCAATTGGCAGGTGGTCTGGTGGTTTTGCTGATCGCCGCCGAGGCGATGGTCCGAGGAGCCGTCATTCTCGCCGATAAAATGGGCGTTTCACCGATGGTTATCGGTATGACTGTTGTTGCATTTGGAACCTCCGCGCCAGAACTGGTTGTCAGCTTGCAGGCATCGCTGCAAGGGGCACCTGGTTTAGCCATTGGAAACATTGTCGGATCGAACATTGCCAATGTTTGGTTGATTTTAGGTGCGGCGTGTCTGGTCATGCCGATTTTAGCAAAACCCGATGCATTGATGCGTGATATCGCACTTCTGTTTGGCGGCACGATTATCTTTGCGATTATGTGTCTGTTCGGCGAGATCAATCGGGTTTCCGGTGTGATCCTGCTGGTGATTTTCGCGGCATTTATTTTTACTTCGTATTTTCGTGGTCAGGATGATCCAGATGTTCTCGAGGAACATGCAGAAGAATTAGCAGAATTAGAAAAAGGTGTGCCCAAAAACGTTCCTGTCGCTTTTGCACTCACGGTTGGTGGGATTGTGGGCCTGGCATTTGGTGCAGACCTTCTTGTTACGGGTGGTTCAGCAATTGCACGTTCATTTGGTGTTTCTGAAGAAGTCATCGGTCTTACGTTGCTGGCATTTGGTACTTCTTTACCTGAGTTGGCGGCATCAGTTGTTGCAGCTTATCGAGGACACCCGGATGTTGCGATTGGCAACGTGGTGGGATCGAACGTCTTTAATATGATGTTGGTAGGGGGGCTTGTCGCCGTGGTGACCGGACTTCAGGTGCCTGATCAAGTCGTTAACTTCGATATTTGGGTGATGTTGATTGCCACTGTCATGCTGTTGCCAGTGTTATTTGGAAAAATCAAACTTCATCGTGGTTTAGCAGCGCTCTTCTTCCTCTTGTACATCAGCTATATTGGTGCCCAAGCCTACGGTGTTGAGCGTTTGATGCAGTCGATCTAAAGCAACTTATGGCGCGTGTTGTCCTTGTAACTGGTGGAGCTAAGCGAATAGGTCGATCAATCGTTGATCGACTGGCTTTGAGCGGTTGGGACATTGCCGTACATCATCATTCATCTGCGGACGAGGCCGAAGATGTCGTGCAATCCGTGCGCTCTCATGGCGGCAATGCAGTTGCTGTATCAGCAGATTTAGAAAATCTGACAGCTGTTCGTGGTATGATGAAGCAAGCGGCTGATGTGCTGGGCCCTGTGACAGCCATTGTGAACAACGCATCTGTATTTATGGGTGACGAGGTGACGACAGAGGATTTTGTCGTTTGGGATCAACATATGAATGTGCATGTAAAAGCACCCTATGTTTTGACCCAAGAGCTATTGAAGCAACTGCCCGATGAAGAAACTGGCTGCGTCGTAAACATGATTGATCAACGCGTCCTCAACCCGTCTAAGCATTTCCCAAGTTACACAATCAGCAAAATGGCATTGTGGGATCAGACTCAGGTGTTGGCTCGTGCATTGGCTCCATCCGTTCGTGTGAACGCGGTTGGGCCTGGGCCGGTGCTGCCGAGTCCGCGTCAAAGCCAAAAAGATTTCGATATTCAGGCCGGGCAGACTCCTCTGGGTAAAGCCGTCGACCCGTCCGAGATTGCGAGCGCCGTCAGCTTTCTACTTGACGCATCATCAGTCACAGGTCAGATGATTGCAGTAGATTCCGGTCAATTTATGAATTGGGCTTACGAGACCGAAGAGACCGCACCGCGCGAGTAGGGGGGCTGCCGCGCCTAACACGACAACCGGGGTAATATTATGAGTTCTGACGCTCGCGAGATTATAGAGCCGTTAAAAATCGCAGATGCGCGTTCGCGAGTACGGCACGTGTTTGTTCGGGATCTGGTGCTTATGGCATTGATCGGCATTCACGACTTTGAGCAAAACGACCCGCAGCGACTGCGCGTCAATTTGGATCTAGCTGTCCGCGAAGGTGAGGGTGGCCTTGATGACCATATCAACAGTGTTGTCTGCTATGAGTCGTTGGTTAATGGCGTCCAAGAAATCATCAATACGGGCCATGTCAGATTGGTGGAGACGATGGCAGAAACCATAGCAGAAATGTGCCTTGAAGATCAACGGGTTCGGTCTGTGCGCGTTCGTGTAGAAAAACTCGATATAATTGAGGCAGCGGGCAGTGTTGGCGTCGAAATCGAGCGGTTTAATAGCGAAGTATAAGCCGTTAATACATGCTAGGTATTTATGCGTATATTTTAGCGCGACTTAATTTACAGTCGTTTCTTTTGCACATCTCTGTTTTTGTTGTCGAAATGTGGCATCCAGATTTCAACTTTTTTACTCTAGAGCCACGTTTTATTCAAAATTGAATAAAATCAATGGGTTATGGTACTGCATAAATTTTAAGCAAAGCGCTTAAAGCCTTTGAATCATAATGATTTTTCGCTCCATCACAGTTTTTTCAACAAGTTTATCCACAGGTTTCGTGGATAGCGTTATGGTTAATATCTGAGTTCATGACAATTTGGTTATCGTGAAATAAAGCATGTCTGGTAAATAATTGAATTCATGAGTGAATCACGACCAGTAGAAGAAGTAGAAGATACTTCTGGCGAGTTAAATCAGCCCAAGGGTGCCGACGTTATTCGCGCGCGCCTGACCATGTTGCCGACAAGTCCGGGTGTCTATCGCATGATAAACGATGTGGGTGATGTGCTGTATGTCGGCAAGGCGAAGAACATTCGCAAACGTGTCACCAGCTATACGCATCCAGAACGTCAATCTATTCGGATCGCGCGAATGATCGCGCAGACGGTTGATCTTGAAATTGTTCGAACAGAGACAGAGGCCGAAGCGCTGTTGATGGAGTCGGACCTGATCAAGCGCTACACGCCGCGCTATAATATACTGCTGCGAGACGACAAATCATTCCCTTATATCCTGGTGACCGGGGATCATGATTACCCGCAGATCGTAAAATACCGGGGCTCCCGATCCCGAAAGGGTGAGTACTTCGGGCCCTTCGCCTCAGTTTGGGCGGTCAATGACACGCTCGGGCTTTTGCAGCGTGCGTTTTTGCTTCGAACCTGCTCGGACAATGTGTTCGCCAATCGCACACGGCCATGTTTGTTGTATCAAATCAAAAGATGTAGCGGGCCGTGTGTGGATCGCATCAGCAAAGATGAATACGCGAAACTGGTCGCTGAGGCGCGATCTTTCCTGACCGGTGACAGCCAAGGCATTCAAGAAGAGCTCGCGTCCCGAATGCAGCAGGCTTCCGACGAATTGGAGTTTGAGTTGGCTGGGCAGTTTCGGGATCGCATCCGTGCTTTGACCCGTGTGCAATCCCGTCATGAGGCTGTCGCTGCGGGCGTTGAGGATGCTGATGTTATCGCCGTGCATCAAGATGGAGGCACCACCTGTGCTGAGATTTTCTTCTTTCGCGGTGGGCGCAGTTATGGAAACCGCGCATATTTCCCATCCCACGCCAAGGATGATGGTCCGGCGGAGGTGTTAGAAGCATTTCTGGGACAGTTCTATGCAAAGACCAAACCCGCCAAACTGATTTTGGTTTCCCATGATGTGCCCAATCACCAGCTGATTGAAGAAGCCTTGAGTGTGCGCGCGGGACGACGTGTCGAACTGCGTCGGCCAACCCGGGGTGAAAAGAAGCGGGTCATCGATAATGCTATGACCAACGCGCGTGATGCGTTGGCGAGGCGCATGTCTGAAAGCGCGTCACAACGCAGACTTCTGGATGGGCTTGCAAGTGCGCTCAGGCTGGATGGCGCACCAGAGCGCGTTGAGGTTTACGACAACTCTCATGTGTCTGGGACCAACGCCGTGGGCGCGATGATTGTGGTCGGTCCCGAAGGCTTCATGAAAAATGCGTATCGGAAGTATAATATTCGGCGTGCTGGGTCTGGCGATGCATCCGCCGGTGACGATTACGACATGATGCGCGAAGTCTTGGAGCGCAGATTTTCACGGGCACAAAAAGAGGATCCAGACAAAACCAAGGGTATGTGGCCGGATCTGGTTCTCGTCGATGGTGGAAAGGGGCAGTTGTCCTCAGCATTAAGCGTGTTTGAGGAACTCGGGATCGAAAATGTGCCTGTCGCAGCCATCGCCAAAGGGCCAGACCGTGATGCTGGGCGAGAGAAAATTTTCCTGCCGGAACAATCAGAGCCCATTCAATTGGGGTTCAAGGACCCCGTGCTTTATTTCTTGCAACGCATTCGGGATGAAGCGCACCGGTTTGCCATCGGTACACATCGTGCAAAGCGTGGAAAACAAATTCAGAAATCGATTATTGATGAAATTCCAGGTATTGGCGCGAAACGTAAGAAAGCATTGTTACATCATTTTGGCGCGGCCAAAGCGATATCAACAGCCGGGGTTAAAGATTTAGCGCAGGTTGATGGCATAAGTGGAGCGATGGCTAAGAAAATATACGAATGGTTCCATTCTGAACCTTAAAACAGAGCATTTTGCGGGCGTCTGTATTTCATCCCATCTGCGAACCTGATAGAACAACTATGAATACGGGTTTACTTGCCCCAAATGGGCCTAGAGCGTTGGAATTGCCTGAGATATGCTGACCAAAATCCCCAACATTTTGACTTTGGGTCGGATCGTTGCAATTCCGGTCTTGGTCCTGTCATTAGTGTTTTTGGATTCACCATTGGCCAACTGGGTGGCATTCGCATTTTATTCAGCCGCCTGTGTGACGGATTTCTTTGATGGATACTTGGCGCGCGTCCTCAATCAGCAGTCAGCATTTGGCCGCTTCCTGGATCCTATTGCTGATAAATTATTAGTGGCCTCCGTACTTTTGGTTCTGATGGGGGTCGATCATATTGGTGGTCTTACGATCTTACCGGCCGCGGTCATTTTGTGCCGCGAGATACTGGTTTCAGGCCTTAGGGAATTCTTGGCGGAGGTTAGGGTTTCTGTGCCGGTAACGCGATTGGCGAAATGGAAGACAACTATTCAGATGTTGGCACTCGGGTTTTTGCTTGTTGGTCCTGTCGGTCCTGATTTTGGCCCCATCTCGACAATTGAAATTGGGATTTATGGATTGTGGGGGGCTGCATTGCTGACCTTGATCACAGGTGCTGACTATTTCATTGCAGGGATGCGCCATATCGCGCGGGTTGACGAAGTTGCAGATGCTGCGAAAGCCAACCCACCGTCGAAATAACCAGATTATAGTGGCGTATATACAACGCCACCTTGCGCCTGCTAAACCTTGATTTCCGGCCTCTATACGCCGATATCTGCGGGATGGGGGGATCAGTTATGCGGCCAAAGACGAGGGAAAATCGGTGACGAAAATTTTTGGTTTCGCGGGATGGAGTGGGAGCGGCAAAACCACCTTGGTCAAGGCGGTGATTCCGGCGTTGATTGAGCGTGGCCTGAAAGTGTCTACCATCAAGCATACTCATCACAATTTTGATATCGATAAACCTGGAAAAGACTCGTACGAGCATCGCATGGCCGGTGCGCAAGAGGTGGTGATTACGGGGGCAAGCCGTTGGGCTTTGCTGCACGAAAACCGAGGCGACGAAGAGCCTGATATTGATTTTCTTCTGGGCCGCATGGCCGACGTTGACCTCGTCCTCATTGAGGGGTTCAAGTCCTATCCGCATCCCAAGTTAGAGGTTTATCGTCCCGAAGTTGGCAAGCCAGTTTTGAGCACAGATGATCCGTCTATCGTTGCGATTGCGACGAACGTTGAAATTGACACGAATATTCCCAAGCTAGCGATTGACGATATTGATGCGATCTCTGATTTTGTCATGAGCTATTGCGGGTTTGTCTCGGAACGACGCCATGGCACAGCTTAAAGACGATTGTTTCGCGTTTGGTGATGCGCTGACCCCATTTGATGATGCGATTGCAGATTTGAATGGGCGATTGGAAACTGTCGTCGATATAGAGACTGTGCCGATCAACGAAGCGGTCGGGCACGTATTGGCCGAGGATATCATTTCAGATCGCAATGTGCCGCCGCACGATAATAGCGCCGTAGACGGTTATGCCGTTTTTTACGAGGATTTACATGCTGACGGGGAAACTAAGTTACCGGTCACAGGGCGGGTTGCTGCGGGGCACCCACTCGGTCGTGATGCGATCCGCGGCGAGGCTGTACGCATTTTTACCGGCGCACCGATGCCCGATGGTATGGACACCGTTTTCATGGAAGAAGACACCACCCTGGATGGCGATACGGTTGCATTGCCGGTTGGCTTGAAGCATGGATCAAATCGCCGCTTTGCCGGGGAAGATGTGAAACTGGGCGACACCATCGTCCATTCGGGTAAGCGTCTTCGCCCGCAAGAAGTTGGTCTGGCAGCCTCAGTCGGTCGGGATACCGTCCAAGTGTTCAAAAAATTGCGCGTGGCTGTGTTCTCAACAGGTGACGAAGTTCGTGACCCAGGCGATGATGCCCCCACGGGATGTATCTATGACGCCAATCGGTATGCGGTCATGAGCCTGTTGTCCGGGATGGGATGTGCTGTCACCGACCTTGGTATATTGCCGGACAACAAAGACGCCATTGTCTCGGCTTTGAGTAGTGCAAAGAATGATCACGATATGCTGATGACGTCGGGTGGCGTATCGGCAGGTGAAGAAGATCATGTGAAATCTGCAGTTGAAGCCTTGGGCAGTATTCATTTCTGGCGCTTGGCGATAAAGCCGGGACGACCTATCGCACTTGGACAAATAGACCATGCGAGTTTCGTTGGCCTGCCCGGAAACCCTGTCGCGGCAATGGTCACTTTTTTGATGATCGCGCAACCTGTGTTGCGTCGATTGGGCGGAGAACTTGCGTATCAAACCAGTCGCTTTCCCGTCGTCGCAGATTTCGATTATAAGAAAAAGTCAGGACGCCGCGAGTGGGTCCGTGTGCGTATCCAAACGTCGGACGATGGTCGTGTGAAGGCACTCAAACATCATTCTAGCGGTGCTGGAATTTTGACGTCGATGGTTGATGCCGACGGATTGGTTGAAATGCCAGAAGATGTTGTCCGCTTAGAAGCAGGAGAGATTGTGACTTACATTCCTTTCAACGGTTTGATCGCAGGATAGTATGATTAATTTGTTGTATTTCGCTTGGGTAAGAGAGCGCGTGGGCATCGCGAACGAAGAAATCGCCATGCCAAGCGACGTGTCGACGGTCGCAGAATTGGTTGCCTGGCAACGTGACCGTGGAGAAGGTTATGCCGAAGCTTTTGCCGACGGTGATGTGGTTCGTGTCGCGGTCAATCAAGAACACGTTGAGATGGGCCATTCCATTCAGAATGGGGACGAAATCGCATTCTTTCCACCTGTGACGGGAGGCTGAAATGATTCGTGTCCAAGCAGAAGATTTCGATATTGGCCAAGAAATCAAGAATATTAGTACTGGCAATCATGCCATTGGAGGGCTGTGTTCGTTTGTTGGCTTGGTGCGTGAGATGGCTGGTTCTGCTGATATTGGTGCAATGACGCTTGAGCATTATCCCGGAATGACTGAAAAGGCGCTTGAGAAAATCGAAGCCGAGGCCAATGAACGCTGGCCCTTGGAATCCAGTTTAATCATTCATCGATATGGAAAGTTGGAGCCGGGCGATCAGATCGTTCTTGTCGCTGCTGCATCGCCTCATCGTGAAGCCTCGTTCGAAGCATGTCATTTCCTGATCGATTTTCTGAAAACAAAAGCACCTTTTTGGAAGCTTGAAGATACCTCAGATGGCCCAAAATGGGTCGATGCACGCAGCAGCGATGATGCTGCCGCGGCCAGATGGGTAAATGAATAGTCGCTGTGGCAGCGGGGTTTGTGTCGCATGCTCATTTTTCTAAGTGCTATCGACATCTATTCGACGTCACCCCCACAGAAGAACGCAGGAGGGCATTCTAACAATATGTACAAGGTATTGAGTTTGACGGGGTCACGCTATTGCTCGGCTAGGTGTTAATGCGTAACTTCCTATCCAGCAATATTATTCATGGAGCCATTTGTGGCTGAGTTAGTTTATTCACGCACATATGTATCGGGTGAGATTATTTTTCACCGAGGAGACCAAGGAGCCCACGCTTTTTTTATAGAGCGCGGCGCTGTTGATGTGGTCATCGAAAAAGATGGTGCAGACTTTGTCGTCGCGCACCTAGGGGCAGGAGAGATTATCGGTGAGATGTCGATGATTGATGATGCCCCACGTTCGGCCACAATCATCGCAACCGAAGAAACAGAATGCATTGTCATTCAGCGGTCGCGGTTTTTGAAGCCGTTAACATCGGCAGACCCGATGATGAATTTGATCCTGCGGGTTGTCCTGACGCGGTTCCGGAATGCACAAAATAGATATTCAGGTTTGGCAAATGAATCAGCGAGATCGGATGGATCGCTAGAGAAGATACGCAAACTCGCCTTTCAGCGGATCAATGACGAACGTGATCTTCAGCGCGGGCTCGCGGCGAACGAATTTGAGATGCACTATCAGCCATTGATTGACATGAGATCGGGATGCGTTGCGGGTTTTGAAGCGCTCATGCGTTGGCAAAAAGAAGGTGGAGAGTTTGTCTCACCAGGCCATTTCATTCCATTGGCCGAGAACACTGGGATGATTGTTGAATTGGGGCGTTTTGCGCTCGAAACCAGTATGCGAGACCATCTGGAGTTTGTTGATCTATTCGCTCAAGAATTCCCGGGCCAGCCGCGACCATTCATGAGTACCAACGTATCCGGCTTGCAACTATCCGATATGGAAGAGATTGATAAGATCGGTGAGATCATTCATGACAGCGGCATTGATTTAGACCTCGTCAAACTTGAGATCACTGAAACGCTGATGGTCGAAAACCCGGAACATGCGGCAGCGGCATTGGGAAAGCTGAAGGCACTTGGTCTATCATTGGCGATTGATGATTTCGGTACAGGGTATTCGAGCCTTAGTTATCTGCACACCTTCCCGCTTGATACGTTGAAGATCGACAGGGCGTTCGTCACCGCCATGGACCAGACCGAAGACAGCTTGCGCATTGTCAAAAGTATTGCCGGTCTCGCCATTGCTCTTGGCATGACCATCGTTGCCGAGGGTATCGAAGAAGAACATCAAACGGCCACGCTAAAAGGGTTGGGATGCGACTACGCGCAAGGTTTCCTTTTTGCGCGACCTCAGCCCGCATCAGAAGTCATTGAATTATTGAAGTCTGGCAAAACCTGGACCTGCTAATTCTCAAAACTCAAAAATCTACAAACGAAATACTATGGGAGACAATCATGAAGTACGCGTTAGGCGAACATAAAGTGACCACGGCCGGAGATGATTATTGGATTGCACCCAATGCATCTGTGATCGGTAAGGTTACCTTGGAGGCGGGGACCAGCATTTGGTTTGGTGCAGTGCTTCGTGGTGACAACGATCCGATCGTGATCGGCGAAGGGTCCAATGTTCAAGAAAACAGCGTGCTGCATACGGATGAAGGCTGCCCTTTGACCGTGGGGAAGAACGTGACCATCGGCCACATGGCCATGTTGCATGGATGTACGGTCGGCGATAACTCGCTCATCGGGATTGGTGCGGTGATCTTGAACAACGCCAAAATAGGCAAAAACTGCATTGTTGGTGCCAAGGCGTTGATCACAGAAGGGACTGAAATCCCGGATAATTCGCTGGTGGTCGGTGCACCCGGTAAAGTGATCCGCAAGGTTTCGGACGCGGTCGTCGCGGATTTGTTACACAGCGCCAAACATTATGTCGAACGTTCCCGTTTGTTTATGGCTGATTTGGCCGAGGATAACAGTTGAATGTTGCCCATCGATCATTTTTATCGCGCCGTCGCAAAGTATCCTGACCGAATAGCGGTCAAAGATGGTGACGTTGAAGTCACCTATGCCGACCTGGGTCAGTCTGTCGCCGCGTTGGCCGCCGCATTTCAGGATATTGATCCATCCCCTCAGACACGTGTCGGCATTTGTGCCTACAATACCCGTGATCATTTACTGGCCTGGCTGGCGACCTTTGCGGCTGGGAAAACATGGGTGCCATTGAACCCCAGAAACGGTCGGGATGAACTTTCGCGCATTTGTGGCGTGACCAGCCCGAGTATTGTTTTCATCGCCAAGGATTGCGCTGACAAGTTGGATGCGCCTGACGGGGCCGTTTGTTTGAATGATTTGTCAGGCTTGATTGAGCAGAATCGCGGGAGTTCTCCGATCCGGCATGAATTAAAACTTGATGATGTGCAGGCGATTAAGTTCACAGGTGGCTCAAGCGGTCAGCCAAAGGGTTGCGTGCAAACGTATCGTGTGTGGAACACGTGCATTACATCCATGTTATATGAGTTTGGTTTCGACAAAGATGATAAAAATCTTCTCGCCGCCCCCATGACTCACGGGACGAATACGCTGATTATGCCGACTTTCGCGGTTGGCGGCTGTCAGGTATTTATGGGGCCAGCGAAGCCTGCAGCGATCCTCGATGCGTTCGAGCAGGAGCGTATCACTTCGGTCTTTGTCCCGCCGACGGTGATTTACATGATGCTCGAAGAAGAAGGCGTCGAGACCCGAGACTTCTCGTCGCTACGTCATTTAATCGTCGGCGGCGCGGCCATCCGAAAAGACGAAGTGCCTCGCGCGATGAAGGTGTTCAATAATGCGCTCGAGACATGCTACGGCCAGACCGAAGCGCCGCAAATTGCAATTTGCTTGCGCGCGAAAGACTGGATGGACCCAGCGAATGCGGCGTCCACCGGGCGTGCGACTGTCATGACACGCGTCGAAACCATGGATACAGATGGCAATGTGCTTCCCCGTGGTGAGACCGGAGAGATCGTTCTTAAAGGTGATCTGGTGATGCAGGGGTATTTGGATATGCCCGAGAAAACAGCCGAGACGATCATCGATGGATGGCTGCACACCGGCGATGTAGGTATCATTGACGAGCGTGGCTTTGTGTTTATCAAGGACCGTATTCGTGACGTTGTTATCACGGGTGGTTTCAATGTTTATCCCAGTGACGTTGAGGCCGTTCTGGGCCTGCACCCCGATGTCACCGAATGTGTTGTCTTTGGTTTACCGGACAAAAAATGGGGCGAAGTTCTGCTCGCCGCCGTTGAGGTGCGTGACGGCGCTCAAATTACAGGGGACGAAATTGTCGGATTTGTCCGGGAACGCCTGGACGGTGTGAAAACGCCCAAGGCCATTCACATTGTTGATGAATTGCCCCGCAGCCCGGTGGGTAAAGTGCTTCGCCGTGAAGCCAAAGTTATGTTCGCAGAGGATGAAGGAACAAACACATGACCGATGAGAATAAACTTCAAACCCGATTGGCGACACATACCAACGAAGAACTGTATTACCGTGATGATGGATTGGTCAGTGATTTGATGGGCAAGGTCTCATTCACCCAGATGATGTTTATGCACATCATGGGTCGTCGCCCGACCGATGGTGAAACCGTGATCCTAGATGCCGTGTTGGTGACGTTAATGGAACATGGACTTACCCCCAGTGCGATTTCAACCCGACTGACATACCATTCTGCCCCAGAAGCCCTGCAGTCTGCGGTTGCGGCCGGTCTGTTGAACGTGGGGTCGCAATTTGTTGGCACCATGGAAAATGCTGCCAAGATGCTGACAACGCTGCTGCAAGACCCTGAGAATTTTGATGCCAATGCGCGCGCCGAAATTCAGCGTCGACGTGCCGCCAAGCAACCGTTGCCGGGCTTTGGGCACCATCTGCACAAACCCGATGATCCACGCACGACGAAGCTATTTGATATCGCCCTGGCACAAGACGGCATCAAAGGCGATTACATCGCGGCCATGAAAAGGTTTTCTGCCCTTGTCGATGACGAGTTGGGTCGCCATCTAACCATTAATGCCACGGGGGCGGTCGCGGCGGTGATGCTGGAAATCGGGGTGGAGCCAGAAATCATGCGGGGCTTTTCTGTGATTAGTCGTGCTGCTGGCTTGGTGGCACATATCCGCGAAGAACAAGCCCATCCCACTGCGCGCCATATTTGGGATGTGGTCGAAGAAACAGTGCCCTACACTGGTGATGCACTGAAAACGAAATCGTAGAAGGAACGCAAAATGTTTTGGAATACCAATGAACCCCATGGGCTGCCACACAACCCATTCAAAAGTTGTGTGATCCCGCGCCCCATTGGTTGGATTTCTACGATCAGCCCTGATGGAGTCGCAAATTTGGCACCTTATTCGTTCTTTAATGGGGTTGCGGGTGATCCGCCGATGGTGATGTTCGCCAGTGGATCACGCAGTGCAGAAGCCCCAAAGGACAGCATTTTTAATGCAGAGCAAACGGGTGAGTTCGTGTGTTCAATGGTGTCTTACGAGTTGCGTGATGCGATGAACGAAACCAGTGCAGGTGTTGAGCCCGACGTCGATGAGGCCGCGTACGCGGGGATCGAAATGGAAGCTTCTGAATTGGTGAAGCCGATGCGGGTGAAGGCTGCGCCTATTCATCTCGAATGCAAGTATCTCGGCACCATGGACCTGCCGGCGGATCGTAACGGTGGTGGTAATGCGATCTGTGTCGGCCATGTTATTGGTGTTCATGTCGACGACACGGTGATGAAAGACGGTATGATCGATGTTGCATCATTCCGCCCAGTCGCCCGGCTTGGATACATGGATTACACATCGGTTGAGGATGTGTTCACCATCATGCGGCCAAAGGTGAAGCAGGCGGCGGAGTAGACTAGATTATATCTCTGACTATGCGGATGATCCGATCCCGCACTTGACCAGAAATTTCCGCCTGACCTACGTTTCGGCCACCCGCAAATACGGCGACACCGGTATTGATCGTGTTTCTTAAGCTTCGATCCGGGCGTTTTTCTTCATCGTCCTTGTAAGGCTCCGGGCTTCTGCTGAAGGTTATGGACTTTCCCTCACCTGATTTAGTTTCTTTGATGGACGCGTAGGTAACATCTGTAATGATGATGTATGTGTCGTCCGTTATGTAGTTACCGATAATATTGCCGAGTGTGGCACCAGAAACCGCCCCGATCGCAGTGCCAGCATTTGCGTTGGAGCGATAACCGACAATGCCCCCCGCAGCACCGCCTAAAAATGCGTATTCAGTCGCTAAATTTGTTTGTATCTGACCACTGTAACGAACGTTCACATCTACCAGGATGCCGAAATCATTACCTGATGTCGGAATGTAACCGGCTGATTCGTATGCGTGCTCTAGTTTTGTTCTAAATGAATACAAATCGAATGCGGTATCACCAGATGTGTTCCGCATTCGGACCTTGATCCTATTATTTTTATGCAACGACGAGTCGGTAACGATGGATTTTTCTACCCTGGACCCGATCATGATCCCGGTGTCGCTGTTTTTGACCATGCCCATGCGCGATGGGGGGGCAACACAAGCGGAAAGAAATAGTGCACCACATAAGCCAAGGCCAAGTGTCCAAGGATGATTATTTCTGAAGAGTGCCTTCATCGCCTTAACTCCCTGCCAGTGCTTCAGCGAGAAACTTCTCGGCCTCAGAATGGTGGACGGTAAAATTTAAATTCTCTGAGCCGCTGTCAGCTCGGCCCCAACTTACGATTGAGATAACCTTATCCCCCATAAATACAGGCCCGCCAGAATTGCCTGGGCTTGTTGCCGCATCAATCTGGACATGGAGGATTTCCGGCCCAGCACCCAACACGACACTTCTTTTTTTACGGATCGCGCTGACGATCCCACGTGTTATTGACAATTCATATCCTTTAGGGTGGCCGATGACTTCTACGGTACTGCCAAGCTCGATCTTATTCTTTTTATAAAATCCGACAGGCCTGCCTCGTGTTTGTACTTTAATGAGTGCCAGATCCAGCCCTGCATCACGCGCAATGACTTTGCCAAAAGTTTCCTGCTCGTCATGCATTTTCAATTCAACGAAATCACCTTCGCCAACGACATGGTAGTTTGTAATAACCACATCAGGTCTGACGAAGAAGCCCGATCCAAGGCTGCCACTTGGGACGTAAATCGCAACAACGCTATCGAAACGAGGGTCATTTACAGTGCTCCCCTCGAACGTGTTCTCCTTCACTTTGGCGAGGGCTGTGTTGCGATCTTTTAGCATTTCTGAGCGTAGTGCCGAAATGCTTGTTAGGCGCCTGGATTTTGCACTATTCGCAATGTAGTGATCTATCAACTGACTGAGCTTTACAGACGAGGGTGCTTTCTCCCATTCGGATACATCGTTCTCAGTATCATGTTCGGCGACCCGGG
>CBFHXC010000034.1:0-28204 GCA_965659695.1 Rhodospirillales bacterium
TTATCCGCAAAACTGACGAGAGTATCTCTGGTTTCATCAAGTTAGGTTTCAACGAGGCGTTGGACGGCATGGTCGCAGGTTCCCGAAATATGATAGGGATCGGTGTTGCGACTGCGACTGCGGGTTTGATTGTCGGTACACTGACGTTGACTAGTGTCGGCACCTTGTTCGCCGAAGTGGTCGAGTTCCTGTCGGGTGGTTACATCTTGTTGATGCTAATCCTGACGGCGATCCTTAGCCTGATCTTGGGTATGGGCTTGCCAACAACGGCGAACTACATCGTGGTCTCATAATTGATGGCACCGGTGATTGTGACTGTCGGTGGTGAACAAGGCCTGATTGTGCCGCTGATCGCGGTGCATATGTTTGTATTCTACTTTGGGATACTGGCGGATGACACGCCGCCCGTTGCGATGGCGGCCTTTGCGGCCGCGGCGATCTCGGGGGGTGATCCGATCAGGACCGGTATCCAAGGTTTTGCCTATGATATTCGGACCGCGATTTTGCCATTCCTGTTTATCTTCAATACTGAACTGCTGATGATTGGGATCGAGTCCTGGTATCACTTGCTTATAACCATATTAACGGCGGTGACGGCGATGCTGCTGTTCGCGGCGGCAACGCAAGGCTACTTCATTGCCCGTTGTAAGGCGTGGGAAGTTGTGGCTTTGCTACTGATCGCATTTACGTTGTTCCGCCCAGGTTATTGGGTTGATCAGGTCTACGATCCATTGGTTTCGGTACCTGCGACGCAGATTTATGACATTGCCAGTGAATTGCCGGAAAATGGTCAGATCAGGCTTCGCGTGACGGGTGAAACGCTAGAAGGAGACCCCGTCGATCGTGTCGTGATGCTCAACCTCGGAGAGGTAGCCACCGGTGTAGAACGTATCAATGAAGCGGGCCTCGAACTTCGCGAAGAAGACGGCAAGATGATCATCGATAACGTCGTCTTCGGTAGCTTCGCAGAAAAGCAGCAGCTCGACTTCGACTGGGAAATCCAGAGTGTTGAGCAGAAAAATGCGGAGCGCCCGGCGAAGCAATGGCTGTACATCCCAGCGTTGTTACTTCTCGGATTGGTCGTCATGCTGCAACGCAGACGTCGTGATGCGGTAGAGGCAGCTGCTGCATAAGGTATCAAAAATCTACGTGCTGAACGCCGCATTCCGAGGGGAGTGCGGCGTTTGCTTTTTGTGACTGACATTAAAGGCACTGATCAATCGATATGGCAGCAAGGCAACTTGAGGATATTGATGACATTGCGGCAGTCATTGCTGATAGCCCGTGGCACACGGATGTTCTTCGGACAGTCAGAAAACTCAATCTCAAGGATTGGATGATCGGGGCAGGTTTTGTTCGAAATATGGTCTGGGATCGGCTGCATGGATATGATTTTCGTACACCGCTCTCAGATGTGGATGTGATTTACTTCGATCCGAATTTTTCCGAACCATCTTATGATCAAGACTATGAATTGCAGCTCTCGGCGATACTATCAGGCGTGCCATGGTCGGTAAGAAATCAGGCGCGGATGCACGTGCGTAATGACGATCAGCCCTATTTATCAAGTGAAGATGCGATGGCCCATTGGCTGGAGACTCCGACTTGCGTCGGCGTTAAATTACGGGACGACGGGGGATTATCAGTGATTGCACCTTATGGAGTGCGGGAACTATTGAACTTAGAAGTGCGCCCCACCCCATCGGGTTTCAAAAAACCCGAGACATATCGTGATCGAATAGACAAAAAGGATTGGCTAAAACCCTGGCCGAAGTTGCGGATACTTTATGCCGATTAAAAACAGCCTGTTATCAATCCATATACCCACTGGATGCTTCTTTCACCCAGGGCAGCAAATCATCGAACAGTTCCACAAGAGGCAATAAATCCTCGCGGTACGCGACTCGTGCTGCCTGATCAATCAGCGTCCAATGTCGCTGCCGCTCGTTCATTTCTGGCCATTCATCAGCTTGTTTGAGCACAAGAAACGGATAATACGTTACAGGAATTTCACCCAATCCATCTTCTTCTTGTTTGGTGACAACGATGGTGATTGGGAAATTCTCAAGCACGACTCCTGTGATGCCAGCCTCCTGAAAAGCTTCGCGATGGCATGTCTCAATGTGGGATTCACTCGCCTCCACTTTGCCTTTGGGAAGCACCCAACGACCTCGTGTCTGAGATGTGATAAACAAGATTGCGACGGAATCATCACGTATATCAAATGGGATAACGCCGACGCGGTGGGGCGAATTCTGCATATGGTTAAAAGTCTTCAAGTGCCTTTGGAGTCGCTAAGATCACGTTGTAGACATATCTTGGATCAGGCTGGTTATCACGTGCAAGCACTGTGAGCGCAGAGCCGTCTGCATTTGGTAATAAAATGACGAAGCCCAAGTCTCGGGCATAAGAGAAATAATCATCGATACTAGAGCCCATTTCTGCCAAGCCTGTTACATTGACCTCTGAAACCACGAATTCGACGGCCCCTTTTCTAAAGTAACTGCGGCCACTTTCTAAAATCATGCGCTCAGCACCCTCGGTGTCGATCTTCATCGCACGGACATGGTCGCACGAAAACTTGTCCAAAAGACTTTCTAGCGTCATGGACGGCAGCGTCTCGCTCTTGGGTGCTGCGCGCGTTCGCTCATTCATTGGATGCTCTCGTGGATCCCACAGCGCATGGCCGCCGTCATTGTCTTTATTGTGGTGAAATTGAACTTCTCCTTTTGTGTCACTAATCACGGTCTGAATGGCGTGCACGTAAGGAATATCATTGTTCGCAATGTTTCGTTCCAAGAAATGGAAGTTGTCTTCGATGGGCTCAACCGCAATGACCTTGCCTTGATCGCCCACGACCGCCGCGCTGACCATCGTGAAGTACCCGACGTGTGCGCCCACATCGACAAACGTATCCCCCTTGTTCAGGACGCGCATAAAAAAGAACTGCGTACCAGGTTCGTACGCGCCGGTTTGCTGAAGCTCCCCCAAGATGGCGTTATGCACTGGCAAATCCGGATCAAACAACATCGTCAGTTGCTGATCCATAATGTTCATATTGACTGAGATTTCAGGCATGGATCAACGTTGCATGTTAGGGGACGAGAACTCAAGGCTTGCATAAAATTAAAGAATTGTCGCGAGGTTCTGTTTAGTTCACCAAATGACAAGCTATAAAAGCTCGAGTGAGCAAGGGATGGCTAATATAGAATCGGGTTTTGGGAGACAAGAATGAAACGAAACTGTAACTTGAATGTCATGAAAATGTAGGCGACCGTGAAGTGTCTCAGCCTGCCGTGCGCTAAAGCGACCTTCGGAGAGTGGCAGAGCAGTGCAAGGCTATTGAGGAAACCGATGACATGACAACGGATGTTCATCACGACACGCCATTGGAAAGTGAACTTAAGTTGGCGGGGTCTCGGGCCTCACTACGTAAGGCGGAAACAGCGTTAAACCTTATCGTTGGGCGCAAGATCGAGTGGCAAGCTGATCGCTTACAAACAACCTATTATGACACTGATGATCGGCGCTTATCGCAGCGGGGCGTTGCACTTCGCGTGCGTAAAAAAGGCCGAACCTATACACAAACGGTCAAAGCCAAAGCGTTAAAAAGTGCGGCAATATCACAACGGCCCGAATGGAACGTAGATGTAAAATCCGCACGTCCTGATGTCAGTGTCCTGCCTGCGATGGCACTTAAACGCGTCGGATTGGTGTTGACGAATGAACTGCGCAAGTTGTTCACCGTAGATGTCGAACGGAAAAAGGGGGACATCGAAATACCGGGGAAAGAAGGTGCCGAGCCGACGTTTATCGAGATCGCGCTAGATCGGGGCCAGGTTAAATCCGGGCGTAAATCCACCGATATGACGGAACTAGAACTTGAACTGGTTTCGGGGGATCACGCTGTTGTTTTTGATATCGCAATGCAATTGGCTGATACCGGGTTGATCGTTAATCAAGTCACCAAAGCCCAGACAGGATATCAATTGATTGATGGTGCCACCGATCCGGTACCGGTCAAATTGGGTAAGTTTGCGCTCGACCCCACTCATACAACAGACCAGGTGATTACAGAGATATTCTCGGCTGGTCTCGCCAATGTTTTGGAGAACGAGGCGGCCACCCGTGACGGCATGGACCCCGAGGGTGTGCATCAAATGCGGGTTTCGTTGCGGCGCATGCGTTCGGCACTATCTGTTTTTAAGCGCGTTATTGATAATGGGAAATGCCAATGGGCTAAAGATGAACTGAAATGGCTCGCCACATGCCTTGGTCCGGCGCGGGATTGGGACGTTTTTGGCATGGATATCTTGGACCCTGTCTCAGGGTTCGGTGTGAATACCGACGCAATTGATGAACTGCGGATGGGCGTCGCTGCTAAACAAAAGGTGGCGTACGACGACGTTCGCAATGCGTTGGCATCGCCTCGGTACACCCGCTTTTTGATCGGCATGTCGAAATTCATTGCGGCTCATGGCTGGAGACCCGACGGTATTGGCGATGATCATTCCTTGGATAAACCCATCGCGCAGGTCTCGGATGCAATCTTGGGACGGGCCCTTCGTCGTTTGATGCGCACCGCCAAGGGGCTGGGCAAGATGACCATCGAACAACGCCATGAATCCCGAATTGAGCTGAAAAAATTCCGCTACGCTACAGATTTTTTCCACTCACTCTATCCCGAAAAACGCGTACGCCCCTTCATGAAAACGCTCTCGATTATGCAGGATCAGTTTGGGCATCTGAATGATGTTGCGGTCGCCAAAGAATTACTGGCAGAGCTCACAACCGAAAAGGGTCTAAGTACCATTGCCCGAAGGAACAGGTTGTACGGCGCAGGGCAGGTCGTTGCGTGGCATGCGCGCGGGGTCAAAGATTCTGAAACAGAGTTCTTGAACGATTGGAAGGCATTGAATAAAACGACGCCGTTCTGGTCAGGGGCGAGCGGCCCGTCATGATGCAAGCAATCCTCGTCGTGAATTCAAAAGGCGGCTGTGGCAAAACCACTATCGCGACCAATTTGGCATCGGCATACGCCGCAGGGGGCATGAATGTCGCGCTGGCCGACGCGGACAAACAGAAAAGCTCGCTCGGCTGGGGGCAGAGCCGTCACAAGAAGCAAAATACAATACGAACGCTGGACTGGACCAAAAAGGTCTCGAAGATTCCCAAAGGCATCGACCGCTTGATCATCGATGCACCAGCGGGCCTAAGTGTTGATCGGTTCAAAACATTATTGCGGATGGCGGATGCGGTGCTACTTCCCATACTGCCGTCAGCGTTTGATAAGGCGGCGACCAAGGGTTTCATTCAACGTATTGAAGCGGTGAAGTCGATCCGGAAAAACCGCAAGCCCGTGGGTGTTGTTGCAAATACGGTTCGGCCGCGTAGCCGCGCATATAACAATTTGATGTCATTTTTGGATGAAATCGGCCATGCGCCAGTGGCACAAATACGATATCGGGCTATGTATCCGGATGTCGCTGAAAATGGATTGGGTATTTTCGTCTCAGCCAATAGGGCGTCACGCGATATCCAGTCTGATTGGACACCGTTAATCACGTTTATCGAAACTCTCGACTAATTTTGAACTGCTTTAGTGCGCGCGTCTGATACAGAATTCAATCAAATCCAGAAGCGCTTTTTTCTGAGGGCTATCATCAAAGATACCGAGAGAATCCCGGGCCATTGCGCCATAATGACGGGCGCGATCGATACTGTCGGAAAGTGCGTTGTGCTTTTCCATTAATGTGATTGCATGTTCAAGATCGCCATCTTTTTGGTCTAGATCTTCTAGGGTGCGGCGCCAGAACGTGCGTTCGTCTTCGTCGCCGCGCCGGAACGCTAAAATAACGGGCAACGTGATTTTCCCCTCGCGGAAATCATCGCCGACTGTTTTGCCCAATTCGGCCTGATTGGCTTGGTAATCAAGCACGTCATCGATCAGTTGGAAAATAACACCCAGATTAGTTCCAAACGTTTCCAGTGCATCTTCTTCGACCTTGGGCCGATCAGAGACAATAGCACCGATACGGCACGCTGCAGCGAACAGTTTCGCGGTTTTAGATTGAATAACTTCCAGATATTGGGCTTCACCCGTTTCTGTGTCGTTCGTCGTCATCAATTGAAGAACTTCACCTTCGGCGATCACCGATGATGCTTTGCTGAGGATGTCGAGAACCTTAAGCGATCCATCAGCCACCATTAACTCGAACGCACGGCTGAACAAAAAGTCGCCGACAAGGACACTCGCCTTGTTGCCGAAAATCGCGTTCGCAGAGTCCATGCCACGACGAAGCTCGCTCTCGTCCACAACGTCATCGTGAAGCAACGTCGCTGTATGGATAAACTCGACACAAGTAGCCAACGTAATGTGGCGCTTGCCTTCATAGCCACACATTTGTGCGGACGCCAAGGTCAACATGGGGCGGAGACGTTTGCCACCAGCCGCTACAATATGTGCGGCCAATTGCGGGATCAGCGCCACAGGACTGTCCATCCGCTCAATAATTTCAGTATTTACAGCGGCCAAATCAGCTTTGATCAAACCGTGAAGCTCGTCGAGCGACGGACGCTTGTCGCGTTCACCCTCTAAGCTAACCACTACACCCACGAATCACCTCTCATAAAAACCGACTATTGGCCCAGAGCATACGTACGGCTATGACTATGGGCAAGAACCAACAGGAAATGATCTTAAATGCGCGAATTGACGCGAACCAATGATCCCGTGTTCCTATCATATTTGATCGCTGAGCTAAAAAGTGAAGGGATTGAACATCTGGTCCTTGATGCATTCGCTTCGACCTTGCTGGCCCCGATGAACGCAACGGCCCTGCAGCGGATAATGGTGGACGAGGACGATTTCTGGCAAGCCTGGGGTGTGTTGGTTGAAGCCGAGGAACACGTGACTGAGGATAGTTTACTTGATGGTCGCCTTGTCATGCTTCAACCAAAAGAGGGTTTTCGTGTGTCCATCGATCCGATCATTCTGGCCTCAACGGTGCCTGTCAGTTCCGGCGATCGGGTGCTGGATGTTGGCACTGGTTCCGGTGCGGCAGCGTTGGCGTTATTGGCGCGTGAGCCTTGGGCCTGGGTAACAGGTATCGATATCCAGGAAAAAATGATCGCGCTTGCCAATAGATCAGCGGTCAGAAATCGCATGCAGGAACGGGTGAACTTTGTTCTGAGCGATGTGATCGATGGTGTGCCCGATGATCAGGTGGGATCTTTCGATCATGTGATGTCTAATCCTCCATTTTTTGCACACGGCAGTGGTCAACTCCCCAGGAATAAGACGAGAGCTTTGGCGACGGTTGAGAGTTCTGCCAATTTAGCGGACTGGGTTGATTTTATGGTTTTGGCATTGCGAGATGGTGGCACCATTACGCTGGTGCACAGGGCGGAGCGTGAGGACGAATTGATTGGCTTGTTAGAACATCAGTGTGGTGACATAGCTGTCATGGGGTTGACATCAAAGGCGGGTGGTTCCCCTCAGAAATTGATCGTCGTCCAAGCGTTGAAAGGTGGCGCGGGCAATCACCTTTTCCGACGCGAACTCGTGCTTCACAAGGCGGATGACGACTACACCGAAGAAGCCTTGTCGATATTGCGGGACGCCCAATATATGCCTATCTCACCAACGTAATAATCAAAACATAGGATAGCTGATGTGGACGAAGACGGATTGATCGCACGGGGCATTGCGTGGGCAAAAGGCGAACGGGCCCCAGTGGTGCCAGTGGTGCCATTGCGCGGCGTGATCGGACAGGTTGGCGCATTCCGTCGTGGCCTCAGCGTCGATACCGTTGGGCCGCTGCTTAGTCGGGCATTCCGGGTGAAGCGCGCCGAGGCCGTCGCGCTGATTATCAATTCGCCAGGTGGGTCCCCGGTCCAGTCATCCTTGATTGCTGCGCGCATACGCCAGTTGTCTGACGAAACCGAATTGCCCGTATTGGCATTTTGTGAAGACGTTGCAGCTTCTGGTGGATATTGGCTGGCTGCAGCCGCGGACGAGATATTTGTCGATCGGAGCTCCATCATCGGATCGATTGGTGTGATTTCCTCCGGATTTGGTTTCACCGAGGCCATCAAAAAGCTGGGTATCCAACGGCGTATGCATACGGCAGGGGATAATAAGTCTTTTCTTGATCCATTCTCTCCCGAACGTAAAAAGGATGTCGAGCGCCTGAAAAATATCCAAGGCGACATGCACGAGACCTTTAGAAATTATGTTGCCGAAAGACGGGGCGAGAAACTTCCAGATGACCCAGAAGTGTTTTCTGGCGCGTTCTGGACGGGTGTAAAAGCCATCGATATGGGGCTGGCCGATGAGATCGGCGAGATTCGCCAAGTTCTGCATGATCGCTTTGGTGACAACGTTCGGACCCCCATGATCAAGGCGGATCGGTCTTGGCTGGTACGACGGTTTGGCGGTGCTTCAGTACGTGCTGATGACGTTTCGGTGTGGGCGGATGGCATGGTTGCCGCCGTAGAAGATCGATTTATTTGGGACCGTTATCGGTTTTGATTTTAACCGCAGGCACCCTTTACCTTGACCGCGAATCCATAGAAAACGTACAACATCACCATGTTTGGATTTTCACTTCCCAAGTTAATCGTACTCGGCCTGGTTATTTTTGCTGTCTGGCAAGGGTTTAAGTATCTTCAGCGTCGCCAAGAGGTACAGGACCGTAATCGCCACGATAAGGTGCGCGAGGCGCGGCAGGAAACCCAAGGTACACCTGACCCAGTCGAAGATATGCAGCGTTGCACGGTCTGTGGGACGTATTTTGCCGGTTCCAGCAACGACACTTGCGGTCGTCCGGATTGCAAGCCGCCAGCCTGACATAAATCGGTCGCAAACCCGCTTGATTGCCTAGGTGCAGCGCCTTATGTTGCACCGCACAGAAATCACACCCGGATTGCCGGCTTTATGGCGACGACAGCAAACAAAGACACCTGCTTTCAGCGGCTCATCCTGAAGCTCCAGAATTACTGGGCAGAGCAGGGATGCGTCATCTTGCAGCCTTACGATATGGAAGTGGGTGCGGGGACTTTTCATTCCGCGACCACACTGCGGTCTTTGGGGCGCCCAGATGATTTTTGGAACTGCGCGTACGTGCAGCCATCACGTCGTCCAACGGATGGCCGTTATGGCGAAAATCCAAACCGTTTACAACATTATTACCAATTCCAAGTGCTGATGAAACCGAGCCCGGCGAACATCCAGGAACTCTATCTTGAAAGCCTGAACGTCCTTGGGATTGATCCCGATGTGCACGATATTCGGTTCGTCGAAGACGATTGGGAAAGCCCAACTTTGGGGGCTTGGGGCCTCGGATGGGAAGTTTGGTGTGACGGTATGGAAGTCACCCAATTTACATATTTCCAACAAGTTGGTGGCTATGATTGTAGTCCTGTCCCCGTTGAATTGACCTATGGGTTGGAACGCTTGGCGATGTACGTCCAGGGTGTCGAAAATGTGTACGATCTGGATTGGGATGGAATCGACAAATCCAAGGGCGGCAAGTCATACGGTGATGTGTTCCACCAGGCCGAAGTCGAATACGCGCGTTTCAATTTTGAATACGCCGATACCGATATGGTCCGCCGCCATTTCGAAGATGCCGAAAAAGAATGTGAATCGCTGTTGCAGGCCGGTAAAAGCCGCGTTGGCGATGCCGATCCGAAGTGGGGTCATCATGCGGGCCTCGCGTTGCCCGCGTATGACCAGTGCCTGAAGGCATCGCACCTGTTTAACCTGCTCGATGCCCGGGGCGTGATATCGGTAACTGAACGCCAAGCGTACATCGGCCGCGTCCGTGCCCTGGCCAAGGGCTGCGCCAAACAATGGCTGCAGACGCAGGGGATGGAGGTCGAATGATGCATACGCCCCCCTCACCTAACCTCTCCCCCTCGAAGGGGGAGAGGAATCAGAGCGGGCTCTATCGCCGAGAGTCCCTCTCCCTCATGAAATGGGGGAGAGGACAGGTGAGGGGGCGCATTTATGCCTGAACTCCTGATTGAAATCCTTTCCGAGGAAATCCCTGCCCGTATGCAAGCGCGTGCGGCGGATGACCTCAAACGTCTGGTGACGGCAGGTCTCAAAGATGCTGGCTTGGAGTTCACATCTGCTGATGCGTACGTGACGCCGCGCCGCTTGGCACTCGTCGTTGATGGCGTGCCCGAAAAGCAACCCGACGTATCCGAAGAAAAGCGCGGCCCCAACGTGAACGCGCCGGAACAGGCCGTGAATGGTTTCAAGGGATCGCTGCCCGATGATGCGGTGATCGAAGAACGCGAAACGCCCAAAGGCACGTTCTTTTTCGCAACCATCGATAAAAAGGGTGAGTCTACTGAACGCGTCGCTAAAAATGTACTGAACAACGTACTGCTTGATTTCAGTTGGCCAAAGTCTATGCGTTGGTCAAACACAGTTTTCCGCTGGGTCCGTCCGATGCATGGAATTCTGGCTATCTTAGATGGTGAGATTCTTCAATTTAGTTGGGGGTTTGGCACGAGGGACATCGACAATCCAGATTCTGGGAGTATCCGATTGCATTGGGGGCGTTCTACCGTCGGCCATCGTTTCCTGGCCCCGGATGCGATCACAGTCACAGATTTTTCTGATTATAAAAAGAAGCTGATGGCTGCGAAGGTCATGCTCGACCCCGCAGACCGTAGTGCAAAGATTGAATCCGACGCCAAGGCGTTGGCTGAAAAAGCAGGTGTGCAGCTAAAGGACGACCCAGGTTTGTTGGCCGAAGTTACGGGATTGGTCGAATGGCCGGTTGTGCTGATGGGCACCATAGAAGATCAGTTCATGAAACTGCCCGACGAAGTACTGATCACATCCATGCGCTCGCATCAGAAATACTTCGCGTGTTTGAATGCGGACGGCACGCTCGCCAATAAATTCATCGTCGTCGCTAACACCGAAACCGATGACGGTGGCGCGCAGATCGTGGCCGGCAATGAACGCGTCCTTCGTGCACGTTTGTCTGACGCCAAGTTTTTCTGGGATCAAGACCGGGCGCAAACGTTGGAAAGCCGTGTTGATGCGCTGAAGGATCGGGTGTTCCATGCCAAACTTGGGAACCTTCTGGACAAAGTTGATCGCTTTGAGAAACTGGCGGTCGAGATTTCGCAACATGTCGACGGTGCTGATCCAAAATTGGTTGCCCGCGCTGCCCGGTTGGCAAAGGCTGATTTGTCGACCGGCATGGTTGGCGAATTTCCTGATCTACAGGGCCTGATGGGGCGGTATTACGCCGTCAATGATGGGGAAGATGCCGCCGTCGCCAACGCGATCAAGGAACACTATTCACCTGTCGGACCAAACGATGCGTGCCCGACGGCGCCTGTTAGTGCTTGTGTGGCTTTGGCTGATAAGATTGATAGCCTCGTCGGATTTTTTGCGATTGATGAGAAACCAACGGGGTCTAAGGATCCATTTGCGCTTCGCCGCTCTGCATTGGGGGTCATTCGTTTGATTCTTGAGAACAAGTTCAGAATTTCACTGCATGCAATTCTTGATGACGCTCATCAGCTATACATAAATAATAATCATCCCGTTTCTGACATACCTGCGTCAGATGATCTGCTCGACTTCTTCGCCGACCGCCTCAAAGTGCATCTTAAAGAGCGTGGGGTCAGTCATGATCTGATTGATGCCGTGATCTCGCAGGGCTCGGAAGATGATCTCGTGCGCCTGATTAAGCGGGTTGATGCGCTGCAGGAATTCCTCGCCACCGAAGACGGTAAGAACCTGTTGGCCGGATACAAACGTGCCGCAAATATCCTGCGAATTGAAGAGAAGAAAGATAATCACGTTTATGATGGCGAGATCAGTATTGATGATGCTCAGGAGCCAGAAGAACGCGTCCTCATTGACATAATCAAGGATGTTGGCCCGCAGATTGTGGAAGCGGTCAAAAACGAGAAGTTCGTCGATGCGATGAAGCTGATGTCAAAGTTCCGCGAGCCGGTAGACAATTATTTTGAGCGCGTGACCGTCAATGATAGTGACCGTGGACTGCGCGAATACAGATTGAAGACGCTTGCGTATGTGCGTCGCGCGATGGATCAGTTTGCCGATTTCTCAAAGATCGAGGGCTGATAACAAAACCTATCGTCACCCCCGCGAAGGCGGGGGGCTGTTAAAGGACTGAAATGGATTCCCGCCTACGCGGGAATGACGGAAAACCAATTATCCAGGTCATTCGAGAGAATGATGAGGAAAGGGAAGAGTTAAAATGACACAGTGGGTTTACGCTTTTGGTGATGGTTCTGCAGATGGCAGCGCCGAGATGAAAAACCTGTTGGGTGGTAAGGGGGCGAACTTGGCCGAGATGGCAAACCTGGGTTTGCCGGTGCCGCCAGGGTTCACCATCACTACAGAAGTCTGCACATACTATTACGACAATGAAAAAACCTATCCATCTGATTTGAAAGATCAGATGGGGACAGCGTTGGCGGCCATCGAAGCCACTCTTGACCGCAAGTTTGGCGGGCCGGAGAAGCCATTGTTGGTCTCGGTTCGATCCGGCGCGCGTGCATCCATGCCGGGCATGATGGATACGGTCCTGAATTTGGGTCTGAATGACGTCACGGTCGAAACGCTGGCCGAAGAAAGTGGCGATGCCCGCTTTGCGTATGACAGCTATCGCCGTTTCATCACCATGTACTCTGATGTCGTGCTTGGGGTTGATCACGGCGAGTTCGAAGAAATCTTGGACAACTACAAAGTGGATCGTGGCTTTTTGTTGGATACCGAGTTGACCGCTGACGATTGGAAAACATTGGTCCCGATGTACAAGCAGCGCGTCGAGGATGTTCTGGGCCGCCCGTTCCCGCAGGATGTCGAAGAACAACTAGATGGTGCCATCGGTGCCGTGTTCGGGTCTTGGATGAACGCACGCGCCAACACATATCGCCGATTGCATGACATTCCTGCCAGTTGGGGAACAGCCGTTAACATCCAGGCCATGGTGTTTGGCAACATGGGTGAAGATTGCGCGACAGGCGTATGTTTCTCGCGAAATCCTTCGACCGGGGAAAACGCATTTTATGGCGAGTATTTGATTAACGCGCAGGGCGAAGATGTCGTGGCCGGTATTCGCACGCCGCAGACTCTGACCATCAAAGAACGCGAGGAGGCGGGTTCGGAGCTTCCATCCATGGAAGAAACCATGCCGGAGACGTTCCAGGAATTATGCGTCATTCGTGATCGTTTGGAAGCGCACTACAAAGACATGCAGGATATGGAATTCACCATCCAGCAGGGTCGTTTGTGGATGCTGCAAACCCGCAACGGCAAACGTACTGCAAAGGCTGCGCTAAAGATTGCATGTGATATGGTCGACGAAGGATTGCTGACAACGGAAGAAGCGGTCATGCGTTTAGACCCGTCTCAATTAGATCAGTTGCTGCACCCGATGCTCGACCCTGATGCTGCAATGGATATTGTCGGGCGCGGCCTGCCAGCGTCGCCTGGTGCGGCAACGGGGGCCGTTGTGTTTACGGCAGAAGACGCAGAGGCCTGGGTTGCGAATGGCGGCAAGTGTATTTTGGTTCGCACCGAAACCAGCCCCGAAGACATCGGCGGCATGCATGTATCAGAAGGTATTTTGACGACCCGCGGGGGCATGACCAGTCACGCCGCTGTCGTTGCGCGCGGCATGGGAACACCATGTGTATCCGGGGCGGGCGATCTTCGCGTCGATGCCGCCAATAAATCGCTCACATGCATGGGGCGTACATTTGGCGAGGGCGATATCCTCACCATCGATGGGACCACTGGCCAAATCATGGAAGGTGCTGTCGAGATGATTTTGCCGGAACTCACTGGTGATTTTGGCAAATTAATGGAATGGGTCGACGAGTATCGCACCATGGGCGTGCGTGCGAATGCGGAAACTCCGGCGGATACGGAAACTGCCAAAAAATTTGGCGCCGAAGGTATCGGCCTTTGCCGGACAGAGCACATGTTCTTTGAGCCCGAGCGTATCATTCATATGCGTCAGATGATTTTGTCTGCGAATGAAAATGCACGGCGCGTGGCGCTAGAGAATTTATTGCCCTACCAGCGCGATGATTTCGAAGGTCTGTTCCGGATTATGGAAGGTGAGCCGATCACCATCCGCTTGCTGGATCCACCATTGAACGAGTTCTTGCCGCATTCGGATGCGGAACTCGAAGACGTTGCGAAATCTGCAGGCGTGACGCTGAAAGAAATCAAGGCGCGTAAAAGCCAACTCGACGAAGCGAACCCGATGTTAGGGCATCGTGGCTGTCGATTGGGTATCACGTATCCCGAGGTCTATGAGATGCAGGCTCGTGCGATCTTTGAAGCCGCAGTCAAAGTCATCGCCGACGGTATCGATGTGAAACCAGAGGTGATGATCCCGTTGGTTGGTATGCGCAGCGAACTGGACGCGATGGCCGAAGTCGTTCGCACTACCGCAAAAGCGGTGATGGAAGAATCAGGTAAGACTTTCGAGTTCCTCGTCGGCACCATGATCGAATTGCCACGGGCATGTTTGCAAGCCGAGGATATCGCAAACAGCGCCGAGTTCTTTAGCTTCGGGACCAATGATTTGACGCAGACAACCTTTGGCTTCTCGCGCGATGATGCGGCACCGTTCATGGATGTCTATCATCGCAAAGGCGTGATGGAGACTGATCCCTTCATGACCATTGATGTCGATGGTGTCGGTGCGTTGGTGAAAATGGCTGTTGAAAATGGCCGAAAAACCAGACCGGGGATCAAGCTTGGGATTTGTGGTGAACACGGCGGCGATCCGGCTTCGGTGCGGTTCTGTCAGACCGTTGGATTGGATTACGTTTCTTGCTCGCCTTATCGGGTACCAATCGCCCGCTTGGCAGCGGCGCAAGCGGCATTAATGCAAAAATCATAGTGGGCTATCGCAAACACCGGCAAAACCCATAGATTTCAGGAAATCCTGTCATATTGCGGTCAGGGTAACACGCCATTCTACTACTTATAGAAGTAGGAGTGGTGATGTCCATATCGCGTCCCAGCGAAGCCAATCGATTAGGTGTATTGTTCGTTTGCGAGAACAATGCCCGACGCTCCTTGATTGCTGAAGCTTTATTGAGAGATCGCTGCGCATCTTGGGTGCGTGGTTTTAGCGCCGGCATTCATGCTGCTGATCATGCGGATATGCGGGCCATGTCGACACTCGCATTGGCCGGTTTGGACAACACGGGACTTTGGCCAAAGGCATGGGAAGGTTTCTGTAAGACTCAACAGCCCATTATCGATGTCGTCGTGATGTTGGATTTAACTGCGGATCTAAAGCTGCCAAGAGAGTTTCCAGGTAATCCTGAATATCGGACATGGGCAGGTTCCAAAAACAAGGCCTTGGCCAGTGTTTCCCATCGTCATGTGTGGGAAGAAATTCAATGGTTGCGGCCCCGGGTCAATGAATTGATTGACGATATGTCAGCGTTGCGGGAATTAAGCCTTTCTCGTCAGCCATTGGCCGCCGAATAAACTAGCCATTTCGGACAAATCCTAACTTTTTCGTACAAAGAATGTGACGTCGGGTAATGGTGTCTCATCGAACACTTCGACGTTTTCCGAGAAATTACTTATCAGAAACTGTCGCATGTCTTCTGTGTCGATGTAGTATAGGCCGGTATATTGATCGTCGGAGTCGCGTCTTAACATATTGAACGCCATGGCTTTGTTGGTTTTCCCCCATAGCTGCTTCAGGCTGTCTTCAACGTATCCACGCCACTCGTCTTCGTTGGCGTTACCGTTCATATTATATGTGCCACACGCAAAACTATAGTCTGCGGTTTTTGTCGCCCACATTTTTCTAATGAATTTTGCCCGTGGATCAGTGATCCGGTCACGGCATGCGGCAATCATTTCCTGAACAATATCGTATCCATAGTAATTGCTGCCAGACATCACAGGTTGGCTGACTAAGTAGTCAAAGAATGCGCCATAGCCACATCCTAAATCATTGATGGTGATCCCGCCCTTGGCAGCATCAGAGGGCTCAAAAATGCAGGCGAGCCGCTCAAAGCGAAGTTCTTGCCATTCTTCACCACGCCAAAACACGCCCTTTGCGGTGGCACCACACTGATCGAGGCGGCGGCCATACATTCGGACGACGGGTGCCAATAACCTTGGGGCGCGTCTGAGAATACTAAAAACCACGTCGCGGCACCTTTATCATGATCAACGAATGTGCCGGGAACGATACTCTTACTCGACCGGGTCGGGCAAACTTATCCAGTTCGGTAAATCAACAGAGAGCTTGGCTTGGCCTGCTTCGAGGGGTGAATCTTGACGCAAAGCATCCAGCTTGATCATGGCGATCCCAATACCTTGTTGCACCGAACGAACATCACCCACCACTTTGCCATCTGCCATCACATCATCGCCCGATGACACCTCGCCATCGATTTGAATGGGGACCAGGCGTTTCTTGATCAAGCCGCGGTATTTGGTGCGCGCCGTCAATTCTTGCCCCATGTAGCAGCCTTTTTTCCAGTCAACGGCGTGCAACTCATCGAAGCCGCTCTCAAGCAGGATGGATTTATCGGCGATAAGATCGACGGGGGCTTCAGGCAGTCCCAAGCTGATCCGGTGATGTTGATAATCGGTATCTGACGCGGTCTCGGCACCCAGCGACGACAGATCGAAAGATTTCACTGCTAATACACGCAGGCCAGCGTTCGCAAGGCGGGGGTCGCGATAGATAATCGAACCATCTTTCATAACGCGCTGGTCGGTGCCAGGGGGCAATAAAGACTCCACGCCGTCACTAAAAAGGGCGCAAATTTGGTAATCGTCGGACACATCCTCAAGTGCCACGTCGGAGCGTAGCTTGTACATCTTCAATTTTTTACTGAATGCCGGGATGTCGTCTGCCCGACAATCCAGGATAATGCCTTTGTCGGTGCGGATCATAAAGAAGTCGTAGAGAAATTTGCCCTGCGGTGTAAGGAGCGCAGAGTAGATTGCTTTTGTGCCATCAGCCTGCGTCACGTCATTTGAAACCAGCCCCTGCAAAAATGTGTCTACCTCGTTTCCGGACAGCAGCAAAAGGCCCCGGTTATCAAAATCGGTTCGTTTCATCAATAGTTATCCTTACAATACTGTTGAGATAGATTTGGGCGGCATGTCGATGCAATGCAAGGGTTCAAAGCTTGCAACAATGCCCTGTCACCCTATAAGAGGGGGTATCTGGGGTTAAGAAATGCGACTATTATTTGTAACGTCTACACGCGTTGGTGACGCCATCCTCTCGACGGGTGTGCTAGCGCGTTTGCTTGACGAAAACCCTGGCATCAAGGTGACAATCGCTTGTGGTCCGGCCGCGGCATCTTTGTTTGAGGCTGTACCAGGTATCGAGCGTGTGATCGTTCTGGATAAGATGATTGGATCGCTCCATTGGTTATATCTGTGGTCGCAAACAGTCACGCGTCGCTGGGATATCCTGGTTGATATCCGAAATGCGCCCATCACATATATTATCGGTGCGAAAAAGCGATATCGGATGTACCGGACAAGAGAGCCGGGTCATCGGATTTTCCAACTTGGCAAAGTCATTGGCTGCGAGGATCCGCCTTCACCACGCGTGTGGGTGGATGACAGGCGCAGGGCCGAAGCGAGCAGATTGATCCCAGATGGGGGCCCTGTATTGGCCATTGGCCCGACTGCGAATTGGCGAGGGAAACAATGGCGGGCAAATTATTTTGCAGAACTCATTGGCCGGCTAACCTCAGCAGAGGGACCATTGCCGAACGCACGTGTCGCTGTTTTTGGCCGCGACGATGAACGACCAATGGCGTTGCCTGTAATAGACTCTGTCCCAAAAGACCGTTTGTTGGATTTGGTCGGGCATTTGGACTTGTTGACGGTGTATGCGTGTTTGAAACAGTCATCGTTGTATGTCGGGAATGATTCAGGGTTGATGCATTTGGCCGCAGCCAGCGGTGTACCTACGCTTGGACTGTTTGGGCCGTCCCCTGTTGAGCAGTATGCACCTTGGGGACCATTATGTGATTACGTTCAGGCGAGCGTCGGCTTTGACGATATTTTCCCGGAGGGATTTGATCATCGAAATACTGACTCGTTGATGGACAGTTTGTCCGTTGATCATGCAGAAAAGGCGGCCTGTGAATTGTGGGAACGCACACGGGATGCCGCTGCATGACCGATGCAGTAAAACTCAGCGCCGTCATCAGTGTTCATAATGAAGCCCATCAATTGGCGGCTTGTTTGGAAACCTTGGACTTTGCTGACGAACTTGTCGTGTTGCTGGATAAGTGCACAGACAATTCAAAAGAAATCGCCCTTCAGTTTACGGACCGTGTTGTCGAAGGCGCATGGAAGATCGAAGGCGAACGCCGGAACGCAGGTATTGCTGCATGCAACGGTGAATGGATATTCGAAATCGATGCGGACGAACGTGTGCCCAATCGCCTAGCCGAAGAAATTCGACGGACGATCAATCAAACCACATTCGATTGGCATGAAATTTTGGTCGATAATTACATCGGTGATCGACTTGTACGATGGGGCTGGGGGGGGTCATTCGGCAAGGCGGCCTATCCGGGGTTATTCAAAAAAGGGGTCAAAAAATGGGGTATGCAGCGCGTGCATCCCAGCCTGGAATGGTCAGGTCAAAAGGGCTCCATGCTCAAGCATCGCCTGGTGCACTATGTGGACCGTGATATCTCAGACATGATTAAGCGTCTTGATAATTACTCGTCAGCCCGGGCCAAGGATTTACGTGAATCAGGCGAAGTCGGCTCGCTTTCGAATAACGTGCGTCGGTTCTTTTCCAGGTTCATTAAGTGTTATTTCTTTCGTAAAGGATACCGCGAGCGGGGTTACGGATTGCTAATTGCCCTTTGCGCCGGATTATTTCCGCTGCTGTCACATATCAAGGCCACTACCGAGACGGATGAGCCCGCATAATGGCCACGATCATTCTTGCAGATGATGGAATTTCTTTTGACGGGCGAACGCCCGACCAGCGCCCGTTGGGTGGTGCTGAATCAGCGCTGATTCAACTGGTGGAAACATTGGCTGCGCGTGGACACGACCTCACGGTCTATAATAAATGCGATGCTGAATCAGATATCCGTGGCGTCAAATGGCGACAAATAGACAAGGGTGTTCCTGAAACGGCTGATCTGTTTATCGCCAACCGTGGCGACAAGGTTTTGAACTTGTGCAAAAAGGCCAAGAACACAGTTTTTTGGACTCACAACCCATGCCGCTATTTGTTGAAGGCACGGTATCTGAGCAAATTTTTCATGCGTCGTCCGGTGATTGTCTTTATCGGGACGTATCATGCAGAGACATTGCCGAACTGGGTCCCTGATGGTGGGCGGAGAACCATTCCGTACGGTACACCCGAAGCATTCATCCATGCAGAACCGGCTGATGCGCCGCCGGGGCCACGTGCGATTTTCACATCAAATCCATTGCGTGGATTGGGTTGGCTATTAGATCGATGGGTCAATGATATTGAACCTCATGTGCCGGGGGCCGAACTTCATGTATTTTCAGGAGCCGCGACTTATGGCGAGGCGGGCGCCAGAAAGTCGAGCGAGATGGCAACGGTTCTCGACCGTGCCACAAGCTTGGCTGAAAAGGGCGTAAGGTTGCGTGCGCCAGTCCAGAAAGCGCAGTTGATGGACGAGCTACGCATGTCGCGCGTCATGTTGTATCGTGGTGATATCAATGAGACCTATTGTGCATCCGTTGCAGAGGCACAAGCGATGGGTGTTCCCGCAGTCTTGCAGCCGATCGGATCAATGCCAGAACGTGTTGTGGATGGCGAAACAGGATTTATTTCAGCGAGTGACACGGCATTTGGCGAGGCTGCGTGTAAGATATTAGCGGATGACGAGTTGTGGAAAGCGCAACATCAGCGGGCATTAGAAATTCAACGCAGCTGGCGGTGGACTGATGCCGCTGCCGAATTTGAAAAGTTGATCAGAGTAACATGAAGATTTTACAGGCCATGGCAGGGGCGGAATTCGGCGGGGCAGAGGCTTTCTTTGTTCGTCTGGCCATCGCATTTAATCGGTTGAATAGCTTAGAGCAGCGCGTGATCATTCGGGAAAATCCAAACCGTGCGAATTTGTTACGGGTAGGCGGTGTGGAGCCGATTGAGATGAAGTTTGGTGGTCGATTTGATTTCTCGACACCAAGGGCATTGAAGCGTGAGATCGAGGAGCTCAAGCCCGATATTGTTCTAACTTGGATGAACCGGGCTACGCGCATGTGTCCCGATGGCGACTTTGTTCATGTGGCTCGGTTGGGTGGATACTACGATCTTAAATATTACAGTTCGTGCGATCATTTAGTTGGGAATACCGAAGACATCGTCGAATATCTGGCCGAGCAAGGTTGGCCCCGAGAGAAAGCACACTATTTGCCGAACTTTGTCTCCGGCGAGCAGGCTGATCCACTCGACCGGTCTGAGTATTACACCCCAAGAGGTGTGCCTTTGATTGTGGCCTTGGGGCGGCTTCACAAAAACAAAGCCTTTGATACTTTGTTGCGGGCGATTGCACGTGTGCCTGATGTTTATCTTTGGTTGGCCGGGGATGGACCGCTCAAAGAAGAGTTGCAAAAGTTGGCGGAAGAACTCGCCATTAAGCCACGGGTTCGCTTTTTGGGTTGGCGTGATGATACGGCAGCATTAATGGCATCGGCTGATTTGTTTGTTTGCCCCTCAAGACACGAACCATTGGGCAACGTGGTGATTGAAGCCTGGGCACAGGGATTGCCCGTTGTTGCCGCAGACTCGATGGGGCCAGGTACATTAATTGAAAACATGGAAACAGGTTTGTTGGTGCCGATTGATGACGAGATCGCCATGAGCAAGGCCATTCGTGCCGTCCTAAAAGACCCTGATCTAGCGGATCGGATCGCCCGCAAAGGGCATCAATCCTATCATGATAACTTCACCGAAGATCGCGTGGTCGCAAGTTACATGGATTTTTTTGAGAAGGTCATAGGCTAAGTATGTGCGGCATTGCCGGGCTCATGAGCCGCGACGGTTCAGCTCCTGCCATTCAGGTGCTGAATGCGATGGCCGATGCCATCGAACATCGTGGCCCTGATGGGATCGGCCATTATCACGCGAATGACGTGGCCTTGATTCAAACGCGTCTTGCCATCATCGATTTAGAAACCGGCGATCAGCCGTTATACGCATCCCGAACAGACGAAGATCAAGATATCTGCCTGATTGCCAACGGCGAGATATATAACTTCATCGAACTTCGTGAGCAGATAACGGGCGTAGAGTTCAAAACGAAATCCGACTGTGAACCCATCCTGCATTTATTTATGGAGCATGGGATCGATTTTGCCGAGCACCTGCGCGGTATGTACGCCATCGCCTTGCATGACCCTGCCGATGACGCGCTGATTCTTGCAAGGGACCCATTTGGTATTAAGCCACTATATTACGGCCAAACCAGCGATGGTTTTGCTTTTGCGTCAGAACTGCAGGCATTGCTGGCAGCGAAATTGGCGAAGCCAATCGTCCAGACAACCAAGCGTGATGAGTTGTTAGCGTTACAATTCACCACAGGTGCAGAAACACCGATAGCAGGTGTGTATCGATTGCTACCGGGCGAAACCATCGTGATTCGTGCCGGCCGGGTTGCCGAACGTAAGATCATTGATGCCTTGCCACCCGGCGGGCCCAAGTCGATCAGCCGAAGTGAGGCTGTTCAAAGATTTGATGATGTCATGATGAACTCGGTCGACGTCCACCAGCGCGCCGATGTGCCTTATGGCATGTTCTTATCAGGTGGAACGGACTCGTCCGTTATTTTGGCTGCCATGCGTCGCCTGAACCCGACCCCGGTTCAGGCGCTGACCGCAGGCTTTGGTGATACCAGCGTGAATGATGAACGCGAACATGCACGTGCTGTCGCCGAGGCCGCAGGCGCTGATCACCATGAAATCGATGTGACAGATGCTGATTTTTGGAGTGAATTGCCTGCCATTACCCATGCTATGGATGATCCAGCAGCAGATTACGCCATTGTCCCCATGTATTTTCTGGCCCGCAAAGCCCGCGAGATGGGGCTCAAGGTTGTGTTGTCCGGCGAGGGCGGTGACGAGCTTTTTGCGGGGTACGGTCGATATCGGCGTACGCTGCGTCCCTCAATATTGGGGGGGCGGCCGATGCGACATGCCGCGATCTTGGATGACTTGGGTGTCTTACGAGCCCATCCACTGCATTGGCGTGATGGCATTGCAGCTGACGAGGCCGAGGCCAAAGTGCATGGTCGTAACCGATTGCAGGTGGCACAGGCGACGGACAGTGCGGGGTGGTTGGCTAATGATCTGCTGATCAAATTGGACCGGTGTTTGATGGCCCACGGCGTTGAGGGGCGAGTGCCGTTCTTAGATCCCTACGTTGCTGATTTCGCATTTACCTTGCCAAACAACTTCAAGATTCGAAACCGGAATGGCAAGTGGGTATTGCGCGAATGGCTGTCCACCGCGTTACCCGAAAGCAAACCGTTCACAAAGAAACGTGGCTTCACCGTACCCGTTGGCGAGTGGATCGCATCAAAGGGCGATAAACTTGGCCCATTGGTGGCTGCCCAACAAGGCGTGTTCGAAGTCTGCGACAGTCCCGCAGTTGAGAAATTATTTAAATCTGGTAGTGACTATGGCAAAGCCCAGTGGACGTTGCTTTTTTATGCGCTCTGGCATCAGGCGCATATCATAGGCGCTGATGTATCGGGAAGTGTCTTCGATGTGCTCGTGGAAACCTAAACGCCATCGACGGAAATTCGCTTCACAATAAAATCACCGCCTTGATCTGATATGCGCACCCCGTCAAATACATCTGAGAATGATCTGTCAGTAACACGGATCATTTCGGTCCCATCAACTGAGACAACCATTTGCCCATCCGACGCGCGTGACAATTCAATCGAGTGGAATTTTTTGTCCTCTAACGTGAGGAAGGTGTTGGATTGGGCGATTGTGGTTCTGCCTTTGCTGCCAACTTTCAGCAATTGTAGGGGTTGGCCCGATTGATACATTATCCGGTATCCCACATTGGCCTTGTTGCCCTGAAAAACGCCAGCTTCGAAGTGGCCATTGGCAATCCAAGACGAGACTTCCATCGACATATCGAAAGCGTTGCTAATTCTGACAGATGACGTGATCAGGTTTTCTTGAGCGGAAGCCTGAGTTGAATTGGTTGACTGTTGCTGCTGAGTGCCCGTGGCCTGTTGTAGGATTGAGCCGAGCAACGCGATGGCTAGGTCTTCACCGCTATCCACTTTTTTCGTGGCCTGCGCAGTTTGCGTAGCCTCTAAGATCTTATTACGAAGTCCCCAACCACTCTCGATGAAATAGGCGCCCGACACCACATTCCATACGGGGCCTTGGGTATAGTTTCCATCTTCAAACGTATCGCTGAAAATGGTGCGGAGAGAGGGAACGTTGTAGCTGTTCGCCAGCGCGCGAAGATCTTTTAAGAATGTAGGGTCCGCAGCCCGCGCCTTCTCAGCCTCATCGACCAAATTATTTAATTTCTCTACAAACCCTTGCACTTCAGCGCCACTTGGCGTTTGAGCGCTTGGGTTGGACGGGTCCGACCACGTCGAATATTTAGACGATTGTGCCCACGCCATAGCTGGCAAAGCCAACGACATCAAAAAAATCAACAAAAACCGCTTCATAAGATCAACTCCGCATGGACGAGGGCCACCATGCTACCATAAACTCTGAATTCGTGAAGCTATTCGAGAATCTCAAATTCCTGAGGCCGTAGGGATTAATCATATGAGCGATATCAAAGAAATCACAATCACACGGCCCGATGACTGGCACGTCCATTTTCGTGACGGGGATATGCTGGGTGCCGTTGTCCCTGCGACCGCATCGGTTTTTGGGCGTGCCATAGTCATGCCGAACTTGGTGCCGCCGGTCACAACCATGGCACAGGCATCAGATTATCGTGATCGCATCATGGCTGCTGTGCCGGATGGTGTGCAGTTCGAACCATTGATGACAGCCTATCTGACAGACAATATTGACGCAGAAGAATTGCGCATGGGTTTTGAAGCTGGCGTATTTTCGGCTGCCAAGCTTTATCCTGCAGGGGCGACGACAAATTCAGATGCGGGCGTCAGCGACGTAGCGAATATCATGCCCGTGCTGGAAGTGATGCAGGAGATCGGCATGCCGCTATTGGTCCATGGCGAAGTCACAAGTCCGGAAATTGATATTTTTGATCGCGAAGCCGTTTTCATTGATCATGTCCTGACACCCATGTGTCATCACTTACCTGCCCTTAAGGTCGTTTTTGAACATGCAACGACCAAGAACGCCGTAGATTTTGTGCTGGCTGACGACAGTGGTCGAATGGGGGCAACCATCACCGCGCATCATTTGGTGATCAATCGATCAGATATTTTTAAAGGTGGCATTCGCCCGCACTTGTATTGCTTGCCGATTGCAAAGCGAGAACTGCACCGACAAGCCCTTCGAGAAGCGGCAACGTCCGGTGATCATCGGTTCTTTTTAGGAACGGATACGGCTCCGCATGCCAAGCATTTAAAAGAGTCTGCGTGTGGATGTGCTGGTGTCTACTCGGCACCGACGGCCATGCCGGTTTATACACAGGTGTTTGAGGAAGAGGGCGCGCTGGAGCACCTAGAAGCCTTCGCCTCGCTGAATGGGCCGGCATTTTACGGGCTGCCCGTGAACGAGACCAAGCTGACTATGAAGGTGAATCCATGGTCAGTGCCAGAGACATATCCTGCGCATGTAGACGAGACGTTAGTGCCATTCGGGGCAGGCGAAGAAAGCCGCTGGCAAGTCGCCGCCGCCTAATTTAGCCGCCGCCTAAATTAGCCGCCGCCTAAATTAGCCGATTGTCGATCCGACCGTTTTAGAAGCCTTGCCCCGCACGCGCTGCATCATTGTGCCTAGCACGGCCCGCAGCACAGGGTGTGCATCCTTCATCAATCGGCCAAAAACGCGTTTGGGGACAACGATACACGTTGTTTTTCGCATCGCGCGGGCCGTTGCCATGCGTGGCGAGTCGTCAATGAGCGCCATTTCGCCAAATAGCCCACCTTCTTCGATGGTTGCGATAACGATTTCGGCATTTCCGTTGCCGCTCGCAATCTCAATTTGGCCGCTCTCGACAATGAACGCTTCATCACCGGTATCCCCCTGAGAAAATATAATCTCGCCGGGTGTGTACTCGCGCGTTTAAAGGGAGTCCGAGGCCATTTTGATGCTTTTTAACGTTGATTTTTAAAGATAGATGGTTTCTGCCTGCACTTCAATATATCGCCCTTTGAAAGGTCTTTATTGACCTTATTCACTGCCACCGTATGTTCACGCAAACGCAAGCATTATGGGGAATACACGAATGAACGATACAGAATTTAAAGCATTAGTTTTACACAGCGATGACGAAGGTAAAGTTTCACACAATTTCGAAACGATGCCGAACGACCGTCTTCCCGAAGGTGATGTCACCGTCGCAGTTAAGTACACCACGCTGAATTATAAGGACGGTATGATCCTGAATGGCATCGGTAAATTGGTTCGTGATTATCCGCACGTGCCGGGTATCGATTTCGCAGGTGTCGTCGAGGAGTCAGACAATCCTGATTTTAAACCAGGGGATGAAGTGATTTTGACCGGCTGGCGTGTCGGCGAAGTGCATTGGGGTGGTTATTCAACCCGTGCGCGGGTCAAAGGTGATTGGCTGGTGCCACTGCCGAGCGGTCTGTCGCTGCAACAGTCCATGGCGATTGGGACGGCCGGTTTGACTGCGATGCTGGCCATCATGACCCTTGAAGAGCATGGCCTCAGTACAGACGCAGAGCTTGAAGTTCTGGTCACAGGTGCGTCTGGTGGCGTTGGATCGATCGCAACATCGATCTTGTCTAACTTGGGCTATAAGGTTGCGGCATCGACCGGCCGGGCCGAGCAAGGTGAATACCTAAAAGAACTGGGTGCCACGACCATCGTGCCGCGCGAGGAATTGGCAGAAGGCCCCAAAGGGCCCTTGGGGCGCGAGCGTTGGGCCGGTGTGATCGACAATGTGGGTGGTAATACGCTGCACCACGCATTGGCGACGTTGGCCTATTGGGGCGCATGCGCCAGTGTTGGGAACGCGGGCTCGTTCAAGCTTGATACGACTGTGCTGCCGTTCCTTCTTCGAGGTATCAACTTGTGTGGGATCGACAGCGCAACATGCTCCAAGGCGCGCCGGATCGTCGCCTGGGATCGTCTCGCGTCGCAATTGCCGTTGGATAAGTTGGATCAGGCATCAAACCCGGCAGGATTTGCCGATTTGCCAGAATTGGCCGGTAAGATACTCAAAGGCGGCATCCGTGGTCGCACCGTGATTGACTTGAACAACTGATTTTCTCGCCTGTAAGGCACTGAATCTGATCAATTTCCCCTGTCGCAGAGATGCGGCAGGGGATTTTTCATGAACCCAGCACAATTGGCATTATTTCTGCTCCTAAGCTCCCAAAAAAGAGATGGAGGATATGATGCCTTTGAAGAAACTAATATTCGGAACGGTTGTTTTTGGCACGTTGGCAGCATGTGGTCATGTCGATGAATATGAGCGCCATGTGTATGACCGAAAGCCTGTGTACTGTTACAAGTCACTCGCGGGCACGCAATGCTACCGCAAACCGAAGCACTCTGATGAGCGCCGCCTGGTCAGTTATTTCGGGCCCCACCCCAGCCGATACGAAAAGCCAGAACCTGCACCCACGCCTACTTTGCAAGCGCCAGAAATGGTCAATTATTGGGTCAAAGATCCAGAACCCGTTCCCCGCCCGATGGCGAAAGGGGATTTAACGGATCGCCCTTGGTTGACCGAAGAGGGCAGGTCCGAGGCCGAGGCCACCCAGTTGCTTCGAAAGCTGGAAACCTCAGAGCAGGGGACGCGGGCATTTTTGCACCGTATTGATGACGCAGCGGCGGCAACACCCGTCGAGCAAAATCAGTCAGACGTGGACGCCACGGGGACTCTTTGATGATCCTCTGGAAGCGTGGCGATTTCCAGTATCATTTTCTTTAAAATCGCCGGTGCAAAACCGTCTCGTCCCTCTGCCATGTGAACAAAGGCGCCGCGTCCACCAATCACGTCATTTCGATAATGCTCGATCAGGGGCTCTCCCCGTGGACCGGGGTAGCCACCGCCCGGTGATGACACCACCAGCGCATTGATGGTGATCCTTGCCAGCATCGCCCGCGCACGCGCCTCTGGAAGGGGGCGACCGTTAATCTGCGGCCCGTCACCTGAAATATCTATGATCTTACGTCGGCCCTCGTACGCGTTGGCTTCTATCAAATTAACGGAATAGATGATGGCCTCAGATATTGAATTATAGCTCTCCGCTGCGCGTGGCGCCGCGAGCAGCGTGGCGGCAAAACCGGCGGCGGCTTCTGGCCCGTCTATCACCCGCCAGTCGACGATGGTGTGCTGCGAGTAGGGACCACCCCATTCGACAAACGCCAGCGCTATTTTTTGATGAAAGCCCCCGCGAATGGCATCAAGGATTTTCGGGTTGGTGATCGCTGCGGCATAACCCTCGCGCTGAAGCCGGAGTTCCTCATCATCAATAGACCCTGATCCATCGGCGGCTAGCACCAGTTCAAGGTCGACCTTCTCGGCTTTCGCAGCGCTGATACTGAAAATGGTCAGGCTTAATGCAGTCAGCCACGCGGCGGCGATGGAAAAAGTAATGTGTTTCTGCACTTAAGCCTCTCAGCCCAATTTACTTGCAGTGTAGCCGGATATGTCCTGGTTGTCAGAAAATAGAAGGGGGATGTGCTGACGTACCAAGACCTGGGATGTGATCGCTGGATTCATTACATATACGGGACATCATTGCGCATGAATACCGCGTAACTCAGACCCGCAATTTCCCACCCACCAGATGCCTTGACAGGACGGCCCTGAAGCCGTAAATCCGGCACTCCCAAACGTGTGGCGGAGTAGCTCAGCTGGTTAGAGCAGCGGAATCATAATCCGCGTGTCGGGGGTTCAAGTCCCTCCTCCGCTACCAATAAAATCAATGCCTTAGCTGGAAACGGCTAGGGCGTTTTTATTTTTACCGTGCGTTATGCCGTGCGTTTGTCTAAGGGCTGAATTTATATCTCGGATACTCCGCA
>CBFHXC010000035.1:0-26981 GCA_965659695.1 Rhodospirillales bacterium
GTCTCATGATCTGAAATCTCCTATATTGAGTTCCAAATCATTGAATCAATTAATGGTTAATGAGTTCTGACCCTAGTTCCTGGCCCCAGCGTTATCCAAGGCGTGATACCTAGCACCTTCAAGCAGGTTGTTATGGCATGATTGACGATCAAGACTCTCAAGCAGCCATCAACAGACGAGCTTCTGATCGCCGCAGTGAAGATCGGCGGGCATCGGACCGCCGGACAAACCAAGCATTACCAGAAGCCGTTCAGGGATGGGACGGCACAGAGCGGCGCCAGCGCGACCGACGTGCTGAACAGGAAAGACGATCCGAGGAACGTCGGGAACGTGATGAAGCTTGGGAAACCAATGCGATTGACGATTTCTGGCCGATGGATGCTGATCGTCAACGTGATCATAATCGCCGTCAGGAAGATCGGCGAGATCGTGAAAGGTGCCAAGCGCAAATACCTCATGACAAGGTTCCCGGTTGGGATGGCGAGGAGCGCCGGTTGGAAGATCGTAGGGAATTGGAACGCCGCGAACTCGAACGGCGCATTCGATCTAATCAGGTCGCCGATAGTGGCAAAACACCTGGCGTCTGAGCACTTCTAAGTTCGATTGCCGAGTTTCCGGTATTTTTTGAAAAGATCAATCGACCAAATCTTCACATTGAAATCTCTGAACCGAAATTCCTCAAGCGGAACTGCATCCGCGGGAAACACTGGCATGTTTCGGCGGTAATAATACGCCACCACGACACCCTTATTCGTACTGTCGATATACGCACTGGTTTCATCATAGTCGATGCCGAGTTGCGCAAGCGGTGTTCGCAGTCGACCCAGAAATTGAAACTGCCCGTGATAGGTCCCAAAGTTCGCGAGTGCGTAACCCTTGTCTTCGTATTTCTTTAGCGCCATCGCGATGGGTGTCAGGTCATATGTCTGGTCCAACTTGTCCTTTGCCACCAGGTGCGCAACCAATATCAATCCAGACATACATACGGCGATGACTTTGACCGCAGCGCCAACGGATCGCGCGCCTAAAAACCAAATCAGGGCGACCATCATCGCCAACGCGCCACCCCAATAAGGATCTAAGAGTTCAAAACGTTGTGGGTTGCTCATGAGCCCCGATAAATGCGGGAATACCAAGAGCAGAATGCAGAGAACAGCGAAAAATGCGGAGACCAATGCTCTGTTCGATCGCGATACAGGTTTATCTACCTGATCTGATAAAACACGTGCAAACATCATCGCAAAGGCTGCGAATTCCGGCAAAAGATAATGCAGCTGTTTTCCAGAAATCAGGGAAAAGACGAACACAGCCGGCCCCACCCATGCCGCTAGTAATCGGAAAGCCCCATCAGAGACCCCAATTTTTGATCGCAAGTTGCGCCATAATTGTGGCCAGAGAAGCCAAGGCAGAAGTAATGGCGGTATGACCGCTAAGTACCACCAGAACGGACGCGCATGGTCAAAACTTTTGACAATTCGGCCCGCTGATTGTCCCCAGAAAATCATGTTGCGGTATTCTTCACCGCCCTGAATGCCGGCTGGTATCGCCCAAGCGAGAGCAATCGCCGCGCCAATTAAAACCGCGATAAACAGGCGGAAATACCACTGCCCCCATCGGATCAAAGGCTGATCAGGTGCATTTGGCAATTTAGGCCCCCACCAGGGTGCCAATAGGACCACCGGCAAAATATGCAGCAAAATCGCCGGGCCTTTTGCCAATACGCCCAAGCCAATGGCCAGACCAACCAAAAGCCAACTCGACCAGCTACCGGTGCGCCACGATGTAACGACACCAAGCAAGCCCATGACAGTAAAGGTGGCTAACATCATGTCGAACATCGTTACGGTTTGGAAAATCGCCCAAAATGCCGTGCCAACCAGGAATAACGGCGTCAACTGAGGTGTGATCTTATCATCCGGCCATAACAAAGATGCTAATCGAACACTGCCCCACAATGTGCCGACAGCAAACAATGGCGCGACCAATCGTGGCCACCATTCGTTCACGCCAAACACCGACCAGCCCGCCGTCATCAGCCAAAAAAGTAAGGGGGGCTTATGGTGATATGGCTCGCCGTTCAAATAGGGGACGATGAAGTCACCGCGAAACCACATTTCCCACGCGACGGAGAGGTATCGCGTTTCATCAACGGGCAGCACAGGGCGAAAGACAATCCCAGATGCGACAGCCAACGCCCAGCAGGCCAACCAAATCGGAAGCGTGCTTTTTTGCATTACTTCGTCGCTGCCTCGCTTGGGCCGACATCTTCGGCTTCGACCACACCTGCATTTTGCAGATGGTGGCTATCGCGATACCGACGATACAGCCACAGCCCCATACCGCCAGACACCGCAAATAGCACAACACTTATCGCCAGGCGCAAGTTCGGCTCAACGGCGAATCCAGACCCGGCAATCGCAAAAATTAGCATTTGCGGAATATACCCAAATGCGGAACCACTGACGAAGGGAATAATTCGTACACTTGAAACACCGGCCAGCAAGTTCGTTAACACATTCGATCCAAGTGGCAAAAACCTGATCAGAATTGTTGTAGTGAATGTGTTCTCGCTCAAAAACGCATCAAATCGCCGCAGTTTTTCCGGAAACCTATGGACTACTATATCTCGAGCTAGGTAACGTGCGACGGTGAACGTGACCACGCAGCCCATCGCAGCGGATAGTACACTGATTGCTGTCCCAAGCGTAATCCCAAAAGCATAGCCCCCCAGAAACGCGACCGCCTGACGAGGCAGCCCCACGGCGGTGAAGAACATCCCCACAGCAAGAAACAAGAGCTCACCCTCAAGGCCATGGCCACGCACAGCTTGATCGATCCAATCCTTGTCCAACATACCGCCGAGCGAAGTCGTTTTGATCAGCAAACCGATACCGATCAACAACGCAAATAACGCGATACTACGAATGACCAGCTTTGGCGTCATGATGAACTAGGCGGATCCGTGGGTTCGATTTCGACCCGGACAGGACGTGTTTTCAACCACATCACGCCGAATATATCGACGATCCCGACCCACAGACGATTGAACAATCCATACTTGGATTGTCCGCGTTCACGCGGGCGGTGATTGACCTCGACCGAGATCACTTTGCCACCGGCGCGGATCGTCAACGCAGGCATAAACCGATGCATATGATTGAAGGCAGGGAAATCAACAAATACCTGACGGGGAAATACCTTTAGACCACAACCTGTATCGGGTGTGGCATCCCCTAATAATGTCGAGCGAACTCCGTTCGCGACTTTCGAAGAGATACGCTTTAACCAGGTATCTTTTCGCTTCGCCCGCCAACCGGCAATCATGATCGGACCGTTATGATTCCCCATCTCGTCACGGTATTTGGTCAATAAAGCAGGGATGTCTGCTGGATCGTTCTGGCCATCCCCATCCAACGTCGCGATCAATTCGCCCTTTGCCGCATGTACCCCCGTATTAATGGCTGTCGATTGACCGGCGCACTGCTTGTGGCGAATGCTTCGGAGCATGGGAAACGTTTGTTTGGCTTCATCAATAACTGCTGGTGTGCGATCACCACTGCCATCATCGACATAGACGATTTCAAACGGCTCAACGCCTTCTAAGGCGCTCACGATTTCAGTGGCGAGAGGAACAATATTTTCCTCTTCGTCCTTTACCGGCACCACGACGGAAATGGCGATGGTCTGACTGTTAGAACCGGCGGCTGACATAGGAGCGCGGTTTCCTTGAACTAAATGAATTCGTGAGCCGCTTTTACAACGCCGGCCCCAGAAGAGCCAACAATTTCCGGCATTTCTGGGTGATTCTTAATGAATAGATACATTCAATCGGTCCAAGCGTAACCGTTGTCGTGAATCACTTAAACGATGCATCGCCAGCATCGTCGATGCAAAAACGCCAAGAGCTGTCCCGCCTGCGATCAAGAACATCACTAACAATTGGTATTTTACGGCCTGAACGGGTTCGACGCCCGCAAGTATCTGTCCTGTCATCATGCCTGGTAACGACACGACACCTGCAGCCGCCATACCATTCACCGTCGGGATGAGGCCCGCGCGCATCGCATTCTTGATCGGCACCTCCATGGCAGCACGAAATGGATGCCCGAGTGCGAGCCTAGCTTCGATTTTCATGCGGCCCGTATCCGCTTCGGCCAACAAACGGTCAAGCGCCAAACTAACGCCCGTCATGGTATTGCCCAGGATCATGCCCAAAATCGGAATCGCATAACGAGGATTATACCAGGGATCTGCATGGAATTGTGTCCCCAGCGCGAAAACCGTCACGGTCCCCGCCGCGAGCAACATTGACCCCGCACCCAGACCATACCCCCAAAATCCGATAAATGACCGGTCTTGGCGTGAAATTGCCTCTCGCCCGGCAAAGCCGATCATCAACAGCCCGACCAATAATGTCAGCCACGGCGACATGGTGGCAAACAGGGCTTTCAACACCAACCCAACCAAAGTCAGTTGGACGACCATGCGCGTGGCCGCAATGAGCAGGCGTTTTTCCGTGCCCAGCTTGTAGTATATCGAAAGCCCCGCGTTCAAACACAACAACGACGCGGCAATCGCGATATCCCAATAGCTGAGTGCGATGTATTCGGCCACTAGGCAGCCTCCTCTAAACGCAGATTGCCCTTTTCAATCACGTATCGTTCAGATGACATCCGTGTCGCCTGCCCTATGTCATGGGTGACCAAAATAACCGTGATACCGCTCTCGACTTTTTCATGAATCAGATTTTCAACCTTCGCCGTCGCTTCAGGGTCGAGTGCTGATGTCGGCTCGTCCAACAAAAGTACTCTTGGCCCTTGGACCATCGCTCGAAGCAATGCCATCCGCTGGCGTTCACCCGTGGACAATCGGTCTACGCGCCAAGACAGCGCATCGTCAGGGAACCCCAATCGCACCAAGTAGCCGGCAGCACTATCAGGAAATTCAAAGTGGTCTTTCACATCATCTAACCACCACCCGCTTTCTGCAGGCACATAGCACACGTCACGCCGCCATTGATGGGGCGCAAATAAATTTCGGTCTTTGCCGTCTAGCGTGATATTCCCGGTGTTAGGGTCGAGATCAGCAATCGCGCGCAATAACAAAGATTTTCCAGCACCCGACTGCCCACGAATGGCAATGCACACGCCGCTGGGGACCTCCAAATGTATGGATTGCAAACCTTGACGATGGAGTCTTTCTATTTTCAGCAAAGAGGTGCTTCCCTTATCGCGTCGACAAAAATCTGCTGATCCGCTAACAGAAGTCACCTGATTATAGAGGTCAATAATACATGAGCACCACAATTCCGCCGATTATCCATCATGAACCTGTGATTGCAGAATGGGTCGATTATAACGGCCACATGAATGTGGCCCATTACGTGTTAGCCTTTGATCACGCAACGGATACTTTTTTGGAATTCATCGGCATGGATATGGCCCTTCGCGAATCGACTGGCAGTTCCGTTTTCGTGGCCGAAGCACATGTCACATATGAAGACGAGGTCATGGAAAATGATATCGTCGAGGTCTCGTCTCAGGTGATTGCCATCGATGAAAAGCGTCTTCATCTGTTTCACCGCATGTATCGAAAATCAGATGGTGCCCTTGCGGCGACCAACGAACTGATGATTTTGCAGGTGAATTTGAACACGCGACGCGTGGGTCCATTTCCCGATGCCGTCATGTTACAGTTGAAAGACATTTCAGCGCAGCATGCCGAATTGCCACGACCAAAGCAGTTGGGACGTGTTATAGGCATCCCGAAGAAATAGTTTTGATTTTATATAGTCCCTTTTGAGAACCCATCATGGCCGATGCATCCATACCCATCGAAGTATTAGATTGTGTGCCGACATCGGTGATTGTCGTTGATGGCAAGCGACGGGTCATTCACGCGAACCGCGCAGCCTTAGAAGTTCTCGGGGTTGCTGCGATGGGGCGAGATTTGGCATTGAGCCTTCGTCATCCAAGCGTCTTAGATGCCATCGATTTTGTCTTGCAGGGGAACGAGCAACGATCCGGTGAAATCGTGTTGCCAGTGCCTGTTTCCAGACACTTGGCATTTCGCACCGAAAGATTGGCAAATGCACCGCTTGAAGACGGTTCTGTGGCAACCGTTGTGTTGAATGACGTCACAGCCGCCAAAAAAGCCGAAGAAATGCGCGCCGATTTTGTCGCAAACGTGTCCCACGAATTGCGGTCGCCTTTGACGGCATTGATCGGCTTTATCGAGACATTGCGAGGTCCGGCGAGTGACGACATTACCGCGCGCACGCGTTTTCTCGATATCATGCATCGCGAATCCCAACGAATGTCGCGATTGATCGAGGACTTACTCTCATTGACGCGTGTCGAAATTAACGAACACGTAGCGCCCAAGAAATCTGTCAATGTGCAGGATATTTTGACGGCCGTCATTGAAGTGCTTCAGCCACAAGCGTCTCAACGCGGCGTGATAATTAATCTCGAAACTTCTACCGACAAGCTTTTGGCGCTCGGAGATTCCGATCAACTCAATCAGATTTTCCGGAATTTAATTGAAAATGCGATCAAGTATGGCGGTGAGAATCAAACTGTTGATGTACGTGTGTCAGAGACAACACGCGTGCCCGGGACCACGCATGAGGGGATTGCAGTCAGCGTCACAGATTATGGCCCGGGGATCCCTAAAGATGTGATTCCACGTTTAACCGAGCGATTTTTCAGAGTTGATAAGGCCCGATCAAGCATGGCAGAGACAGGTATCAACAGCACGGGCCTGGGACTCGCCATCGTCAAACATATCGTGAGTCGCCATCGCGGCTACTTATCGGTTGAAAGCACGATCGGAAAAGGCAGCACTTTCACTGCAATTTTAAGATCTGCACCGTCTTCTGAATCTTCTAAATCCACATAATATTATTTTTTATCAATACGTTATATTATTTCACCACATGCACAGAGCATGTGTCATAAATCCGTAATATTACTGTCATAAATAGGTCTCCTCTGTCACATAGGTTGCGCCCATCGAAGCGATAGAAATTATCAATAGTTAGTTTGTCGCGTCGGTTAATAGATGTTTCTTTCCTATGCATGAAAGCAGGAGTTACCAAATGTATCGTAAGTTTCTTGGCATTGCCGTCGTAGCAGGTTTTGTTGCGGCTGGTGGCACAGCGGCTGAAGCCCGCGACCAAATCCGCATCGTCGGATCTTCCACTGTTTATCCATTTGCCACGGTTGTTGCCGAGCGTTTCGGCAAAACCACGAATTTTAAAACCCCCGTCATCGAGAGCACTGGCTCTGGCGGCGGTTTGAAGCTGTTTTGCTCTGGCGTCGGCGTTGAACACCCAGACATCACAAACGCTTCTCGTCGGATTAAAAAATCCGAAGTTGAGCGTTGTGGCAAAAACGGCGTAAACGACGTCACAGAAATCAAAGTTGGTTATGACGGCATTGTTATTGCCAACGCCAAATCCGCTGACCAAGCCAAATTCACCAAGCAGCAAATTTTCCTCGCCCTTGCGAAGAATATTCCTGACGGAAAAGGCGGCTTGAAAGAGAACGATAACACGAACTGGAGCGACATCGATCCTTCACTTCCAAACAAAAAGATCGAAGTGCTTGGCCCTCCTCCAACCTCCGGTACTCGTGACGCGTTCGCTGAGCTGGCTCTCGAAGGTGGTTGTAAGACATTCGATTTCATCAAAGCGATGAAGAAAACTGACAAGAAAAAATACAAAGCTGTTTGCCACGGTGTTCGTGAAGACGGTGCGTATGTCGAAGCCGGCGAAAACGATGTCCTGATCGTTCGTAAGCTCGAAGCGAACCCTAAAGCATACGGTGTATTCGGTTATTCATTCCTCGATCAGAACGCTGACAAAGTTCAAGGTTCTGTTGTTGAGGGTGTAACTCCAACCTTCGAAAGCATCGCTGACGGTTCTTACAAAGTATCCCGTTCGCTTTACTTCTACGTAAAAGGTGCACACGTCGGAACAATTCCTGGCATCAAAGAGTATGTTGCTGAGTTCTCTTCCGAGCAAGCATTTGGTGAAGATGGGTATCTGTCCGATCGCGGCCTGATACCAATGCCAGCAGCCGAGCGGACAAAGTTCCGTAAGGACGGCGAAATGATGGCTAACAACATCAGCTTCTAATCGTTGATCTGACCCCCGGGATTAGCCCGGGGGTCTTTTCGATTTGTTACTCCGTTCTATTTAGTTTTTCCATTATTCTGCTGAGGTCGCCTGGAATTTTCGACAGGCCAAGAACTAACTTTCCCGATGTCGGGACTCTTTAGGGGCGCTTCCACTCATGTCGTTTTATCTTGTTCTTATCGCGCTGATTGGCTTAACAGTCGCTGGCTACTACATGGGTCGCTCCCGCGCGATGAAGTCTGCTGGCGGAAATGCTCGGGCCCTTCACTCTCGCCCTCATTACTACGGATATTTTGTCGCTCTCTGGTGTGGTCTCCCAGCGATCCTCGTGCTTGCAGTTTGGACGACGATGCAAACGCCAATCGTCGAATCGATAGTCCAATCCAGTCTGCCTGCATCCATCGCAACAGATGACCCAGCGCAGATGTCCTTGGTTATGAATGACATCCGTAACTTGGCATCTGGCAACATTACATCAGGCGAAATCACAACTGACGTGCGCGAAACAGCTGACCGTTACAACAGCTTGGCGGCAATTGGCGATTTGGCACGATTTGTTGTAATTCTCTCGATTGGGATTGCGGCAATAGGGTTTTTCCGGGCGCGAATTTCAACAGATTTCCGAGCACGGACCAGCGTTGAAACGATCTTGATGTCGTTGCTGATTATTTCTTCAACCATCGCGATCCTGACAACTGTTGGCATCGTGCTGTCATTGATATTTGAATCCATTCGGTTCTTTGAAAAAGTGTCTCCGGCAGAGTTCTTATTTGGTTTGCAATGGAGCCCTCAAACAGCGCTCCGAGCGGATCAAGTAGGCTCGAGTGGCGCATTCGGCGCGATCCCTCTGTTCACCGGAACACTGTTGATTTCATTCCTTGCGATGTGCATTGCTGGTCCTATCGGCTTACTTTCTGCCATTTACATGGCCGAATACGCTCCAACAAAAATCCGGAATTCTGTTAAACCAATGTTGGAAATTCTGGCTGGCATCCCAACAGTTGTGTATGGCTTCTTCGCCGCCCTTACCGTGGCGCCTTTGATGCGCGATACCGGCCTCGATCTTGGTCTTGTCATTTCATCCGAGAGCGCACTTGCCGCTGGCATCGTCATGGGCATCATGATTATCCCATTTGTGTCGTCGCTATCTGATGATGTGATCAATGCCGTTCCGCAAAGCCTGCGCGAAGGATCTTATGGGTTGGGCGCCACCAAGTCCGAAACCATCAAACGTGTCATTTTACCCGCAGCCCTTCCGGGCATCGTCGGTTCGTTCATGTTGGCGATTTCTCGCGCGATTGGGGAAACCATGATCGTTGTGATGGCTGCCGGCCTGGGTGCCAATCTGACAGCGAACCCGTTCGAAGCTGTCACCACCGTAACCGTGCAGATTGTGACCCTACTTGTAGGTGATCAAGAATTCGACAGCGCGAAGACTTTGGCGGCGTTCGCCCTGGGCCTGGTGCTGTTCTGCGTAACATTGTGCCTGAATATCATCGCATTGACGGTGGTCAACAAGTACCGAGAGCAGTATGACTGATATTGTAATGGATAGTTCAGAAAAACCAACAGACAGCAAACAAGACCGCGCCGCACGCGCATCCGAAGCGGTAAAGCGCGGCCTCAAGAAGCGTTATGCCTCAGAACGACGCTTTAAAGCGTACGGGATTAGTGCCATTGCCATCGCGATGGGCTTTATTGTCATCCTGTTTGGCACGATCATCACTAACGGTCTTCCTGCGTTCTCAGAGACCGTGATCAAGCTAGAGGTCAACTTATCTGAGGAGATCATTGATCCAAAGGGGGACCGTGATCCGGCTGTTCTCGCAAGCGCCAACTACAGAAAAATCGTTTTTGACGATTTCCGTGCAATCTTTCCAGAAGTCACGACTCGCCGCGACAAGCGTGACCTTACAAAAATTCTAAGCAGCGGTGCCAGTTTTGAGCTTCAACGACTGGTGACAGAAGACCCTAGCTTGGTAGGCAAGACCATCACGCTCGAAGTTCCCGTCGCTGCTGATTTCGACCTCTATAATAAGGGCGTTATCAATCGTGATGTTGGCGAGGATGATCGTCGGCTGAACGATAAGGAATTAACCTGGTTCGATACCCTTGTAGACATGGGGATGATCGAAACCCGCTTTAACACCACATTCTTTACAAATGCTGACTCTCGCGACCCCGAATTGTCAGGGATTTTAGGCGCTGCATCTGGTTCTTTCTTTACCATGCTAGTGACCATGATGCTGTCATTCCCGATTGCGGTCGCAGCGGCTGTTTACCTTGAGGAATTCGCGCCCAAGAACAGATTGACACAGATTGTTGAGGTAAATATCAACAACCTCGCAGCCGTGCCATCTATCGTGTTCGGATTACTGGGCTTGGCCATGTTCATCAACTTCTTTGGTCTACCCCGTTCCGCCCCACTGGTCGGCGGCATGGTCTTGGCCTTGATGACACTGCCAACAATCATTATCGCATCTCGCGCAGCGCTGAAGGCTGTGCCCCCATCTATTCGCGAAGCCGCACTCGGCCTTGGGGCATCTAAGATGCAGGTGGTTGGCCATCATGTCTTGCCATTGGCCATGCCCGGCATCTTAACCGGTACTATTATCGGCATGGCGCAAGCGTTGGGTGAGACCGCACCGCTGCTGATGATTGGCATGGTCGCGTTTATCGTCGATGTGCCAGGCGGCATTACAGACCCCTCGACCGTGTTGCCGGTGCAGATTTTCTTGTGGGCTGATAGCCCCGAGCGCGCGTTTGTCGCGCGGACCTCTGCCGCCATCATGGTGTTGCTGGGCTTCTTAATATTCATGAATGCGATGGCAGTTCTGCTTCGCAAGAAATTCGAACGTCGTTGGTAGGAGAGCCATAATGGGCGAAGTCAGTACAAATATTCCGGATTCTAAACCTACGATGCCTGTTTCAGAGGCACCTACGGACGATGCAGAACACTATACGAAATTCAAATCCAGAGACGTAGATGTGTTCTATGGCGAAAAACAGGCGCTATTCGGAGTTGATCTTGACATCCGAGCGAACGAAGTAACGTCACTTATCGGGCCATCTGGTTGCGGGAAGTCAACTTACTTACGTTGCTTGAATCGGATGAACGACACCATCGATATCTGCAAGGTTACCGGTTCAATAGAACTTGATGGGTTGGATATATATTCCAATACACTCGACGTGGTGCACCTTCGCGCAAAGGTCGGCATGGTTTTTCAAAAGCCAAATCCATTTCCAAAATCGATCTACGAGAACGTCTCATACGGGCCGAATATTCACGGCATCGCACGCGGCAAAGCTGAACTCGACCAAATCGTTGAAGAAAGCCTGATCAAAGCAGGGCTTTGGGAAGAGGTGAAAGATCGTTTGACTGAACCAGGCACAGGTCTTTCAGGAGGTCAGCAGCAACGGTTGTGCATTGCGCGCGCGATTGCGGTGCAGCCAGAAGTCATTTTGATGGATGAGCCGTGTTCTGCTCTGGACCCCATCGCGACAGCTAAGATCGAGGAACTGATCGACGAATTGCGAGAGAACTTCACGATTGCGATCGTGACGCACTCTATGCAGCAGGCGGCGCGGGTCTCGCAACGCACTGCATTTTTCCATTTGGGTTACGTGGTTGAGGTGGGTGAGACACACAAAATCTTCACCTCTCCTGACGATAAACGGACTCAAGATTACATCACCGGCCGGTTCGGCTGAACGGGAGCGATTAGAAAATGCCTTCTGAGAGCAATCATATTGTTTCAGCGTTTGACGAAGATCTTCGTCAACTCGACAATTTCATCGCCGAGATGGGTGGTTTGGCAGAACATCAGTTCGCTGACTGCATCAAAGCACTGGTCGCCCGCGATGGCGACTTGGCGGAACGTGTAATAGCCAGCGATCATCGTATCGATGATCTGGAACACCTCGTCGATGCACACACGATTTCGATGTTGGCCCTTCGCCAACCGATGGCAGATGACCTACGTGTTGTAATCACCGCACTTCGGATCGCCAGCTTGATCGAACGAATCGGCGATTACGCGAAAAACATTTCTAAACGTACCGTCGCTATCACGCAGACACCACCTGTTGGACCAGCCCGAACGATTTCGCGCATGGGCGACGTGGTTCAAGGCATGATTAAGACTGTTTTGGACTCTTACCTCCAACGTGACGCTGATTTGGCCGAAGATGTGAGGCTGCGCGACGACGAGGTAGATGCACTCCACACCAGTTTGTTTCGCGAATTGCTGACCTACATGATGGAAGACCCACGCAGCATTTCTGCCTGCACACACCTGTTGTTCGTCGCCAAGAACATCGAGCGGATCGGTGATCACGCGACAAATATTGCAGAAAACGTCTATTTCTTGGTCCATGGTAAAATGCCGGATGAGACGCGACCAAAGGGTGACGAGTCCAGTTACATCGTCATTGGCGGCGATGATTGATCAATTTGAAAGAGCGGTATCATGTATGAAATGTCCCGAATTCTGATTGTCGAAGACGACCCATCGCTAGTTGAGCTATTGCGCTACAACTTGGAAACCGAAGGGTTCGACGTTTCGGTCGCCCGTGATGGCGAAGGTGGCATGGAAGCCATTGACGCTGACGATCCCGACCTTGTGGTTTTGGACTGGATGCTGCCGAACATGTCGGGGATTGAAATTTGTCGGCAAATGCGGCAACGCACAGCGACACGCACGACACCAGTCATCATGCTGACGGCCAAGGGCGAAGAAAGTGATCGCATCCGAGGTTTGGAAACAGGTGCCGACGATTACATCGTGAAGCCATTCTCCCCTGCCGAATTAACGGCCCGTATCAAGGCTGTATTACGCCGTGCGCACCCGGAACAAGCGGGTGATACGTTGGACTACGAAGATATCTCGATGGATGTTGAAACCCATCGTGTGATGCGTGGTGAACGCGCGGTCAAGTTGGGGCCAACTGAATTTCGCTTGTTGCGAACTTTACTTGAAAAACCAGCCCGTGTGTTCAGCCGTGAACAGTTGCTGGATCGGGTTTGGGGACGCGATATCTATGTCGAACTACGCACCGTAGACGTTCATATTCGTCGTTTGCGAAAAGCACTCAATGGGCCTAACGAAACGGATTTGATCCGTACGGTTCGTTCCGCAGGTTATTCGCTAGACGCCGAGAAATTCTAAAAACGCGTGCAGTTTACCCGTTAACGAGGCAATGCAGCGCCGTTAGCCTTTTCTTTAACGAATTCAAGGCTATGCTTGGACCTTAACACAAGGCTCAGACATGCCGGATTCGCGCATCACCTTTGGACGCATCCAGTCCGCGTTTCGTTCGACCATTCGCAACGAACATTTGCTTTTGGTCGCCCTGGGGCTTGTCATCGGTTGTCTTGCGGGTGCCGCTGTCATTGCGCTCCGAGAAGCCATCGAAGCGTTAGAACTTTTTTGGTTCTCCATTACAACAGATATGCTGGCACGCTACGAAATCGAAGTCCCCGCTTGGCGACTGGTCATGGCACCGATTATTGGTGGCATCGTCGTCGGCTTGATCACCTGGAAGTTCATGCCAAACGGACGCAACCAAGGCGTGGCCGATGTAGTAGAGGCATCCGCCATGAAGGCCGGACATATGTCTTCGCGGGTGGGCCTGGTCTCTGCAATCAACAGCGCGATCTCTGTTGGATCCGGCGCATCTGTCGGACGAGAAGGGCCAGCTGTGCATTTGGGTGCGTCTTTGGCCGGTTGGATGGGTCGCCGATTACATTTGTCTCAAGCATTGGCGCGAACCCTTTTAGGGTGTGGTGTCGCCGCTGCCGTTTCCGCATCATTTAATGCCCCTATCGCTGGGGCCTTGTTCGCAACCGAAGTCGTCATTGGGCAATATGCACTAAAAACATTCGCGCCCGTCGTGGTTGCTAGCGTTGCTGGCACCGCGTTGTCGCACATACATTTCGGCGAGGTATCGGCGTTCCTACTGGGCGACAACCACAGTACGTCAGTTTGGGAATTTCCAGCTTTTATCGGCCTGGGTATCGTGTCCGCTGTCGCTGCGATCATTATGATGCAAAGCATCTTTACCGCGCAACATCTGGCAACAAAGATCGATGTCCCCATCTGGATGAAACCCTCTATGGCTGGGGTTATCGTGGGGATCATCGCCATCTGGTTACCTCAGGTCATGGGGGTTGGGTATGGCTTTGTCGAGTGGGCCATATTAGGCCAGTTTGAGGTCAAACTTCTGATCATGATCGGCATCGCCAAAATTATATGTACGGCGCTGTGCTTGGGGTTTGGATTCTCTGGTGGCGTGTTTTCACCCGCGCTGGTTTTGGGTGCGGCGGTGGGGTCGAGCTATGGCCTGATCGCGGCCAGCGTATTCCCAGAACTTGCGTCCGGGGTGGGTGTATACACCGTTGTAGGTATGGGTGCGGTGGCCGCAGCTGTGCTGGGCGCGCCAATATCAACGACCCTGATCATTTTTGAAATAACCGGGGACTACCAGTTGTCACTGGCCGTAATGTTAGCCATCGTGGTGTCGACAGAGTTGACACATAACCTTTATGGACAATCGTTTTTTGCCGTCCAATTGAAAAAACGCAGCATTGATCTTCGGGACGGTTTCGAGAATGAAGTGATGAATGCCATCAAGGTTCGCCATATCCTAGACCACGGCACAAATATCGCGGCGGAAACGATTGCGACCAGCACGCCCATCGCAGAAATTCGTACGAAGCTCAGCGCCTCAACGACGGGTGAGCTCTTTGTTGTGAAACCGACCGGCGAGTTATTTGGCACCATTACGCTGCAAGACTGCGGAGATACCTTGTTCGATCAAGAATGCGACCAAACGGTAGACGCCTCTGACATCGCCCGCAGACATCCGCCAACCCTGAAGGAGTCAGATAATCTGATCGAAGCCATGCGGGTTATGCGCGAATCGGGCGAGGATCACATTGCCGTTTTACGTGATCAGCACACGCAAAAGTTCTCAGGATGCGTCCATCATCGTGACGTGATGACCGCTTATAACCGCGCTCTGCTTAAGGTTCGCCACGAAGAGCATAATCAATAAGGCATATGATATTCGGTGGCGATGACAGCAAGTATGTGCGTGCTATAACGACAACATGAATGATCCTTTCGACCTATCAGACGAGCCCGCCCCTGCGGCACCACCGCGCTCCCCAGATTACATATCAGGGCTGAACGAAAGCCAGCGCGAAGCGGTTGAGGCCGTCGAAGGCCCGGTGTTGGTCCTGGCGGGTGCAGGCACGGGTAAAACGCGGGTACTGACGACGCGTCTTAGCCATATTCTGATGCAAAACCGGGCAAATACTGGCGAGATTCTGGCGGTTACGTTTACCAACAAAGCTGCCAGCGAAATGAAGGAGCGCGTGTCACGCTTGGTTGGACGCCCGGTCGAAGGCTGGTGGGTTGGCACATTTCACGCCATTGGCGCAAGGATTTTGCGGGCCAATGCAGAAGCTGTCGGGCTGAAACCCCAATTCACCATTCTGGATTCTGATGATCAAATTCGTCTGATCAAACAGATGATCGATATTCACGATATTGACGAAAAACGCCTGCCACCCCGTGCCATATCATCGATCATCCAGCGTTGGAAAGATCGTGGCTTCATGCCCGATAAAGTGCCGGCCAGCGAATCCGGTCAGGGCGACGGCAAGGTGCTCGCACTATACAAAGACTACCAAGAACGCCTACAAACGCTAAATGCCGCTGACTTTGGCGATTTGCTTTTGTTATGCCTTGAACTGTTCCGCGTGCAACTGGATGTGCTCAAAGGATTTCAGCGACGCTTCCGATACATCATGGTCGATGAATATCAGGATACCAATGTCGCTCAATATCTATGGCTTCGGTTATTGGCGCAGGAACATCGCAACATTTGTTGCGTCGGCGATGACGATCAATCGATCTATTCCTGGCGCGGTGCCGAAGTTGGCAACATCTTGAAGTTCGAAGAAGACTTCCCGGGTGCACGCGTTGTCCGGTTAGAACGAAATTACAGATCCACCCCACACATTTTGGCCGCTGCATCTGGGCTTATCACCCATAACGAGGGACGACTGGGCAAGACCCTTTGGACAGATGTGAACGAGGGTGAGCCAATCAAAGTCCGCGGCGTTTGGGATGGCGAATCTGAGGCACGCATGGTGGGTGACGAGATCGAATCACTGCAATCCAAGGGCAACAAGCTCAACGATATGGCCGTCTTGGTCCGTGCAGGGTTTCAAACCCGCGAGTTCGAGGAACGTTTGATCACCATTGGCGTGCCGTATCGGGTCATCGGTGGTCCACGATTTTATGAGCGCCAGGAAATCCGCGATGCTATCGCGTATCTGCGCGTGATCGCCCAGCCTGATGACGATTTGGCGTTTGAGCGGATCGTGAATGTGCCCACGCGCGGGGTCGGCAAAACAACGCTCCAGACGGTCCATGGTTATGCACGGTCGCAGAGTATCTCGCTCACCCGCGCCATCGCGATGCTCAACGAAACAGATGAACTACGCCCACAAGCCCGGAAAAGCCTGGGAGATGTTTTAGTGATGTTTGAACGCTGGCGCGATTTGGCCGCTGTACTGCCGCCGTCACAGTTATGCGGCCAAGTCCTCGAAGACAGTGGCTACGTCGATATGTGGAAAATGAAAAAAGACCCGGATGCCCCTGGCCGTTTGGATAACCTTAAAGAACTGGTCGCCGCTCTGGAAGATTTTGAATCTTTGGGGGCATTCCTGGAACACGTTAGTCTGGTCATGGAAAACGATGATCGCGCCGAACATGATAAAGTAAACATCATGACCCTTCATGGGGCCAAGGGTTTGGAATTTGATTCCGTATTCCTGCCGGGATGGGAAGACGGCCTTTTTCCCAATCAACGTTCCCTGGATGAAGGGGGCTTGGCGTCCTTAGAAGAAGAACGTCGTCTCGCATATGTCGGCATTACACGGGCCAAGAAGCGCGCCATGATTTCGTTTGCCGCCAATCGCCGGGTGTACGGCCAATGGCAGAGCACGATGCCATCGCGCTTTGTTGATGAACTACCCGCCGAACATATTGATGCACAATCTGAAAGCGGCGTTTATGCGCGCCAGGATGCGGTCGCTTATCATTCAGAAGACCCGTTCTCCGGCGTGGACGGTATTGGCCGATCTCGCCGCCGGATGATCGAAGCGGGCGGCAGCCGTTCATACAAACCCACCAATGACGGTGCCAAGATTGATGTAGGCACGCGAATTTTTCACCAGAAATTCGGTTATGGCCGGGTCATATCTAGTGACGGTGATAAGCTGGATATCGATTTTGAGAAAGCCGGACAAAAACGCGTTATGGCCAGTTTCGTATCATCCGCATGATGGTATCAGATCACCTTGTCCCGCTATGGCGGTTAGAAGTCACCATCCCACAAGCGGCCGTGCCCGCGTTTGAAGAGCTGTTCAGTGGGAATTGCCTCGCCGTGTCATCATTCGGTGATGACGGCACGGAATGGCGGGTTGAGGGATACTCTGACCGGGAACCCGACGAGTTGTCACTCGGCGAAGGGTTGGCGGTCACCGCCGCTGTATTCGGATTTGAAGCACCTGTTTTAAAGGTCGAGTTTCTGACACCGCGCGATTGGCTGGCAAATAATCTGAGCAGCTTTGAGCCTATCCACGTTGCAGGTTTTTTTATTTACCCCAGTCATTACGAAGGCGCCCATCCTCCAGGAGCAACTGCGCTGCAGATCGACGCGGGCACCGCATTTGGTTCCGGCACCCATCCGACCACTGCGACGTGCCTCGTAGCGATGGCGGACCATGCAAAAAGACAACACGTCGCGCGTATCTTGGATTTAGGGTGCGGATCCGGCATTTTGGCATTTGCGGCAGCCACATTATGGCCCGCGAAAATCATCGCAACAGACATCGATCCCGAAGCTGTGAGAGTGGCAAAGCTGAATGCCAGTATCAATCAGCTGGCCCACAAAGTAACAACGGTCTGCGGCAGCGGATTTCGACACGATACCATTCGCAAGAATGCACCCTTTGATCTGATCGTCGCCAATGTTTTAGCACGACCGCTGATGGGGATGGCGGGCAATGCCATTGCTGCGATGTCGCAAGGTGGCCATATCATTCTATCGGGCTTGATGACCCGCGATGCGCCATGGGTCGTGGCGAAATCTGGCGCGCGCGGGCTAAAACTCAGTGGCAAATGGTCGCAGGATGGTTGGACGACTTTGATGATGCGTAAACCACGCAAATACCCTGCATGACACGGCGACACAGGGTCAATGTGCTGATCGCGATCAACGGGATCGGGTTTGTGCTGTGCGGGACGGCCTTGGGTGGCATCGTCAAGGCGGGCATCACACCGTGGTACGGATTGACCGGTGCTGTGTTTATGTTTCTCGGCGTGGTCGTCCCGATTTACCGCGAGTTTGTCGCCATGCGAGATGGCTTTAACTTTGTTGAGCGCGAGGCCATGCGTTCGATCAAACACCGCAAGGGCGATACACAGTATCAAGAAATCTATGATGACCGACCAATGGACTCGCCGTTCAAACGCGTCGCCAATCAGCCGTCTTTTGCGATCTTCATCACAGTCATCGCCTGGTGCTTGATGATCGCCGAAGCTTTTCTCTGGGTCATTCGCGCCTAGCTGGCATTTGCTTTGGGTAACGACTTAAAGGCATCGAGTGCACGCTCTCGGGCGGCTTTGTGCGCAACAATCGGTTTGGGATAAGTCTTACCTAACTCAACCTTTGCATCCTCTAATACATCACTGGGCGCTTCCCACGGTGAAAACAAATACTTGTTGGGAAGGCCAGCGATTTCAGGGATGAATTTGCGAACGTATTCCCCCTCGCCATCGAACTTATCGCCCTGGGTAATGGGATTGAATATTCGGAAATACGGCGCCGCATCCGCACCACATCCACCAATCCACTGCCAGCTAAACGCGTTCACCGCCAAATCGGCATCAACCAACGTATCCCAAAACCATGCTTCGCCATCTTGCCACGGTAGCAACAAGTGCTTCACCAGGAACGAGCCGACAATCATCCGCACCCGATTGTGCATATGACCCGTTTGCCAAAGCTCGCGCATCCCAGCATCGACCATCGGATAGCCCGTCATGCCTTGCTGCCATGCTTTTAGGGCGTCTGGATCATCCGCCCATGGAAACTCGGCAAATTTCTGGTTCATGGGTTTTTCCGGTAAGTCTGGCAAATAGTAGAATACGTGATAGGCAAACTCCCGCCACACGATCTCTTTCAGAAATGCCTCTGTCTCGTTCGTCCAATTCATCTTTTTGACGGTTTGATACCAGATCTGGCGTGGGCTGATATCACCTATATGCAGGTATGGCGACATGTTGGATGTGCCTAAAACGGCAGGCAAATTACGCTGCTCGATGTATTGCTCAGCAGCTTCGTTCAAAAACACATCCAGTCGTTGCTGCGCAGCATGTTCACCCGGTGTCCAACGGTCCCGAAAACCCTGCGCCCAATCAGGTTTAGTGGGCAACAGAGACCAATCATCCAAAACATCGGATTGTGGCATCGTATCTGGGGATATGATTTTCTCTGGCGCATCAATGGGATGCTCAGGCGTTCCCTTGTCGCGGCAAGCGTACCAATAGCGGGTGTAGACCTTATAAAAGCCACCAGCCTTGGTCTCAATCGTCCACGGCTCATGGAGCAACGATCCGTTGAAACTCTTAACCTCTAGTCCAGCGTCCTGCAGTGACGCTTTGATGTCTTTGTCGCGCGTAATGGCAAAGGGCTCGTAGCACCTGTTCCAATAGACCCCTGCCGCAGCGCATTCTTGGACGAGATCAGCGATCACCGATTTCGCGTTGCCGGCTCGCAAGATCAGGGTGCCGCCCAAATTGTTCAATGATTCTGCAAGGACCTTAACAGAGTGATGTAGCCACCAGCGTGCGGCACCACCCAGTTTCCAATCGCCTGGAGTTTCATCATCCAGAATGTAAATAGGTATGACCGGCTGGCCGGTATCTACGGCCGCCGAGAGAGCGGGATTATCCGCAATGCGCAGGTCCTGGCGAAACCATACGATAATCGGTTTTTGATCTGTCATGAGAACTTTCAGTAGAGAAACAAGCCTTGGTACCAATACTCAAAAGCAGGGCCTGTAGATCACTCTTTCACGCAGTCAAACCCCCACATCACGCTGATCGTGGGGCTACCAAGCGGCACCCCGCCACGCGATACAGCTTTTTTCCTGTACTTGGCGCAGTGTGCTTGTGCCGCCTCTATGGGTTCGCTCAACCGCGAAGACTTGATCGTGATCGCGCTCGGCGTTGCAGCCACAATATTACTTTCATCGACAGACGACTTGTCGCGTGAGCAGCCAGTCAATATGACGACCGAGACAAGCCCCAAAATGGCGTAGCCTGAAAACCGCATAATATCTCCCCAAATACCAGAATGAGCGCATCTATATTTTCAGTCATCTACGCCCGCAAGCCAAGGCGATGTTACTACTTCACCATCCACTTTGACTTGACCACTCTCGTTATCAAGAACGACCGGATTGTCGAAGAGAGTTAAGGTTGGGCGTACGCCGAACCTTCCCTCCATCCAATCTGCCCATCCTTCATGAAACCAAGCTTCGGCATCTTTCCTGGATGCAAATTCATATATTCCTCCGCCGCCTTCCTCACTGTTAAGGTAGTATTTGCGGCGCAGACCTTTGACACTATGGAAGATCTTTGTCGACTCCAGAGACTGATTAACGACAAAATCGTGCGACCTTTTGGGCCCATCAATTGGAATTTGAACCAGAGCGATGATCATTTAGTTCCTCCTCGGAACGAGGCACTATTAGAGCCCCTAATGAATAGTGCCGTTATTTACAGCTGAACTTCATACCAAACACATTTACAGCCCCAGCAAAGTCGTAGTTCTGTACCCATCAGTCACTAACCCTTTGGGTCGAAAAAAGGTGCCGGCACCAAAAGGGTGTTTTGCTGCGCAATCAAATAACCGGCCTCTAGGTTTTTGGCCAAGAACGTCTGCCATTCTGGGTCCGCTTGCATGGCAGCACGCCGCGCGGCTCGGTCGGTCGCGTCTTCATATTGCCAAATGTGATAAAACTTATTTGGATCACCTGTTTCAGTCGATGCATAAACGACCGGTTGTCCCAAATGACGGGTTTGTGGCACGAAACCAAATTCTTAATAAAGCTTGAACTGCTTCATGATTGTGCCTGGTCTACAGGTATAGGTTCGAAGATCGTAAAGCATTTGGGGAGCTCCCTATTTTTTGTTCTTTCTCATCAGAGCATTTGTTTTCGCATATCACAGAGGCACTTGCACCTATCGGTTCAACCCGATTACGTTGATTGCTAAACACAACATCAGGATGAATGATCATGGGCGCGAAACGGCACATTGTTTTTTTGGATCGCGAAACACTGCCGGAGTTTGTCTCCGTCCGTGGTCCCAGTTTTGATCATGAATGGACCAACTACCCTCGTTCCAGCCCTGACCAGATAGTAGAGCGCGCACAGGATGCCGAAATCATTGTCACCAACAAAGTGCCGCTAGGCGCGGAAACAATCGCGGCCCTTTCCCAACTGAAAATGATCTCGGTTGCCGCCACGGGAACGAATGTCATAGATCTGGATGCCTGCCGTGGGCGCGGCATTACGGTTTCAAATATACGCGGATACGCCACATCAACCGTCCCCGAGCACACCATCGCATTGATCCTGGGGTTGGCCCGTTCATTGGTCCCATATCATCAATCGGTCGGCCAAGGTCGCTGGGCTGACGCCGGTCAATTCTGTTACTTCGACTACCCCGTTTTTGAGTTGAAGAACAAAGTGATGGGGATCATCGGTGCAGGTGAATTGGGCAAGTCTGTCGGTCGGCTGGCTGAAGCCTTTGGCATGGATGTCCGGTATGCAGCCCGGCGCGGAGATCACAATCCAGACGCGTTCTACACACCATTCGAGAAAATATTATCAGAGAGCGACGTCATTTCGCTGCACTGTCCACTGACCGATGACACAAAGGATTTGATCGGCACCCCCGAATTCGACCAGATGGTAAAATGCCCAATACTGATCAACACATCTAGAGGTGGATTGGTCAACGAAAACGCGCTGGTTGACGCACTGGATGCAGGCAAAATTGCTGGGGCAGGTTTTGACGTCGCTTTAAGCGAACCGATGCCTGATGATCATCCCTTTATGAGAATCATGGATCGACCGAATTTCATCCTGACGCCGCATGTCGCATGGGCAAGCCGAGAGGCCCTTCAGGTATTGTCAGACCAACTGATTGATAATATCGAAGCTTTTGTGAATGGCAGCCCGCAGAACGAGGTCACCTGATCTAAAGATCAGTTCTAGGCACTTGGGTGTAATACGATCTTGGCCGCACCAGAGCGGCCCGCCAACAAATCATCAAAAGCCACCGCCCCGTCACCAAGGCTACGCTGTTCGATCCATTGCAAATCACCCAACGCACACGATGCCATCGCAGCGACCGTCGCATGGAAATCGTTCATGGTATAGGTGTAGGCGCCAACAAACGTGATTTCTTGCAACGTCAGTCGGCGCGCATCAAAACCATCGACGCCATCGGACAATCCAATGTGTACGATAACACCGCCTGGACGTGCCGCTTTGATCGCGGCCGCACGAGTATGTTTGTTGCCCACGGCATCGATGACGATTTCAGCAAATCCTTCGCGGACAGCCCCATCTATGGTTGGATCAATGACGCTGCTGAACCCGCTGGCCATCGCGGTATCCCGGCGCAGGGGGTTGGTTTCTGCAACGGTCACGTCCATGCAGCCGAATGCTTTCAATGATAACGCTGCACCCAATCCCACGGCACCGCTACCCAAAACCATCGCCCGTGATTCAGAAATGGGGCGTGCGGCATGGCGATCCGCCAATACAACACCATGCCATGCCGTTGCCAGCGGTTCTGCCAAGGCGGCGTGGGTCATATCCAAATTCTCAGGCACATCAATCAAGTTACGTTCAGGAATCGCCATTTGCTCGGCAAAGGCCCCCTGGCGTGGCGGCATGGATACGATTTCTCTCTTGGCGCACAAATTGGAACGCCCACCCAAGCAGTCTTGGCAGGCACCGCACGTAACCAATGGATTGATCACAACCCGTCGTCCCGCGCCCGGGCCCGTGGTCACGACACCTGCCGCCTCATGTCCCAGAATAAGCGGAGCAGGGCGTCGATCATCGTGGCCCAAATAGGCATGCATGTCAGATCCGCAGATCCCCACGGCATCGATTTTAATCACAACTTCATCTGATTTAGGCTCTGGGTCCGGCACATCGGTGAATTCGATTTGTTCGGGACCAGTGTAAACAAGTGCACGCATATCAAATTCCTATTTGGCTGTGAAGCCGCCGTCTACGGGGATCACTTGACCCGTAATGTAGGCGGATGCGGGGGCGCTAAGGAAAACAGTTACCCCATCCAGATCAGATAGCTCCCCATTCCGTCCAATGGCAGTCATCGCTGCGTTGTGAGCAGACTTTTCAGGATCTCCAAAGACGGGGCCCGTCAACTCAGTCGGGAAAAACCCAGGTGCGATTGCATTCGTTGTGATACCATCTTTGGACCATGCCTCGGCCATCGCACGCGTCAATTGGGTCACACCGCCCTTTGATGCACCATAGGGCATGCTATCGGCAAATGCGCGATAACTTTGTAATGATGCTATATTAATGATCCGACCGTAGCCTTTTTTCATCATACCAGGCACACACTTACGTCCCAGAAAGAATGGCACAGATAGATTGAGGTTGATCGTCGTATCCCAACTATCGTCAGTGATTTGGTCCCAAGGCTCGCGAAAATTCACACCCGCCGCATTGACCACAATCGTCGGTGAACTATATGCGGCAGCAGTTTCGTCAATGACACCGTCCAGTTGCGCACGATCATTCAGATCTGCAGAAATCGCTGTCGCTCGCGCACCGTGGTCAGAAATTAACTGAACCGCATCTGTCAGTTTATCGGCCCTACGTGCGACAAGGGCAACGTCCGCACCGGCGAGGGCAAGCACTGTCGCCATATGCCGGCCAATACCGCTGGACGCCCCCGTAACCAGTGCCACTTGCCCCGATAGTGAAAACAAATCCATGATGGATGGGTTCATGGTTGTAGATCGTTCTTTGAGTGCTTAAAGACCTGCGACGCCGCAGCTTGAATAGCTGCAGCGTCGACAACAATATGAGCATCCCAACCATCGAGCTTATTGCTATAGGCACGCGCAACGTCTTCGTCGCCCGCTTCGATCTCCGCCAACATATTTGAGACGATTTTACGCGTTTCGTCCTCTCCTGTTGTCGAAGTTTTCGATGCCTTTTTTAGATACTCGATAGCCATAGTCGTGTGTCTTTCAGGTCAAGAGAGTGGCACTAACCGCCACCATATATGTATTCCGGCAACCACAATGCGATCTGTGGGAAGAAGATGATCAGCAACAAGCCAACCAGCTGAATGCCCATAAACTGCATCATCCCGAAATAGATGTCTTTCAGATCCCATTCTGGGACCACCCCTTTCAGGAAGTATGCCGATAATGCAACGGGCGGCGATAGCCAGGCCGTCTGCAAATTCACGGCCACAAGGATGCCGAACCATGTTAAATTGAAGCCGAGTTCTTCGACGAGTGGCAACAGAATAGGCACGATGATCAGAACGATCGGGACCCATTCCAGCGGCCAGCCGAGCAAGAAGATCAGCGCCATGATGATCGCCAAGATGACGTACTTGTTCAGATCAAGATTGAGCAACAACTCCGTCAACATGCCCGGCGTTCCCAAACGCGAGAACACAGCACCAAAGAAATTGGAAGCTGCCACCAGGATCATGATCAAGGCCGTAATTTCGAGCGTTTTGATCAACGCTTCTTGTAAGCCTTTGAGCGTCATTTTCCGGTACGCGAGACTGAGCAGGATAGAACCGGCAGCACCACATGCAGCACCTTCGGTAGGTGTCGCAAAACCGAACATAATGGACCCCAATGCGGAGAACACCAATAACGATGGTGGAACCAAGCCTTTGATAAACTCTGCCCAGATGTGCCCCATGCTTTCAGCACGGAGTTCCATCGGCAACGGCGGCCCCAATGAAGGGTTTAACTGACAGCGGATCAATGCATAGGCGGTATACAAGAACGCCAGCATCATCCCTGGAATGATCGCCGCAGAGAACAAATCCGTCACTGGGACTTCGAGCACGGGCCCCATCACAACGAGCATGATCGATGGCGGGATCAGGATTCCCAAGGTACCACCAGCGGTAATCGTACCGGCGGCAAGCCGCACATCATACCCAGACGTGTTCATGGTCTTAGCGGCCATGATGCCCAAAATGGTCACCGAAGCACCGACAATTCCGGTCGCCGCAGCAAAGATCGTGGAGACGAATAGGACAGCGATATAAAGCGATCCTTTGACCCGCGACAACATTAACTGCACCGCCAGAAACAGGCGTTCCATCAATCCGGCTTTTTCCATGAGTATGCCCATAAAAACAAAAAGCGGGACGGCCGCCAAAGTCTGTTCAAGCATCACCGAGGAAAACTGGAAGGTCATCAAATAGAAGACGACATCACCAAAGCCGATGTATCCGAACACGAAACCCAAGAAGATCAGCGTGAACGAAATGGGGAAACCGACGAAGATCGCAAACAGCATTACGCCGATCAGGATCAAACCGAGAATTTCATTTTCCATATCAGGGCCACCTTCCCTTTTGGGCGGCATAGATACTCTTTAGTAATTCTGAAACCCCCTGGATGATTAGGAACAATGTGCCGATGGGCAGCGCCGATTTAATCGGTCCCATGTGCGGCATCCATGCGGTGTCCATACCTTTTTCGCCACGCTCCCATGCACTCATCGCAAAGTCCGTGCCCATGATCAAAAAGACGATCATGCCTGGGAAATACAGGGCAATGTATAGTACGGCGTCGATCAATCCCTGCGTCCGCGGTGACCAATTTCGATAGATAAAATCGGCGCGAATGTGCACACCTTTTGACAAGGCATAGCCCGCACCCAGCATAAACATCGCCCCGTACATGAAGCGGCTCATGTCATAGGCCCAACTGGTCGGCGCAATAAACGCGTAACGCGCAACGACTTCGTAGACCATCGCGAAACACAGCGGCAGCGTGATCCAGCAGACGATCTGACCAATTCGCAAACTAAATTTATCGATAACTGTTATTACTGCAGCCATCCAAGGCGGCATATCGTCCGGGAGTTTTTCGCCACCTCGACGTTCGGCGATCATCTCATCGGTGATATCTAATTTCATAGGCTCAGCGTTGTCTGACATCGCTTATACCCCCCAAAATATTTGAACGCATTCAAGGGAGACCGACGATTAAGTCGATCTCCCAAGAACCGTTGTATCACAAGAAGAACTTACTTCTTGAGTGAGTTCGCAAATGCCATACCCAATTTTGCATTGGAGGTTTGCGCGCCAGCCCAGAAAGGGACAGCGATTTCAGCGAACGCTTTTTGGGAATCCCATACTTTCTTGAAGAATGGGTTTTCAGCTGCGTTCTTCTCGAGAGATGCACGCGCTGCGTTCATGTACGCTGGGAAGTAATCAGCGGGTGTATCATGAAGGATCACGCCGTGGTTCTCGGTCAGGTCTTTAAGTGCCTTACCGTTTTCAAAGATACGATAGCTGATGGCACGCATCAGAGATGCATCTGCTGCAACTTCGATAGCAGCTTGGTGCTCTGGCTTGATCCGAGCCCATACGTCACCGTTGATGTAAATATCAGCGTTAACGACAACCTGGTGAAGGCCTTGCAGGTAATAGTGCTT
>CBFHXC010000036.1:0-26526 GCA_965659695.1 Rhodospirillales bacterium
TGTAAATCACGAGGGTGATTTTTTTCGCACACGCCTGACCCATAGTCTTGAGGTTTCCCAGATTGCGCGGTCCGTCTGCCGCTGTTTGGGCTTGAACGAGGATTTAGGTGAAACCCTCGCATTGGCGCACGATTTAGGTCATCCACCTTTTGGTCATGCCGGTGAAGATGCGTTAAAGGAGACGATGGCCCCCTTTGGCGGTTTTGATCATAACGCGCAATCGTTAATGGTCGTCACCAAACTTGAAGCGCGGTACGCCGATTTTGATGGCCTGAATTTGACGTGGGAAACTTTGGAAGGGGTTGTGAAACATAATGGCCCGTTAATTTATGATGGGGTCACCAAAGATGACTTGCCGCGCGGTATCAACGAATACGTGGCGAAACACGACCTGGAATTGGCGACCTTTGCGTCAGCCGAGGCCCAAGTGGCCGCTCTTTCCGATGATATTGCCTACAATAATCACGACATCGATGATGGATTGCGGGCAGGTTTGTTCACCATCAAGGATTTAATTGACGTTCCCTTGGTTGGGCCGATATTCCACGAAGTGAAAAAGAAATATCCAGATTTGGACGAATCCCGCACCATCCACGAGGCCGTGCGCCGCATGATTGGCGAAATGGTCGGGGATGTCTTAACAGAAACCCAGCGCCGAATTGACGACGCCGCGCCGAAAACAGCCGAGGAAATCCGTCATCTATCTGCCCCCGTTGCACAGTTTTCCGAGTCCATGCATGCCAATGATCGAGCGCTGAAATCGTTCTTGTTTGAAAACATGTATCGTCATTATCAGTTAAACAGAATGACGTCTAAAGCACGCCGGGTGGTCAAAGATCTGTTCCAGTTGCTGCTGGAAGAACCAGAATGCCTGCCGACAGAATACCGTAGTCATGCAGGGCCTGCCAATTCCCAACAAACGGCAGAATTGGTATGTGATTATGTTGCATCGATGACCGACCGATTGGCACAAGACGAACATCGGCGATTGTTCGACTTGCAATCCAGGTCGTCTTAATTATCCCGCCCCTACATTAGCGGGGTTTTAACCAAATTATGGCCACAATCTTCTCCTATCAAGAGGTCGTGACCTTTGCCAATTCGGATTATAATGGCAACGATTCGCGGCTCTGCGAATTTCTCGATTAAGGACCTAGGTGAATGGCGCTCCAAGCCGACAATGAATACAAAGTTTCTTCCTCTGATCCACGGATACCGCCAGACGGTGATACCGCGAATGTCGGTAGTTCGGGGGGGATGATTAAATGGGCGATTGTCGCTGTTGCACTGATGGTTCTTGTCAGCGGTGCTTGGATTGGATTTGGCGATCAGATCGCAGGCATCTTTGCCGGTGATGATGAAGATGTGCCGGTGATCAGGGCCGATGAATCCCCAGTTAAAATCAAACCTGAAAGTCCCGGCGGCATGAACGTGCCGAATCAGGGTCGGTTGGTATATGGGATGGTGGACGGTACGGCTGCCCAGCCTCGTGTTGAGAGGTTATTGCCCGCAGGTGAAAAACCGGTCGAGGTCGAGGAGGTACTGAAACGGAGCGTCACCGAAGCCAATGATTTGGTTGCCGGGACTGCACCGCGTGGAACAGCCGATGTCACGTCGCCTTCTGCGCCGGTTCGCTTGGTCCCAGAAGGAGGTACGCCTACGGCAGCACCAAGCACTGCTGTCACCGTGCCAGTTGAACAGTCTGCGCCCGCACCCGTTGCGCCATCTGCACCACCAGAAGTGAAACCTGCAGAGGTTGCCGCCGCCCCTGCAGCGCCACAACCAAGACCGGAACCCAAACCAACTGCGCAGACAAGCACTCCTGCACCTGCACCGAAGAAGCCACTTGCCAGTGCAGCGCCCGCACCATCAACCTCATCAGCATCAGCATCAGCATCAGCGGCAGGGGATTTGTCGAAGTCTTATCGGGTGCAATTGGCAGCCGCGCGTTCTGAAAAGGCCGTCACGTCAGAGTGGAGCCGCCTGCAAAGCCGTAACAAAGACTTATTGGGACCCTTGCAGTTGCAAGTGACGCGGATTGATCTGGGATCAACCAAGGGGGTTTTTTATCGTTTGCGTGCGGGCCCGATTGCAAATGAAGCTCAGGCCAAAACCCTTTGTCAGCGCCTCAAACAACGGAAACTCGGCTGTTTGGTCGTAAAGCCGGGCGCCTGATGTCAGAACCTGCGCGCCCCAGCGCGATTATCTATGGCTGTGCAGGTACGTCCCTTCTTGAAGAAGAACGCGCGCTCTTTGCTGACATCAATCCATTGGGATTTATTCTGTTTGCCCGGAATTGCGAAAACCCAGACCAAGTCACGACTCTTGTCAGCGACTTGCGTGCTGCGGTCGGGCGCGACAATGCGCCGGTACTCATCGATCAAGAAGGGGGGCGTGTGCAGCGCCTTACCGAGCCTCATTGGGAGACCCGCCCCGCACAGGGCAAGTTTGCGGAATTGGCGCAAACTCATGAAGGACGCGCCAAAAGTGCCTGCGAGGCCAATGCCCGTCTGATCGCTCACGATCTTATGACATTGGGCATTGATGTGGATTGCCTGCCGTTGCTAGATGTGCCGGTCCCGGATGCGCACGACATCATTGGTGATCGTGCATTCGGTGCTGATCCAGAGATGGTGGCAATGTTAGGCAAGGCCGTGATCAGCGGCCTTATCAAAGGTGGTGTGACGCCAATTATTAAACATATCCCGGGGCACGGGCGTGCCAATGTGGATAGTCACGAAGGATTGCCTGTTGTTTCCACACCAATGGATGAACTACGCACCACCGATTTTGCGCCGTTTGTTGCGTTAAACCATGCGCCGTGGGCGATGACAGCACATGTGGTCTATAATGCTATTGATCCTGATGCGCCTGCTACCTTGTCCACAGCCGTTATCGCTGACGTGATCCGTGGCGAAATCGGTTTCGAAGGCTTATTGATTTCGGATGATGTGTCGATGCACGCATTGACCGGCGAAATGGGCGATCGGGCCGCCAAATCACTGGCGGCGGGTTGTGACGTTGTCCTACATTGTAATGGTGATATGTGCGAGATGCTGGCGCTTTCGGCGGCCACCCCCGCCATGAATGAGCAGGCGTGGGCAAGGTTTGAGGCCGGGCGAAAGGTTGTTGCTAATCCCGATCATATTGATGTTGCTGCGCTTGAGTATCTAGTCAGTTCTTCATTGGCGCGCTTGGCCTGATGTCCGACCTGCCACATGCCCATAGGATGAGAGGGCGTCTGACATGCTAGACGGTTTTTCATTTGATGCGTTGATGTACACCATCTCTATATGGGCAATCCCTGTATTGCTGGCGATTACATTACACGAAGCGGCCCATGGCTGGGTCGCCATGAAACTGGGTGATCCGACGGCTAAAATGTTGGGTCGGGTGACGTTTAATCCGCTCAAACATATAGACATATGGGGCACGATTGCCATCCCGGCGGGGATGCTGCTGCTGAGTGGTGGACAGCTATTGTTTGGATTCGCCAAACCTGTTCCTGTGGACTTCTCCAGATTGCGTTCTCCCAAGCGCGATATGGTATTTGTTGCATTGGCAGGGCCGGGCATAAATTTAGGGATGGCCATCGTTGCCGCAGCAGGCTTGCACGTGCTGCCGTACCTAGAGGGTGATGTCCAGGCATGGGTTGGGTATAACCTTGGAAATGCGATATTTATCAATGTGCTACTAGCTGTTTTTAATATGATACCTTTGCCACCTTTGGATGGAGGTCGGGTCGCCGTCGGCTTGTTGCCCTGGTCCATTGGGCAGTATCTTGCACGGCTTGAACGTGTCGGTATTTTTATCGTCTTGATTGCGATCTTTCTCCTACCGTACATCGGTGGCAAAATCGGGGTTGAATTGAACGTGTTTGGGTGGCTCATTCTCGCACCAGCAAATTGGCTGCAAGATGTCATTCTGGCACTCGTGGGTTTCGGCTTTTAGCCCATCCCGAAATTTAAGGATTCCCATGGCAGATATCGTTGGCTTCGATCCAAATCCAGAACGCGAAGGAAAGGGTGTTGATCCCTTTGTTCTCGACCTTGATGGGTACGAGGGACCGATTGATGTGCTGTTGCAATTGGCACGAGATCAAAAGGTCGACCTGGTTCACATTTCGATACTGGCTTTAGCCGATCAATACCTGGAATTCGTCGCCGAGGCGCGTCGCCAAAGCTTAGAACTGGCCGCCGATTATTTGGTAATGGCGGCGTGGTTAGCATTTTTGAAATCACGACTGTTATTGCCAGACTTATCGAGCGAAGAAGAACCCACCGGCGAAGAGATGGCCAACGCGTTGCAATACCAATTGCTGCGCTTGGAATCGATGCAAAAGGCCGGGCAGAGACTGATGGAGCGTGATCGCCTGGGCCAGCAGTTTTTTGCCCGCGGCAATCCAGAGCGTTTCAAACCGCGCGAGATCGAGTTTCTGGATGCTACCCTTTACGACCTGTTGAAAGCATACGGCGATCAAAAGCGCCGCAAAGATGCGCAAACCCCTATGCAGATTGAAGCCTTTGAGATTTTCACGGTCGAAGACGCGCTGGCTCGCCTGCGCCGCTTACTGGGTGCGACACCGGACTGGCAGGATTTATGGACATTTCTTCCCGAAGACCTACAAGGCTCTCTATTGACCCGGTCTGCCGTGGCCTCGACCTTTGCCGCCAGTCTAGAAATGGCCAAAGAGGGCAAAGTCACGATCCGTCAGACTGATATTTTTGGCCCCATTTTCCTGCAGCGACGGGCGGGCAATATGACGACAGACGATAAGGACTCCTAAGCTATGAGCGGTGCATCTAACGAACACGCCAATGATGACGGGACCGAGGTCTCTGAAGAGATGGTGGACGCCGAGACCGTCGTAAAGGTTGAGGCACCTGAGGATATGGGGCTGGTAGAGGAATCCGAAGAGGTTAACGTGACGGCATTACCCGTTGATGAGCCTGAACCAGACGAAGCTGATGAAGATGAGGCGGAGGACACGCCTGACCCGGAACTGCATCAAAAAAGCCTGAGAATCTTAGAAGCCGTGCTATTCGCCACAGCCGAGCCGATGACAGAGCGTATGCTGGCCAATCGCTTGCCTGATGGGTCAGAAGTGAAAGTGCTGCTAAAAGAACTACAAGCGAAATACGACGGCGGCGGTGTCCAGCTCAATAAATCTGGTACATCATGGGCATTTCGCACGGCCCCTGATTTGTCTGATTTCTTGAACAAAGAAGTCGAAGTCGCCCGTAAACTGAGCCGGGCTGCTATCGAAACCTTGGCCATTATCGCCTATCACCAGCCGGTGACACGTGCCGAGATTGAGGAAATTCGTGGCGTCAGCATATCCAAAGGGACCATGGATGTATTGCTTGAGGCCGAATGGATCAAGCCAAAGGGCCGCCGCCAAACGCCCGGCCGTCCGTTGCAGTGGGCGACGACAGACGAGTTCTTGGATCATTTTGGGTTGGAAAAGCTGCGTGACCTGCCGGGGACCGAGGAATTGAAAGCGGCCGGATTGCTTGATGCGTCGCCAGCGATCAACGCATATCGCTCGGCTGCTGGCATCGAAGGGGACGCGCCAGAGGGTGGTGAAGCCCCTGTGAAACAAGAAGATGCGTTGCCAGAAGATGCGTTGGATCAGGTCGAAGAAGGGCCCGAAGAGCCGCTTGATCCCGAAGGACAAGATTCTTAAGAAATCTACCGCGCGGTCACGGCATTGATCTTGGCCCTAAAATGCTTGCATTATCGCGAGTCGGCCTTAAATCTAAGCGTTCCTGGGAGGGTGCGGTGTTAAGTGATTAGCATCGTCGTCGCGCTTTATAATGGCGTGCCGTTCATCCGAACCGCTCTCGTCGGGATTGGCTAACACGTGACAGTGAATAGGAAAGTTTTACATGGGTGCTTTTAGTATTTGGCATTGGCTCATTGTCCTGGTGGTCGTCCTTGTTCTCTTTGGGGGTGGCGGGAAAATCTCACGCCTCATGGGTGACTTCGGTAAAGGTCTCAAATCTTTCAAAAAAGGCATGAAAGAAGAAGAGGGTGAAGCCGACGATAAAGGCGACGACGCAGACAAGAAAAAAATTGAAACCGAGTCTCAGGATACCGTTGCCGCTCGGGAAACCGAGAAAGATAAGGCTGCGGGTAGCTGAACCTTCATTTGTGTCGGCGTAACGCGACGACGCTCTAACGCAGTCGTCTGATCGGGATCCACGGCCATGTTCGATATCGGCTGGCAGGAAATTTTTGTAATAGCTGTTTTCGCTCTGATTGTTATCGGGCCGAAAGACCTGCCGCGCGCGTTGAAAACGGTGACGGGTGTCATTCGTAAAATAAAGGGCATGGCCCGCGATTTCCAAAGTGGCATGGATGATATTGTCCGCGAATCTGAATTGATGGATATGAAAAAACAGATCGAAGCCGAAACTGGCGGCGATCTGCGCAAAGAGATTGAGAATTCCATAGATCCCGATGGGGCGATTTCCCTGGATTTGCAGGATTTGGGCGACTTCGAAAACGACATGAAGACGGCGGCTCAAAATCATGCGGACTCGGTCTCTGGCGATAATACAAAGACAGCGTCCGTTGAGGAAGAACTGGAAGCACCCGCCGTAACCCAGGCCCCGGCACCCAGTGACGAAGTCCCCGCTGCAGCCACGACACCGATCACACCGATTGCAGAACCTGCTGCCGAAGTGAAAAAGGACTGAGCAGCGTGGCCGACAATACGAACGACGTCGAAGATTCAAAAATGCCCCTGTTGGAGCATCTCTATGAGCTCCGCACTCGGTTACTTTGGTCTGTGGCTGCGATCTTTGTCCTGTTCTTTGCGTGTTTTTATATCGCAGAAGACATCTATGCGTTCTTGGTCCAGCCGCTATCAGATGTGTTCCATGAAACGGGGCGCGACCGACGTCTGATCTTTACAGCACTGCACGAGGCGTTCTTCACCTACGTCAAAGTGGCGTTCTTTGCCGCGATGTTTATTGGCTTTCCATTCATCGCGTGTCAGATCTATCTGTTCGTCGCACCGGGCCTGTATAAGCATGAGAAATCCGCATTTCTGCCGTTTTTGATTGCGACCCCGATCCTGTTCTTCATGGGTGGGGCGTTGGTTTATTACTATGTGCTGCCCGTCGCCTGGGAATTCTTTATCGGGTTTGAGACGACAGGTGGGGACGGTGACTCGCTGCCGATTGAACTTGAAGCCAAGGTCAACGAATACTTATCACTGGTGATGCGGCTGATTTTCGCGTTCGGTATCACGTTTGAATTGCCGGTGGTGCTGACATTGATGGCGCGCGCCGGTTTGGTGACTGCCGACGGTCTGGCGGCGAAACGCAAATATGCGATTGTATGTGCATTCATTGCGGCGGCCATCTTGACCCCGCCCGACCCAATCAGTCAGATCGGATTGGCGATTCCCACCATACTGCTTTATGAAATTTCGATCTTCATGGCGCGGTTGGCTGAAAAGAAACGGGCCCAACGTTTGGACGAGGAAGAAGCGGCAGAATAACGCTGTTTTTCAGATATTTTCTTAGACTTTATTCACCGCATTAACGATGCGTTTTAATATTCCAGAGTAAACGGGTGTTCGCGCGGTGAATTCGTGCTAATTGCCTGATATTGTTCAAATGCGACCTAACCAGAGCGGCAAATATGTTTGATATTAAATGGATACGTGAAAACCCCGATGCCTTTGACGCGGGAATGGCGCGACGCAAGTTGGAACCACAAGCGGCTGACCTGATCGCCTTGGACGCCAAGCGTCGAGACGCGCAGACTAAAGCGCAGGAACTGCAAACCGAACGCAATGCGTTGTCGAAGCAGATCGGCATGCTGAAATCCAAGGGCGAAGACGCGACTGATGTGATTGCTCAGGTTTCGGAATCCAAAGCTGCACAAGCTGTTGCCGAACAAGATGTATCCGAAGCTGCGGCCGCCTTGATGGATGCTATGGCCGGATTGCCGAACATCCCATTGGACGAAGTACCGGATGGTGATAGCGAGGACGATAACGTCGAAGTGCGCCGCGTCGGTGAGCCTACGACATTTGATTTTGAGGTCAAAGATCACGTAGAGATTGGCGAAAACTTAGGGATGATGGATTTTCAGACGGCGGCCAAGATCGCCGGATCTCGGTTTGTACTGTTGTCCGGCGGTTTGGCGCGGTTAGAGCGCGCACTGGGTGCGTTCATGCTCGACCACAACGTCACAGAATTTGGCTACGTTGAAACTAATCCACCGGCACTGGTCAATGATACGACCATGTACGGCACGGGACAGTTGCCTAAATTTGGTGAAGACCTGTTCAGAACAACAGATGGATATTGGTTAATCCCGACCGCCGAAGTGCCGCTGACCAACATTGTTGCCGAAGAGATCGTAGATGAGAAATACCTACCCCGTCGCTATACCGCGATGACGTGGTGTTTCCGCTCCGAAGCGGGGGCGGCGGGCAAAGATACCCGTGGTATGATCCGCCAGCACCAATTCACCAAGGTTGAGATGGTCTCGGTCACCAAGCCGGATGACTCCATGGACGAGTTGGAGCGTATGACGGAATGCGCCGAAGATATTTTGATCCAACTGGGTCTACCGTTCCGCACCATCGTGTTGTGCACTGGGGATATGGGTGCAGGTGCCCGCAAGACTTACGACATTGAGGTATGGTTGCCGGCACAGGATACGTACCGTGAAATTTCCAGTTGCTCCGTCTGTGGGGAATATCAGGCGCGTCGCATGAATGCGCGCTACAAGATTGCGGGCGAGAAAGGGACACAGTTCGTGCATACACTGAATGGTTCTGGCCTCGCGGTTGGTCGCACACTGATCGCAATCCTGGAGAATTACCAACAGGCTGATGGTTCCGTCATCATCCCTGAAGTGCTGCGTCCGTATATGGGTGGCATGACTGTGATCAAGGCGGATGCCTGATCATATGATGAACCTCAAGAAAGCGCGGGTTTTACTATCAAATGATGATGGCATTCACGCGCCGGGCTTAAAGGCCCTCGAAGACGCGATCCGTCCCCATGTTGGCGAACTTTGGGTCTGCGCGCCGGAAACAGAGCAATCCGCGACCAGCCATTCGCTGACATTGCGTCGGCCTTTACGCATACGTCATCTCCATGACCACAAATATGCCGTCGATGGCACGCCGACGGATGCGGTTTTACTCGCCGTCAGTCAGATTATGACGGATAAAAAGCCGGACCTGGTGCTCTCTGGGATCAACCGGGGTGGCAATTTGGGCGAGGACGTCACGTATTCCGGTACTGTCGCAGCAGCGATGGAAGGTGCATTGTTGGGCATTCCATCCGTTGCTCTCAGTCAGGTCTACCAAGACCGTCACACGGTGAAATGGGCCACAGCGCGTAAATGGACGCCGGTTGTGCTGAAGAAATTGATCAAGCAAGGTTGGCCAAAGGGGATATTCATCAACGTGAATTTCCCCGATGTGACGTCGACCAAAGTCACAGGCATAGAAGTCTGTGGCCAGGGACGGCGCAAAATCGGTGGCGGCCTGACCAAAGGTACGGACCCCCGAGGTGACGATTACTTCTGGATTGGCCCGCAACGGGATGAGGATAAATACAAAGCAGGATCAGATTTGAATGCAGTCCTGAATGGTGCTGTTGCGGTGACACCCTTGGCCCTTGATCTGACCCATCGTAGAACCTTGAAGAAATTAAAGGATGGCCTGAGGTAATGCTGTCGTTGCCGACCGCTGATTCACTTCGTGCGCAACTGGCCGCAGATGGCCGGTTTTCCGAAAAAGTGCTTAATGCTATTCACGACATTCCGCGCACGCTGTTCGTGCCTGAAGCCTTTCAAGATCGTGCGTTTGAAAACTCACCGTTACCCATTGGTCTGCATCAAACGATATCGCAGCCCACTGTAGTCGCCATGATGACAGAAGACCTGGAACTCGATGACAGGCAAAAAGTTTTAGAAATTGGCACGGGCTCTGGATATCAAACGTCTATTTTGTCGAAGCTATGTCGTCGCGTTTATACCGTTGAGTGTCATAAACCCTTGTTGGCCGGGGCCGAGGAACGGTTTCGTCAACTGGGATTGACCAATGTGGTGACACGGTTTGGGGATGGGTCTGCTGGATGGCCCGAACAAGCCCCGTTTTCGCGAATTATCGTTACTGCGGCGGCAATAGATGTCCCCGAAGTCCTGCTTGATCAGTTGGATGTCGGCGGAATTATGATTGTGCCGGTGGGGTTGGAAGAACGCACGCAAGAGTTATTGAAAATCACCAAGCATGCCGATGATATTGTAACCGAAGAATTAGGCACCGTACGTTTTGTGCCGTTGATCAGTGATGAGGAGGGGGCATGAGATTTGTGTTCCTGAAATCACTTGTGGTCTTAGTGTTGGTCTCGTCTTGTGGTGGCATCCAAATTCCAGCCCAAAACAGCCCGAGGAAAGCCTCAAATGTTTTGGCGAGCGGTTTTGGCAACATCACCCGCGTGCAATCAAATCGGGGCAACGATGCGGCTTTTGTGGCGGCCAGTGCGGTGACCGTAGGCAAGGGGGATACCGTCTATGCGTTGTCCCGGCGGCATCGGGTGCCGGTGTCAGCCATTATTCGCACCAACAAACTCACGCCGCCTTACATCCTACAAGTTGGGCAACGGATTGAATTCCCGCGCGGACAACAGCATCGTGTGCAGCAGGGGGACACGCTTTATAACATCGCACAGCGCTATGATGTCGGACTATACGAACTGGCCCGCCTGAACGGCAGCGAACCACCGTATACGATCAAGGTCGGCTCGATCCTGTCGATTCCGAATGGCAAAGCGAAAAGCCAAACTGTCACTGCCGCTGTGAGCCCGACGTCTGTGCCGAGAAAACCGATGGTTTCGTCTGCACCATCTGCGTCGTCGCCATCTCAAACAGCTCCGCAAAAAGCAAGTGTCCCGAAATCCGCACCCCGGACAGCACCAAAACCTGTGGTGATCCCTAAACAGGTGCCTGTGGGTGATAAAGTCGCCGCGTTGCCGCCTAAAAAGCCATCTGTGCCGGGCAGTCGCGTATCGGCGCCCCCGCCCAAATCAGGCAAAGGTTTTGTCTGGCCGCTTAAAGGTATGGTTGTCTCCAATTTTGGGGCAAAAGATGGTGGATTGCGTAATGACGGCATTAATATTCGGGCACCCCGCGGCACGCCGGTACGCGCGGCCGAAAACGGCGTGGTTGCATATGCTGGGAATGAAATCCGTGGCTTTGGAAATTTGTTGCTGATCAAGCATTCAGGCGGATATGTCACCGCCTATGCCCATAACGATGCGTTACTGGTCCGCCGGGGCCAAAAGGTAAATCGCGGCCAGAAAATTTCGACCGTGGGGGCGACTGGTACCGTGGCTAATCCGCAGCTTCATTTTGAAATTCGTAAGGGACGGCGTCCACAGGATCCTAGAACGTATCTGTCGCGCACCAGCTGATGCGAAACATCACGATTATTTATTACAGAATTTTTAGAGACCCATGCTAAAGTTTTTACATGGACATCATGGGTCTGCTTCGATCGCAGCGGGTCGCATTCGTCTTTATGTCGTTTGTGATCGCGTTTGCCATTGTTTTAGCCAAGTTTTACTTCGGTTGGTTAGGGGTAGGACTGGTTGGGTTGCTGGGCTTGGTGATCTCACTACGGGCCGAGATTTTCGAACAGTACGGTGATCCTCATGAACGCAGTTGTACCCATGTGGTGCAGATGTATTCTCGCCAATTAGACAATCGCCAGTTTGAAAACCGTGATGCGCAGTTGCGTCGCCAAGGGGATGATTTTGAACGGGATATCCTAAATCGTGCCGTGAACACAGCGTTGGGCGCGATCATGGTCTTTGGGATGGCGATGTATTTCGTCCGGGTGATTTAACACCGCGTAGTGTGTAAAATGATGCGGCGTTTTTGCAAAACGAACATAAGTCGCACTTTATATAATAAAAACAAATATTTATGAGACATTCAGATGGTTTCTGAATAATTAGCGCTGTGGTGGCGTCCAATCGTTTTCCGACGATTTTGCCTTATACACTTTGAGTGCTAGGCCAACGCATACACCGACGCCAATACCCACCGTCAGGTCCATTAAAACAGTTAGCGATAATGTGAGCAGGAGGAGGGCAAAGTCGGTTTTTGTCCCTCGGGCATAATCCACCCACTTGTGGGGCTCTGTCATATTCCATGCTGTGATCACCAGAAGCGCAGCAAGCGCTGGCATGGCAAGATGGCTTGCAACAGGGGCTGCCAATAGCATCACCAGCAATATGACCAAGGCATGCACAATACCAGCTATGGGGGTTTTTCCCCTGGCCCTGATATTGGTTGCTGTTCGTGCGATTGCACCCGTTGCGGGTAGCCCTGTCATTAGGGCGGACCCGACGTTTGCCACACCATGCGCGGTAAGTTCTGCATTGGGCCTATGGTGGCCTTCAATCATTTTGTCGGCAACCATCGCGGACAACAGCGACTCAACACCTGCCAGAAACGCAATGATGAAGGCAGAAGGTAACAATTCGATAATTCTTGAGATGGAGAAGACAGGGACGGTCGGCCAAGGCAATTGGTTGGGGAGTTCCCCATACCGCGCTATTAATGTATCCACAGGCATATCTAACGCGACGACCAGAAAGGATCCAAAACCCACTGCTACGATCAGACCGGGCAGTCGCGGTGCCAGACGCCTTAGCAAAACAATCAAAACCAGCGTTAATATTGCAATGCCAAATGCGGAGAGATTGGCCGTCCCACGGGCATCCCATAGTGTCGGGACTTCATCGAGGAAGTTTGCGGGTAATTCTGCGATGGTTAGGCCAAAAAAATCTTTCAACTGGCTTGTGGCGATAATGATACCGATACCAATGGTAAATCCATTTACGACGGCTTCTGGAACAAGTGCTATTAGTTTTCCCGCTCTGAATATTCCCGCGAGAAATAGGATTATCCCGGCCATAAAGGTTGCCATAACCAGGCCATCGTATCCGTGTTCAGCAATGACCCCTGATACGACCACGATGAACGCGCCGGTCGGACCGCCGATCTGAACGCGGCTGCCCCCCAGCAAGGAAATCATGAATCCTGCAACAATTGCTGTTACAATCCCTTTTGCTGGGTCCGCGCCTGACGCTATGGCAATTGCGATGCTGAGTGGCAGGGCAACCATGGCGACAGTTATGCCAGCGAGGATATCTGCGACGAACAAGGACCAACTGTATTCCCGTATCGTTGTCAGGATCTTTGGCTGACGCATACTGATTAATTGCCTGTTTGGTCGACTCTTAATTCGCGAATGATGCGAAACAATCTTCTGATCAGACGGATTTGCCCAATCGTCCGGCTAGGTCTTGGATGAATTGCCACGCGACGCGCCCGGACCTTGCCCCACGCGTTACAGACCATTCCAAGGCTTCGGCCTTCAAATCAATTGATGGATCGTCCAACCCGTAATGCTTGGCATAGCCTTCGATAATGGTGAAATACGTCGGCTGATCCACATTGTGGAACCCAAGCCACAGGCCAAAGCGGTCTGACAGAGAGACCTTTTCTTCGGTCGCTTCTGAAGGGCTAATAGCGCTGGATCGTTCGTTTTCAATCATATCCCGGGGCATCAGGTGACGTCTGTTAGAAGTGGCGTAGAAAATCACGTTTTCCGGGCGTCCTTCAACGCCACCATCCAGTACCGCTTTCAAGGATTTGTAAGCATCGTCCTGACCGTCAAACGACAAATCATCGCAATAAATCAGGCAGCGACGATCTTCGGTGCGGATGCGTGCTAACAGCACAGGGAGCGACGGGATATCTTCACGGTGTATCTCGATCAGCGCCAGCTTACCCGGCGTTTCTTCGTTAATACGGGCATGGACGGCCTTTACCAAAGATGATTTGCCCGTGCCGCGCGCGCCCCATAACAATGCGTTGTTGGCGGCAAAACCATCGGTAAAACGTCGCGTGTTGTCATATAGCTGATCTTGTTGTCGATCGATGCCCTTCAACAACCCGATATCGACCTTATTGACTGTTTCGACAGGCTCTAACCCACCGCGTTGTGCATGCCAAATAAATGCATCAGCCGCGTGAACATCTGGCTCTGGTGGTGGGGCAGGGGCCAATCGATCTAGGGCATCGGCGATCCGGTTAAGCAGGTCTTTGGTTTCTTGATCAGTCATAAGTTTAGGCATCCTTGTTTGCGGCGAAACCTAGTCGGGCGGACCATTTACGTCAATCACACGCTCTCCCTTTAACCCTTTGCATTTTGTGACAATTTTTACATGTGACTAACTATTGCAACTCCGGGCACTAAGGGTATAGTCCGCAAGCTTTTGAGAGCCCCGGTTTTAGCTTAAAAAGCGAATCCAACAGAAGGCTCATACGCAAGGAGTTCACTAAATGTTTATTTCTGAGGCATTTGCCCAAACAGCGGGTGGTGCAGGTGGCGGAGGCGCATTTCAGGCGTTCCTTCCGCTCATTCTGATTTTCGTTGTTTTCTATTTCCTGTTGATTCGTCCGCAGCAAAAGAAAATGAAACAACACAGAGAAATGCTCGATGCGATCCGTCGTGGCGATAAGGTTGTCACGGGTGGCGGCATCATGGGCACAGTCACCAAGGTCGATAGCGACACCGAAGTGACGGTTGAAATTGCTAAAGACGTCAAAGTCAAAATTCAGCGCGGAACGATTTCTGCTGTGGTCAATCGCACCGAACCTGTTGGTGGAGCTGCAAATGATCAGCAAAAATCTGGCGGCTTTTTGGGTGGTTTGTTCGGTGGTGGCGCGAAACCAATCCAATCCGCGGACAATCATAACGACAGCCAAAATGATGAGCCGAAAGCAGATACCCCGTCAGATCAAGCTGATGCAGGTGATACTGCTGAACCTCAAAAAAAGGATGGTGATAAGGGCTGATCCAGCCCTACGCCTAAGCCCAATTGGAACTGTCTAAATGGTCAACTTTCCCACTTGGAAAAAAGTGTTAGTCGCACTTATTTGCTTCATCGGACTGGCATATGCTGTTCCCAATTTTGTAGATGAAGACTTGCTTACCGGCGTGCCGGATGGATTGCCCAATAAGCAGGTGAACCTGGGTCTTGATCTGCGCGGTGGTTCGCACCTGCTGATCGAAGTCGAAGTTCAAAAGGTCATCGACGAATATTTGGAATCCCTGGTTGATGGCGCGCGCGCTGAACTCCGCGAAGCCCGCATTCGCTATCGTGCATTGGGGGCGCAAACCGAAAGCATGGGGGTGAATATCATCCGACCCGAGGATCATGATCGCGCGTTCACGATTCTGCGGGATTTGGATATTGAAGCGACGGTTTCTCAAAGTGGTGATCGCTTCACCGTTGAATTGCCCGAACCGATTATGGTCGCGCGGCGTTCCGCAGCGGTGCAACAATCGATTGAGATTATTCGTCGCCGGATTGATGAAACCGGTGTGCGTGAACCGACAATCCAGCAGCAGGGTCAAAACCGAATCATACTACAGATGCCGGGTGTTGAAGATCCGCAGCGGGTCAAAGACCTGATTGGTAAAACGGCGAACTTGTCGTTCCAAATGGTTGATGTGGATAATCAGGTGAACGAGGCCCTTGCTGGCCGTGTGCCACCGGGTTCCGAGTTATTGCCGATGGCGGCCAATGCGCGCGGTCCTGGGCAACCGGATGTGATGCTGGTACGTAAACGCGTCGATGTCAGTGGGCAAAACCTTGTTGATTCGCAACCCAGTTTTGATGGTCGCACCAATCAACCCGTGGTGACGTTCCGTTTTGATACCGCGGGTGCCAGACGTTTCGGGGAAGTTTCTACAAACAACGTTGGGCGACCGTTTGCCATCGTGTTGGATGGTGAAATTATCTCGGCCCCAGTTATACAAGAACCGATCCTGGGTGGGACGGGGCAAATCTCTGGACGTTTCTCGGTTCAAGAAACAGCTGATTTGGCACTGCTTCTGCGGGCGGGCGCATTGCCTGCACCAATTTCGTTCCTCGAAGAACGGACCGTCGGTCCGGGTATGGGGGCTGATGCTGTTGCCGCTGGTGAAATCGCCAGTGTGGTCGGGCTTGTTGCCGTCTTGATCTTCATGGCGATTGCCTATGGCCGGTTTGGCCTCTATGCCGATGTCGCATTGCTGATGAATATGATTTTGATCTTGGGCGCGCTGTCGGTGTTGCAGGCGACGCTGACTCTGCCTGGGATTGCGGGGATCGTCCTGACCATCGGTATGGCGGTTGATGCGAACGTTTTGATCTTTGAGCGTATTCGCGAAGAAACCCGCGCCGGGCGAACACCGATCTCAGCGATTGATGCCGGGTATAGCCGCGCCTTCACCACTATTATCGATGCCAATGTGACGACATTGATTGCGGCTATTTTGTTGTATGCCTTCGGTTCAGGTCCGGTTCGTGGCTTTGCTGTGACACTGTCCATCGGGATCGTGACGTCGATGTTCACGGCGATCATGGTGACGCGTTTGTTTGTCGTAACCTGGTTGCGCAAAAAGCGCCCAGACTCGTTGCCGGTTTAAGGAGAGCATCATGAAAGCACTTCATATCGTTCCGCATGATGTCGATCTGACCTTCATTTCGAAGCGGCTGATCTTTTTCGCGGTCTCCGGTTTTTTGATCCTTGCCTCCATTGGCTTGGTGATGACGAAGGGCTTGAATTTCGGGATCGATTTTAAAGGCGGTATTCTGGTCGAAGTTCGGACCGAAGGTCCCGCTGACATTGGTGCCATGCGTGATCAACTGTCGACCTTGGGGTTGGGCGAAGTCTCGCTACAGGAATTTGGGTTACCCACCGACGTGTTGATCCGTATTCAACGCCAAGAGGGTGATGGTGATGCGCAAAACCGCGCCGTCACTTTAGTCCAACAAACACTGGGTGATGATGTCGAATACCGTCGTACAGAGTTTGTCGGGCCCAAAGTATCGCAGGAATTGTTGCAAGACGGTATTTTAGCCGTTGGTTTGGCGATGGCTGCGATCCTGGTATACATCTGGTTCCGTTTCGAATGGCAATTTGGTGTTGGTGCGATCATCGCATTGATGCACGATATCATTTTGACCATAGGAATTTTTGCGCTGCTTGGCCTCGAATTTAACTTATCGACAGTTGCGGCGGTGCTGACCATTGCTGGGTACTCAATCAACGATACCGTGGTTGTATTCGACCGGGTGCGAGAAAAGCTCCGGAAATACAAATCTATGGAACTGCCCGAGCTTCTGAACTTTGCCATCAATCGCACGCTATCGCGGACGGTGATGACCTCGGTGACCACTTTAATCGCCTTGAGTGCGCTGTTCTTTTTGGGCGGCGAAGTTATTCGTGACTTCAGCTTTGCGATGATCTGGGGCGTTTTGGTGGGGACGTATTCCTCAATCTGTATTGCTGTACCTGTCCTGTTGTATCTGGGATTGGACGAGCGCGCGCGCGGTAATCTGGATGGATCTAATGAAGATGGCCCGCAGTCGCAGGCTGATCGCCCTTAATTCCCATGCCCATAGATATCAATCCGGTTGTCCCGCAAGGACGCCAGTTGGTGCAGGGTTATGGCGACGGTCGCTTTAAAATCTCCACCGTCGATTATAATGGAAGTGTATTGATTTTACCCGATGAAACCTTGGCTTGGAACATTTCATCCCCCGCAGACATTTCCATTGAATCCCTCTCGCCAATAACGGACGTCGCAGACGACTATGACATTTTGCTGATAGGCGCAGGTCCCAGCTTTGGCCGTATACCACTTGAATTGCGAAAGGCCCTGAAGCAAGAATTTGGGCTGGTTTTGGAATGGATGGACACCGGGGCTGCCTGCCGCACCTTCAATGTTCTAATTGGTGAAGAACGTAGGGTCGCTGCGGCATTGATTGCGGTTCCATAATCTCTATAGGCCAATGAAAAAGGGCGCCCCGAAGGACGCCCTTAATCGAAATCAATTGGCTTAGTTAACTGAATCGATTTACGCGTTAGCCAAGTTCTCGGCTGCGAAATCCCAGTTTGCCATGTTATCCAAGAACGCGGCCAGGAAGTCTGGACGGCGGTTCTGATAATCTAGGTAATATGCGTGTTCCCAAACGTCGCATGTTAGAAGCGGCGTTTTACCAGCGGTCAGTGGGGTTTCTGCATTCGGTGTTTTGACAACTTCAAGCTTGCCGCCGTCGCCAACAACCAACCATGCCCAACCGGAACCGAATTGCGTGGCGCCTGCTGCTTTGAATGCATCTTTGAACGCATCGAAGCTACCGAAATCAGCATCGATTTTTGCAGCCAGATCACCCGTTGGTGCGCCGCCGCCGTTTGGCTTCATGGAGTTCCAAAAGAATGTGTGGTTCCAAACCTGTGCTGCGTTGTTGAAAACGCCAGCCTTGTCTGGGTTGCCAGCCGTTGCAGCAACGATGTCTTCAAGGCTCTTGCCTTCGAGATCGGTGCCTTTGACGAGACCGTTCAAGTTCACAACATAAGTGTTGTGGTGCTTTTCATGATGAAAGCTGAAGGTGTTTGCCGACATGTGAGGCTCGAGGGCATCTTTCGCGTATGGAAGTGCCGGAAGTTCGAAAGCCATATTGCTCCCTTTCAAAATCTGTATTGTTTAATTCATATGCGCTTCGGGTTTTGGCAGCCTACCGAGGGATGAGAAACGTGTATAAGGTTTCTGACGACGGTAGGGTTTCACCAACCCCTCGCACCCCATATAAGTCTCTTAGCGTAAGAGTCCAGTGTTCATTGAGGAATTTGTCCAAAGATGCCGCCTGCACCGTTATCTGAATGTGCTGAATTTGTCCGGGAATACGACAACGATCGGTTTTTGAGTGTGCTGTTCGCGCCTGCGGACTATCGCGAGGACTTGTTCGCGCTTTATGCCTTTAACTTGGAACTATCGAAAATACGTGAAACGGTCTCTGAACCTTTGATTGGTCGGATGAGGCTTCAGTTCTGGCGAGATTCCATTCCTCAACTGTCGGGTGACACACCACCTTCGCATTATGTGGCAGAGGCTATGTCCAGTGCAGTAAAACTCCATGATTTGCCTGCAGCCCCTTTAAATCAGATCATTGATACACGAGAGACCGATCTGGATGATGTTCCGCCCAAAAATCTGGATGCGATTGTTGATTACGCCGAGGGTACATCAGCCAGCCTTATCAATCTGGCATGTGGGATTTTAGGGGTGAGCGGCCCGGATGCTGACACGTGTGCACGAGACGCCGGCATCTCAGTTTCGTTAATTGGATTGGTGCGGGCGATCCCTTACATGGCCTCGACCGGGCGGGTCACGTTGCCCACAGACCTGTGTCACCAAGCCGGTCTCGATCCTGAAAAACCGTTGCAGTGGCCGACGAACCCAGATGTTTCCGCTATTACCATGCCGATGTTAGCGCGTGCATCCAAACATTTATTGTCGGCCAGGGGCTCGGCCGGTCGGTTGCCACGCTTAGCCGTGCCCGCACTCCTACCGATGAGTTTGGCAGGGTTATATTTAAAACGCTTAATGGCCGTGGGCGGTGATCCCGCAAGACTCGCCGAACGGACACCGGGAATGTCGCGCCACGTGACGCTGTTGTGGCGTTCAATGTTAGGCCGTCCCTAAACCGATCTAGCGGGCGCGACGGAGCCGCATCAATTCATGTGAAGACACTTGTGGGAAAATCGTCGGCGCATTGATGTGATACAGCATGACAGCACCCCGGTTGGTGTCAGGGAAGCCCCCCCGTGTGTCATCGTATTTTCTGATTTCTAACACAGAGATCACGTTGCTTGATGAATTACGGCTGCGCCATGTCACGGTTGGATTATCCTCTCGTGGCTTTGCCAGTGGTGCGATAGATCGTTTCCAGATCTCCGTCGGCTCACCATAGCGCGATTGATAGTAAGCCACGATCTTTTCGAATTCGTTTGAATCAAATAGCGCGTGAAACCGAGATGGTGACCCTTGATCATAACGGGTGATGGCCATGGGTCCGGTATAAAGAATAGTTGGAATCAAGAATGACGCCCTGAGTTCTTGTGGCCAATCGATGGGTTCGAAACAGGATAACGTGGTGCCACGATTTTTCTTGATGCATTCATTCAACGGGTCGAGTCCACCCTGCTGTGGGGGCAGGGTGTTCTCCAAGGTGACAGACTCCCCCATACTCAAGATCACGTTATCCAGAGAGGTTCGGGTCAGCGCCCCCGGACGCGGTCTTGGGGGTACGCCAGGGGGTGCGTTTCGGGCTTCGACCTCGGTCACTTGCCATGCACCAGCGTCGGGCAAAGCGGCAGGGGCACCATCACGAAGAGCTTCTGACAACAATCGCTCTGCGGCACTTTGGCGTTCATTCTCATCCAACTGCCCAACCGAGGGTGCGTTGCTATCAGAGGACGCTCTGGGGCCGACCAACAGTTCGCGGATGCGGCCCACCATTTTGTTGACCACACCTTCTTCATTGGCGATCACTCAACCATCTTCTGGTGAGATCGCGGTCACACCCAAAGTTTTGGAATCTCCTGTTTGATCGGTTTTCTCGACAGTCATGGTCCAGGGGTCAGGCAAGTCTGGTTTCGGGAATGGCACCCTTTGGTCAGCAGGCAGATCAATGTCGCTCAGACCGATCTGACCCGGTGGAACATCTTTGTTGGGTGGCGGCGGTTGATCTCTGGGTTCCAAGACCGTGGTCAAGCGTTGCAGGAAATTTTGATCAAGCGTGCCGCTAGGTGTTTGAGTTGCCGGGCGATCAGGTCGTAAATCCGGTGGCGCCCGCTCTACGCCCGTTAAATCGAGGGCCCGGTCATCTACCACTTGTCCGCGTGCGGGATCATCCTCTGGTATAAGATTATCAATAACGCGGGGCAGGGGCTCGTCCTGGACCGCTGTGCGCTCTGGCGGCTGCATCCCCGTGACTTCCTCTTGGTTGCCCCGAGAGAATCGCGCCAGTTTATAAATGCGATCATCGGCTTTTTCTTTAAGGCTGCCAGAGATATCTTCAACTCGGATGTCTTTTCTGGGTGGTATGATTCCATCCGCTGCCGGTTCCACTACTGGCAAACCATGAATATCTTCTTTGGATTTTGGCTTACGGGTGATCTGGGCCAGCCGTTCTGCAAATCGGATGGATGGTGTGTCACGTATCGTGATGCCATCAGTGGCTGGCTGAAGCTGATGGCCAGATGGTTTTGGCTTGGTTGGAATGCGCACTCTGTCTGCAATCCGTGCGGGCGGCGTGCCCGGCGACGTACCCATTTGTTCAGACTCGAGCGCACGCTGTCGTGCGCCGCGCAGAATAGCTTCGGGATCGCGAAATACCGTTGCCCTTGGTATGCCGAGTGGGCCCGTTTCCACACCAGCCGGAATCTCTATCAATGGATCGCTGGCCCCAGGCAATCTCTCTGGTGCTTGTGTTGCAGACTCATTCCCCAAACGGGCACGGCCGCGTTCGGATTGTTCGGGTTCGCGATTGAGGATGGAGTCAATTCGACTAAGGCGTTCTTGCAACGAGCCAGATACAGGTGGCGGCAACACATTGGGATCTGACGGTGTGACCAGACCACCTGGTCTTCTGAGTGCACCGTTGTTTGATCCAGGTAGTGGCTCAAATCCTGGGGGCAGTCCTGGAATTTCACCAGCCAAATCATCCCCCGGTGCTGCGATTATTCCGGGGACTTCGTCGGCAGGTGCCGCCAGCCCAGGAATATCAAGTTCGCCCGGCAAGCCAGGAATCTCAAATTCATCAGACGGCGCATCGCCGGGTCCAACGGGCGAAACGACGCCCGGAATTTCCATGGGTATTTCCATGGGAATTTCTGAGGGTATCTCGATCGGAATATCATCGCCAAGAAATGGGTCTGCCAGAGGTGGCAATGTCTCTTGGCGTGGATCGCTTGGCACTGGAAGTGGATCATCTTCGGGAATGTTGACCACGCCGGGTGGCAGCGTGATTTCATCATCCAAGGGAAATTCTGGCGGGGCCAACTCGGCAATATCTGTATTGCCACCAGGAATTGGAGCAGGCGGTACGACCGGGGTTGTGGGTAAGCCGAATTCGTTCTCTTCCGTCTGGTTACCACCCACGATTCCGGTCAAACGATCCACCATACGCCCAGTAGAGGAGCCCCGTTCGGTGACACCACCCGCGGCATCCCCGCCCCGTGAAAATCTATCGGCGGGGCTGAACATATTCGGATCGCGCGCCGCGTATGTTCCTGAGGTGTCGGGGGGGGGATTGGCTTGCAGGCTCTTCCTCACCACCCAATAGCCCGCCCAACGTCGCGACACTTTTTATTCCTCCCCAAATGCCAGAAAGAATACTGCCTTCGTCCTGTATGGGTTTGGGGGATGCTGCCATAGGGACATCCTCGACCGGGGTAGATGTCGCCATTTCATCATCGGGTCGCGGGGGCACATCGATGGGCCCTTGTGGATCGCCGTCCAAAGCCCCTGGCTCAACCTGTGCCGGGACTGTGGGCTGTGGTTGTGCAACCAATGGCGGCGGTGTCGGCTTGATCGGGGGGCGAACACTGGATAAACGTGACGGTGTTGCGGTTGCCGGACGAGGATCTAGCGCTGCGACACGGGCACGCGGAGATGTCAGAGCGGTCCTTGCGTTTTCTGTCACGCGTGCGGTTGGTGGCGCGGCCGTTCGTTTAGCCAGCAGTAAATGTGCGATTCTGAAATGGCCCAAGTCGACGGCTACGTCGGCTGCGGTCATGCCATATGGGTTTGTTTCTGCTAAGTTGGCTCCACCATCAATGGCCGCTTCGACGGCGGTGATGTCGTTGAGTTCAACGGCCTGGAATAGGGCTTCTGTGGGTGTTGGTGCATTTGAATTCACCGAGTAGAACAGCAACAAGGCGCACAGAATCGAAGCGAGCCAGAGGGTTGGCCAACTCATCCGAGGGCATGTGCGTCGCCGTGCGTTCAAGCCGAACTCCCAGTTATCGGTCAATGGACTCGATTCGTCTCCCATGATACACGAAATGTTAAGAATTAGACACAGCAAGCGCGTGCAAACTCACATGATATTGCGCTGATTTCATAGGAAATTGCGATATATTGCGTAAGCCACAACACATAGATGATTGAAGGAATAGGCATGGATTATCGAAAATTGGGTGCAAGTGGACTGCGGGTTTCACCGCTTTGTCTGGGAACGATGATGTTTGGAGGACGGACACTCGAAAAAGATGCGAGCAAAATCATCGCTAGTGCGCGGAGTGCCGGGATCAACTTCATTGATACTGCCGATGCCTACAATGGGGGCGAATCAGAGCGTGTGACCGGTAAGGCCATCAAGAGGCAACGCGATGACTGGGTTTTGGCCACCAAAGTTTTCAACCCTATGGGAGAAGGCCCCAACCGTCGCGGGTTGAGTGCGAAGTGGATCATCCAAGGATGCGAAGAAAGTTTGAAGCGTCTCGGCACCGATTACATCGATGTTTACTACTTCCACAAAGACGATACGGATTGCGCGCTTGAAGAAAGCTTAGCCGCCGCAGATAAGCTGATCAGGGACGGCAAAATTCGTTATTACGGCGTTTCCAACTATTTTGGGTGGCGAATGACGCTATTGTGTTCCTTAGCGAATTCGATGGGGGTACCGCTACCCCTAGTTTGTCAGCCATATTACAACCCGATGACCCGCGAGGCAGAGCGCGATGTGCTGCCTGCATGTGATTATTTCGGCATGGGGGTCGTACCTTACAGCCCGCTTGCCCGCGGTGTGCTGACCGGTAAATACAAACCCGGCGAAGAACCGACCAAAACAAGCCGAGCTGGCGTCGGTGACAAGCGCATGATGCAAACCGAATGGCGTCCAGAAAACTTGAAATTGGCGCAGCGCGTTCAAACGCACGCAGCCAAGAAAGGGATGAGTGGCGCAGACTGGGCCGTGAATTGGGTGCTGGCCAATCCGATTGTCTCATCGGTGCTCGCAGGGCCTCGCACCATGGCGCAATGGAAAGGATACTTGGGCGCGCTCAAACATATGGGTAAGCTCGATGAGACGGACGAAGCATTTTGGGACAAGTTGGTGTCTCCAGGGCATCCATCGACCCCAGGCTATAACGATCCGGCGTATCCTATTACGGGCCGGCCTGTCGGTTGATGCCGAATGCTGAAGTGATCAGCGCTAAACACTGAACGTCGTCATTCCCGCGAAAGCGGGGATAACGATCATTTTTAATAGTGTTTACTCAGCCGCATTTGGCAGTTGCTCGGCGATCCAGGCATCCATATCGCGCAGCCCGCGCTTGGCCATTTCCATCTTGCGATCACGACCGCGGAAACGCTGCTTCTTTGGCAGATGATCCGTATCTAAAGGTGGGAACAATCCAAAATTGGCATTCATTGGCTGGAACGTATCCGCGTCCGCACCTAAGGTGACGTGATTGAGGATCGCCCCCATGGATGTTGTTTCAGGTGGAGAAGCCGGGTCAACGCCCAAACGTTCGGCGGCGGCGAACCGGCCTGCCAACAAACCGATAGCAGCACTCTCGACATAGCCCTCGCAGCCGGTGATTTGGCCCGCAAATCGCAATCGTGGAATGGCTTTCAAGCGAAGCGTCGGATCGAGTAGTTTTGGAGAATTGATAAATGTGTTGCGGTGAATCCCGCCCAGTCGGGCGAATTCGGCGTTCTCTAAACCAGGGATCATGCGGAAAATACGCTTCTGCTCCCCATACGTCAGCTTCGTTTGAAAACCAACCATGTTGAACAACGTGCCCAGTTTGTTGTCCTGGCGTAATTGGACAATGGCCTTGGGTTTTACGGTCGGATTATTCGGGTCGGTTAATCCAACGGGCTTCATCGGCCCAAAGCTAAGTGTTTTGCGACCGCGTTTGGCCATGACCTCAATCGGTAAACATCCCTCGAAATAAGGGGTGTCTTGTTCCCATTCTTTGAATTGGGTTTTCTCTCCGTCGATCAGCGCGTCCAAAAAGGCATCGTATTGTTCCTGGGTCATCGGGCAGTTGATATAATCTTTCCCATCGCCCTTATCGTAGCGCGATTGGAACCACGCGATATCAAAGTTGATGCTTTCCTTGTAGATGATCGGCGCGATGGCATCAAAGAATGCGAGTTGGTCCTCGCCGGAAATCTCGCGAATAGCATCTGCCAGGGCAGGGGACGTCAGTGGTCCCGTGGCGATGATCACACTGTCCAATTCCTCGGGGGGCAAGCCTGTGACCTCGCCCCGTTCAATCGAAATCATGTCATGGTTTTCTAACGTCTGCGTCACATCGTCTGAAAATCCATCACGGTCGACAGCTAGTGCAGAACCAGCTGGGACCTTGTGCTTGTCTGCGGCGCGAATGATCAACGAATCCATGCGGCGCATTTCTTCGTGTAACAATCCCACTGCATTGGTCTCGTAATCGTCAGAGCGGAACGAATTTGAACATACCAGTTCGGCCAAGCCATCCGTGTTGTGTGCATCCGTGCCACGAGTCGGGCGCATTTCGTGCAAGATAACCGGCACGGCGCTTTCGGCCAGTTGCCATGCCGCCTCTGACCCTGCGAGGCCTCCACCAATAATGTGGACGGGTTGAATATCGGTTTTGTTGCTCATGATTAACTCATTAAGTCCTGCTTAACCTGCGTCGAGGAAACTAATCGATTATGAGAGTGACCATCGACACTGACAATATTGTCGGAGTGTTTAAAGGTCATTGATTGTGTTGTCGATCTTCAAGACTGACACGCATATGAACTGCTTGTTCTTAGGTTAAATTGGAACGCCGATATGGCTACGCAAGAGCGTCCGGAAATAGGGGCTGAATATCCAAAGCTATCACAACAAGAGCTCGATCTCTTGTTGGATAGCCACGAGGTGTTTGTCAAAGGTGGTCGGGGCGGCGAACGTATCCGATTAGGCATGCATGATCTGTCGTATTTGGATTTCAGCGGCCGCGATCTCAGCCGTTCCGATTTTGTGGGCACGGTCATGCGAAGTTGTGAGTTCGAAGAAACCATCCTTAAGGATGCAAATTTGTTTGCGGCAGATTTGCGTGATGCAGTTCTTGTGCGAGCAAATCTTGATCGCGCGGATTTGCGTGGGGCTGCTTTGTCAGGCGCAAATATGACCCTGGCTTCGTTGATCGATTGCGATATGCGTGATGGGGTATTGCTGCAATCGGGGGACAAGGGCGAATTGGTGCCGTTGAACAACAACGAACCGGCGGCTGGCATGGAGCGTGCCAAGGTCCGTGGGGCGGATATGAGTGGGGCCAAAGTCTCTGATAGTGTTGTGGTTCAGACCGACCTAACAGATTGTAATTTAAAGAACGCAAAGTTCATTCGTGCGAATTTGTCCTTATCGAACCTCACCGGGTGCAACCTGGAGGGGACAGATTTTACCGACGCCAATCTTTCGGGCGCAGTATTTCATGGCGCAACATTTATCAGTACGACTTTGGATGGCGCAGATTTATCTGGCGCCGACCTGATTGGTGCGATGTTTGATAACGTCGATTTTTCCAAGGTGGATTTGAGTGATGCAAAGATTGCCAAGTCTTTAGAGAGCGTCGATATCACGTTAAAGGATGTTT
>CBFHXC010000037.1:0-26509 GCA_965659695.1 Rhodospirillales bacterium
AAATCACGCAAAGTGCCACCGCCGACACCGGTCAGGCTGGCCATCAAACCGAACCCGATCAGATCCATTTCCTTGCGGCTCGCAACCAATGCGCCAGATATCGCAAAGACGATCACGCCCATGATGTCGAGTGTCATTATTAATGTGGACATACTTTCCTACCCAGGTTCAGACACGCGCACTATGTCTGTGGTTCAGATCGCCATGCAAAGTCTCAGGGCATCGTATATGGCAGCATGAATGTTACGGCCAGACACGGCATCGCCGATCCGAAACAATTGGAATTTTCCGCCAAAATTTTTCTCAAAATGCTGTGGCCTGCCGTGCCTAAGGGCCGCGACATCGACAGCCCCTAAATTGCTGCTCATCGGCTTTAGATCGAAGTACAAATCATCCATGGGCAGCGTGCCATGCTCGATCACCACCTGATCAACAATCCGCTCTTCAACTTTGGACGAATAATCCGATCCGACTTCAGCAATCAGCTGGTTGCCTTCTTTGCGAATGCCGACCAATCGTTTGTTGATGGTGATCCGCACCCCATGCTCATCAAAGCACTCGGCGTACTTGGCGTGGTTTAATCCACCAATATCGGCAGCGAAATATCGCTCTGGTGTGATAATTTCTAACTCACTTCCCGCCAGTGCAATAGCCTCAGATGCCGCCAAGCCCGGATGCTGCGCATTGTCATCGAACAACAACACACGCTCAGCAGGGGTCACATCACCCGACAAAATATCCCAAGATGAAACAACATGCTTTGCACCCGGCAGAATATCTGTATTCGGCAGGCCGCCCGTCGCGACAACCAGAACATCAGCCCCCATCGTATCGATATCTGCTGCTTCGGCATACTGATTGAAATGGAATGTCACGCCCGCCTTTTCACATTGCGCGACACGCCAATCGATAATTCCAATCAGCTCTGATCGACGCTTAACCCGTGACGCCAGCAATACTTGGCCTCCTGCTTGGGGTGCAGCCTCGAACACATCGACTTTGTGTCCACGCGCGGCCAGAACCCGCGCAGCTTCTAATCCGGCGGGCCCAGCACCGACGACCACGCATGATTTCCGATCACCCTCGCTGGCCGCAATTACATGGGGAATGGATGCTTCGCGTCCTGTTGCTGGGTTGTGGATGCAGAGTGCTTCGTTGCCTTCATAAAGCCGGTCCAAGCAATACGTTGCACCGACACAGGGTCGGATGTCGTCCTCATGACCGGCAGCCACCTTTTTCACGATGTGTGGATCAGCCATATGAGCGCGGGTCATACCAACCATGTCCAGCTTACCTTCTGCGATGGCATGACGGGCCGTCGCCACATCGCTGATGCGGGCCGCATGGAACATGGGGAACTTTGTTTCCGCGCGCACTTCACCGCAGAAATCAAGGTGTGGTGCGGATGGCATCCCACCTACGGGGATCACTTTTGATAAACCGACATCGCTATCGATGTGACCCCTGATCAAGTTTAAGAAATCGATGTTCCCGGTGTCGATAAGCATGTGGGCTATCGTAACGCCCTCTTCTCGGGACAATCCGATATCCCATTGCTCGTCAGCGACCATACGCACACCGACGATAAAATCTGGGCCGACACGATCACGAATGGCCTTTAAAATACGCCGAGAGAACCGGGTCCGGTTTTCTAGGCTGCCGCCCCATTCGTCCTCTCGTTGATTGGTGGCCGGGGACCAAAACTGGTCCATCAAGTGGCCATAGCATTCGATTTCAATACCGTCCAAGCCACCAGCCTTCATCCGCTCTGCCGTATCCGCATAATCGCAAATTATCCGTTCGATATCCCAGTCTTCAATGACCTTTGGGAACGCACGATGCGCTGGCTCCCGCACCGGGCTCGGTGCCAAGACCGGCAACCAATCCGAATGGTTCCAATTCGTCCGTCGTCCCAAATGGGTGATTTGCATCATTACGGCAGTACCGTGCTCGTGGCACGCATCCGAAAGCTCTCGAAGCCACGGCACGATGTCATCTTTATACGCATGTAAATTGCCAAATGCAGGCGGACTATCGGCGGACACAACCGCTGACCCTGCCGTCATCGTCAGCGCGATACCGCCTTTCGCTTTTTCCTCGTGATAACGCCTGTATCGTTCCGTCGGCATACCATCGACAGAGTACGCCGGTTCATGCGCCGTCGACATAATCCGGTTTTTAAGTGTCAGGTGTTTTAGCTGATAGGGCTGTAAAAGTGGATCGTGCGACGACATTTAATCCCCCTTATGAGGCGCGCCGCTCTCCTGCAAATCGGATGAGTGCGGCGAACCGGTATACGGCATGAGCCATTTTGCCATAAGGGAACGTGATAAACAGGCCCAAGACAATCCCGAAATGCACCGCCAGCAGCAAGCCCATTGCGGCGGTCTCTCTGAGGGCTAGCAACGCCAACCCCGTCACACCGGTTAAGATCAGCATCCACAAAAACGCGATGTCCATGCCTCGGCGCTTAGTGTCTTGTGGGGCGTCGTCGGCCTTCTTTTTGATCATTAACAACCCAATCGGCCCGATCACGATGCCAATACCCCCAATCGTCCCCAGAACGACGGGGATAGAGAAATAGTCATAGGGTGCTTCCCAACCAAAAACATAGTGATAGATCGTCGCGACAGAGGTCGCTGCGAAGCATAAAAGGAACCCCCACATGGTCATTTGATGGGCGTGACGTCGACCATGAGAGAAATTTTCATCCGGATAATTACAACCATGGCCACCACCCGCCATGTAGGTCATTTTGCCCACATCTTTTGATGCCTGTGCCAAGTTCCCAATATTTAATAAATCCGATGCCTTGGCGCCGATATCGCGCCAAAACATGACGATCCCAACGATGAACGCGATGATTGCTAAAAAGAATGGCACTGACGCGATATACACAATCGTATTATGAGGAATGACCTTATAGAACGCCCCCGGCCCGGTATGGACGCCACCGACAACGTCTGCACCTTGGATCCAATATGTCATAAATACGGTCACCAACGTGGCGATCACAGTGATCAACGCGACCCATTTCGCATTACCTTCAAAAAATCCCTTAAAGATGCCAGGCCACGCATAGTCCCGATATGTTTCGGCACGGAGTTCGGCAAACGTCTTGGGTACGTTCACGGCAAATTCATGCGGCGGGGCATATTGGCAGGCGTAATAACATCCCTGACAACCATGGCATAAGTTGGCCAAATACGTGACGTCACCATCGGTGAAGTCCAAACGTTTGGTCATCGCTGGGAAAACCGCACAATACCCTTCGCAATACCGACAGGCATTGCAGATTTGCATTAAGCGCTTGGCTTCGTCGAGTGTCTCAGTTGCGGGCATGTCGTGCCGCCTCCTCTCCCGCTATGCGGCCAAACACAGTCCCAATCGCCATGCCTGTTCCAGCGGCATAACCTTGTCCTAAAACGTTACCAGCCATAATTTCGCCCGCCGCCCAAATATTTGTGGCAGGCTTTCCATCATTCATCAGCACTTGTGCTTGCTTGTTCACCTCAACACCCAAGTACGTGAATGTGATCCCCGTTTTAACCGGGTAGGCATAGAATGGCGGCGTGTCGATTTTCCGGGCCCAGTTGGACTTCTTCGGCTCCAACTCCTCGGTATGGCAACCATCTGGCTCGGTATGCACGAAGTTTCCGGGCTGGACTGCATCGTTATAATCGGAAATCGTTTTTTCCAGTTTTGATGCATTCAATTCCAATTTCTCAGCCAAACCCGCAATCGTATCCGATTCGATTGGCGGAAAAACAGGCGGCATGAACAGCCCACGTGATTTGCTATCGATGATCGAATACGCAATTTGATCGGGCTGTCGAGCAACCAACCGGCCCCATATCGCATATCGGCGAGGCCAGATATCCTCACCCTCATCATAGAACCGTTCGGCGTTCTTGTTCACAACGACCGAGAACACCACGCAATCCACGCGGGTTGAAATGCCGCCATCGAATTTCGGCGCTCGACCATCAATGGCCACTGCATGGCACTGATCCGGCGCACCAATCTGTTTCGCATCGTTGTCCAAAATAGACCGCAACACCTTCCCCGTATTCATTGGTGTTCCGCGGATCAGGAAATTTTCTGCGGCTTCGCCCCAGCCCGCTTTAAGCCACTCGATATTGCTCTCGAAGCCGCCGGATGACAGCACAACGGTTCGCGCTTCAATCCGGTGTAACTCGCCGTCATGTCGGACCATAGCCGCATTAAATCGGCCGTCTTCAACTTCCAGGCTTTCGACCTCGGCTTCATAAACCACGGCAACGCCAATCTTTTCGCATGTCCGGAAATAGGCGTTCATCATCGCCTTACCACCGCCCAAGAAAAAGGCGTTGGTTCGCGCGAGGCCCAGCGTCCCACTCAGCGGCGGCTGAAATGTCACGCCTTGTTCGATCATCCAATCAACAGCGGTTTCAGATGCTTCGATCATGAAGCGAGAGAGTTCTTCGTTTGTGTTGCCATCCGTAACACGCATCAAATCCGCCATATATTCGGATGCTTCGTAGGCGCCGGTCACGTAATCAGTGGCCGCTTTGTGGGTATAGCGAATATTTCGGACATGGCGACTATTACCGCCGCGTAAATCCTTGTTCGCGCTTTCTACCATCAGCACGCTGGCACCTGCACGGCGCGCCGTAATCGCCGCCGCCATTGCAGCGTTGCCCGCCCCGAGAACGAGAACATCATAGGATTGAGAAAATTCAGGTGGTGGCAACGTTCGCTCCGTCAAATCAGTCGTCGCAGACACGATGACCGTGACAACATTATTAACCGTGGTTAGCATAAGGATCAAATGTCATCATAGGAGACGCTGAAAAATGAGCAACATTGCGCCCTTAAGACCAAATGTGAGCCAGTCGGAATGGCAGATGCGGGTTGATTTGGCCGCCTGCTATCGTTTGGTTGATTTATATGGATGGTCTGATTTACTCGCGACACACCTTTCGGCGCGGGTGCCGGATGCCGACGATCAGTTTTTGATTAATCCATTTGGTTTGATGTTCGATGAAATGTCAGCCTCTGATCTGATCAAAGTCGACGAGGAGGGAAATAAGCAATCTGAGTCTGAATACAACATCAATCCCGCAGGGTTTGTTATTCATTCAGCCGTCCATATGGCACGCCCGGAAGTCGCCTGTGTGATGCATACACACACTGCTGCAGGTGTGAGTGTTGCAACACAAGAAGATGGCCTTCTCCCCTTAACCCAGCAGGCACTCGCCGTTAGGGCACATTCCAGTTATCACGACTATGAGGGAATAGCGTTTGATTTAGCCGAGCGTGAACGACTTGCCCGCGACCTCGGTGACAATAAAGTCTTATTCTTACGTAATCACGGGGTGCTGACCGTCGGCAATACGGTGGCCGAGGCGTTTATGTGGATGTACCGCACCGAGCGTGCATGTCGCTTCCAATTAGCGTTCCAACAAGCGGGGGTAAAAGCCAAGGAAATCCCAGCCGAAACGATTGCAGTAACGGTTGAGCGCAATCGTGAAGCCAATTCTCCGAGTGGGTATCGCCCCATCGGTGTGAACGAATGGCCGGCTTTGCTCCGCAAACTAGATCGCGAAAACCCAGGCTACGATTCCTAAACTATTCGTCAGTCAGGAAACGGCAGTGGCTCACCGGAGGGTAAGCCGACTTCGAATGCATTCAAAATATGAGACACCGTCGCGTAGTAACCGGCTAGCATCACAAGCTCGACGACGTATTTTTCGCCCATTAGGTCGATAGCGTCTTTGTAAAGCTCATCATCAATGCGTTTGGATGTTTGCAACTCAAACACAAACCGATAAACGGTCGCGTATCGCGGATCATCTGGCACCACTTCGTCCATCACTTGTTGGATGACCGCTTCTGGGACGCCGACTTTACGGGCAATTTTTTCATGGGCATACCATTCAAAATTGGCCCGATGACGGCGACCACATACCAGAATGGCAAGCTCCCGCAGGTCATCCGGGATGCCAGAGTGATAGCGAAGTCGCCCGCCCAACTGTTGCACAAGGTCCCCAATTTCTGGCGATCTAAGCATCGCATTAAATGGGCCGCGTAAAGCCCCTTCCTCGTTTAGCATCTCTGCGGGATCACCTTTGGCACGCGGGCCACTAGTGATGCCATCAAAAACCGCGCACTGTGCATCGTCCATATCTTCCGGACGGATCGGGCCTAGTCTACTCATGATGCACCTGCTGCTTTGGCCACTTGTTCAGGCGATGGCGGATTTCCAGGAACCGGTTCACCGGCCAGCGCAGGATGACAGCGCTGGTATTGTGGTGGGAACGAAGCCTGACCGCGCAAAACCTCGGCAGCATGCCATGTCCAACGCGGGTCATAGAGCATTCCTCGCGCTAGCGCGACCATATCGGCCTGCCCGCTTCTGATAATATGCTCGGCCTGAAGCGGGTCGGTGATCTTTCCAACGGCCATCGTTGGCAAACCGCTTTCACGTTTAATATCGGCGGCGAAACCCGTTTGATATCCCGGCCCCACCGGAATTTGCTGATGCGGTGAATTGCCGCCTGATGACACGTCAATAAAATCACAACCAAGGGCTTTGAGGGCCTGGGCAAATGCGATGCTTTGGCTGATATCCCAACCACCTTCAACCCAGTCCGTCGCGGAAATGCGATATCCAATAGGAATTTCATCGGGGACCACGGCGCGCACGGCTTCGTAGACCTCGATGGGATAACGCATGCGTCCTTCCAACGATCCACCATAGCTGTCGTTTCGACGATTGGATATCGGCGACAGGAATTGATGCATCAGATATCCATGCGCGCCATGCAATTCGATGGCTTTGAAACCCAAACGCACAGAACGTTCGGCGGCTTGCACAAAGCCCCGCTTCACACGATCCAACACCTCATCATTCATGGCTTCGGGTGTATGCCAGCCATCGGCATAAGGCTCTGCCGACGGCCCCACGGTCTGCCACGCACCATTATCTGCGTTCAGCGGTGCGCCGCCGTTCCAAGGCACATCAACCGATGCCTTACGACCCGCATGTGCCAACTGAATACCAACCGGCACATTGCCGTATGAATTGCAGAAATTCAGCACACGCTTCAACGCGGCCTCGTTCTCATCCGAATAAAGACCAACGCAGCCTGGGGTAATCCGACCCTCTGGCTCGATCCCCGTTGCTTCGACGAACAGCAGTCCCGTTCCAGAAATCGCATATTGGCCCAAGTGCATGATGTGCCAATCGCCGACGGTGCCATCCTCGGCTGAGTATTGGCACATGGGTGCAACAACAACCCGGTTCGGGAGCTCTAGCCCCCGTAATTCAATTGGACTGAAAAGCGCGCTCGGCATATTGGACCCCCAAAAAAGTATTAGTGATCCAATTATGTGGCGGTTCAACGGCGACAGGTCAACGACCGCCGTCAATTATTCTCCGGCTATTCTTCGAATTTCGGCAATTTGCCTTTGTAGCCAGCTTCTCTCAGGTGTTTGCAGAAACTTGGCGTCAACGCGCCGCGACCATGGGCCAGTTGGTGTAGATTCAAATCGCCACCCCAGTTGACCTCTAACGCGACGGGCCCATCTGGCGTCAGGGCAATGTCCCAAGACTGGGTGCGAATGCCCGGCAACATGCCTGCGGCGCGCAGGCACATATCTTTAGCTTCCGTCCATTGTGGCAACATTCGCCCAACTAACATCGATCCAGTATCGGGGTGTGATACGATATTTTCTATATCCGGACCCGTGCCCCTGACGACACGTGTGATCGTGCCTATATCGGCGCAAACGGCACCCAGCATATTACCGCCACGCCAGTAATTGTCGGCCACGTTATCAGTCGTTGGAATCTTCACGACCGCGCTTTCTAAGCTTGTGCCATCGGGTCCAAGGCAAACCAACATCCGAATGCTGGATAATGTCCCACCAAACGCCTCAGCCAGATCAGGTGTCGCGTTGAGTGATTTCTGAATAAGATATCCGGCGTCGCTGACCTTCAGCATGTAATCGGCGATCTCGAGGGTTGATACTTCGCCCGCCCCCCTGACATGTGCAGTGCCACGACCGCCGTCGGTCAGCGCAAGTGCACCGATGCTGTACATCCCATCAATAGGCTTTGCGAACATCGGATAGTTTCCGGGTTCGTCCAAGAATGCGACCAGTCCATCAATATCAGAGATTAATTGAGAATCACTACGGCCCGTTTTTGCATCGAATACCGCAAGGGTTTCAGGCGTTGCGATATCATTTCCACGCATTGACGCCAAAAAGAACAGCTTGTCGGATGAGGGCGCGAACCAATGCTCATCATTACAAGCGAAGTGCATCTTGTTCTGTTTTATTTTTCCCACGTAGCGCGTGATGTCGTCTTCAGTGTGCCGACCATCATAAAGCTTGTAGTAAAAATATTCCGCTGCCGAGAGCTTTCCCGGACCATTCAGCGCGCGCCAAAAATCAGATATCCATGACGACCCAGCAGGCGAGTCCATGCTGGCCCGCCTAATGACGTCACTGAGCGGCAAAGACGGCGGCTTATCCAACGTTGCATGCATTTGCCACGCAGATTCAACATCTAATACCGTTTCTGGCGCTTCATAATGGACTGAAGCATGATCTAACATAACCGTCGTCTCCCATAATACGAGACGACACCACCAATTGCAGGCTATGTCGGAACACATGAATTGCATGTGTCCGACATCACATCTGATGGAATTAGCCGATCACTTCTTTAAGCGCATCGCCCACATGTACAGGGGTCGACAACACGTTCACGCCGGCCGCTTCGAGGGCAGTTTTCTTTGATGCATACGTCCCCTTGTCACCCATGACAATCGCACCGGCGTGGCCCATCTTTTTACCAGGAGGGGCGGCACCGCCAGCGATAAACGCACAAACGGGCTTCTTCATGGATTTGGCATACTCAGCGGCGTCTTCTTCCATCGTGCCACCAATTTCACCGACCATCACAACGGCTTCGGTACCTGGGAAATTATCGAGCGCTTCGAGCGCGTCGCGCGTCGTTGTCCCGATCACCGGATCCCCCCCGATGCCAACAAATGCCGTCTGACCAAAACCAGCCGTGACAATATTCTGACACATCAAGGTCCCGAGCGAGCCCGAGCGTGACAACACGCCAACAGTCCCTTTTTTAAATATCCGCTCGTTAAACGCGGGCATGAAACCCATAAAAGTTTCCCCGACAGTCACACCACCGGCCGTATTTGGTCCAACGATGCGTGTCCCTGCCTCTTTGGCAGCCGCCATGATGTACATGATGTCTTGAACAGGTACATGCTCGGTCAGGCACAAAATCATTTTCGCACCAGCTTCGATGGCATCCAACGCCGCTGCTTTCACACCCAACGGCGGAATAAACATCAACGAGGCGTCAAAGCCCGTCTCGTTTTGTGCTTCAACAGCCGTGCCGTGCACAGGTACGCCACAATGCTGAGTCCCCGCTTTTTTTGGGTTCACACCGCCAACGACGGTCGCACCGTATTCTTGCATCCGCTCGGTCCAAAAGGTGCCCTGCTTACCGGTAATCCCTTGAACGAGAATGCGCGTTTCCTTGCGTGGAATAATCATGTTACGCCCCTCCCTTCGCGGCATCGACGGCTGCTTTGCAGGCCGCACTCATATCCGGCAGCGGATCCATATTTAGTTTTTCTTTTAGCATCCGGATGGCCTCTTCATCGCCCGTCCCGGCGATGGAGAAAAAGACTGGGATATCAGGTTGCAGTTCGTCCCAAGCATTCAACAAGCCTTCCATCATCACATCACACCGCGCGAAGGCGCCGCAGAAGTTGACCACGAGGCTTTTGATCCCTGGCTTCGCCAATACCAAATCCAAAGCGATTTTACCTTTGGTATACGCCTCGCCCCCAATCTCACAGAAGTTCGCAGGCGCACCACCATGGTGGCGGACAACATCCATCGTCGTCATGGTCAAGCCAGCGCCGTTCGCCAAAACACATACATCGCCATCGAGTTCGATATATTTGATGCCGTTGGCTTCGCCGCGGGCTTCAAGTTCTGTCAATTTATCGGGCGTACCCTTGGTCGCCAGCTCTTCGCGGCGCTTGATCGCGCTGTCATCCAGCGTGAATTTGCAGTCCAGCGCCATCACGTCGCCATCAGCTGTGACAATCAACGGATTGATCTCTAATAACTCGGCATCATTCTCGGTATAGACGCCGTAAAGTTTCACCAGAACTTCTGCGACGCCATCTTCCGCACCTTTTAGATCGATGCCACTTAACATCGCCTCGGCATCGGCTTTGGCAAATCCCCGTCGGATGTCCACGGCACATTTCTTCAGCTTTTCCGGAGTTTCGACGGCAATCTCTTCGATGTCCATGCCGCCTTCGGTCGAAAACATGACCATCGGGCCCTTAGTGATCGGATCATTTAGCACAGCGGCATAATACTCGTGCGCGATGGATGATTGCGCTTCGATCAAAACTTTCTCAACAGTCAAGCCAGCGATATCCATCCCCAAAATGTTTGTGGCATGCTCCAAGGCCTCCGCGGCGTTGCTAGCAAGCTTGATACCCCCGGCTTTGCCACGTTTACCTGTTGGAACTTGTGCTTTCACAACACATGGGCCGATTGTTTCCGCGGCCCCGGCTGCATCCTCAGCATTGTAGACAAGGATGCTATTTGGAACCGCAATGCCACCTGCCGCAAGTAACGGCTTCGACGCGTATTCTTCGAAGTTCATAGTGATGTTCCCCTGCGCTTAAATGCGCGCGTTATTTGCCGTACTTGCCCCAGTAATCACCGAAAAGTTCGTCTTCAGACGGTTTGTCTTCTGGGATCGTTTTAACCAAGTTTGTGACGTTGATGAAGTGACGGTAGTTCAGGTTCTCGTCGATGGAGTTCCCGGCCCAGGTGCCGCCACCCATGGACAGCGTAAAGTTGAGGCCATTGTTGAAACCACCACCATTGCCGAATGTGTGCGCTTGGTTGACCAACACCCGCACGACGTTGATTTCCTCGGCCAACCGATCCGCATGTTCTGGAACGTTGGTGTGGATGCCAACGGAATGACCGATACCACAAACGTTTAAGATCGTGTTCAACTGGTCCACGACATCATCCATATCTTTAGCACGATACACGGTCAGCACCAGCGACAGCTTTTCGTCGATGAACTTGCTGTCGGGATCAGCAGTGCCTTCTTCGACCATGAAAAACTTGTTGCCCTTGGCGTCGTCGCCAAGACCAAATACATCGGCCAGTACGTCGGCATCTTTCGCAATCACGTGACGATTCAGGTGGCCATCTACCCAAAGTTTATCGCGCACCATTTCTTTTTGCTCTGGGCTACAAACGTAGCCTCCAGCGCGTTTCAGGGCTTCAATCGCCTCTTCATAAACACTGTCCAAAATAATGATTGAGTTTTCAGACGAGCAGGATGTTGAGTTATCGAAGATTTTCGACATGCAAATCTTTTGTGCTGCGTCATCAAAATCAGCGGTCTCGTCAATCACAACGGGTACGTTACCCGCGCCGACACCAATTGCAGGCGTGCCCGATGAATACGCGCGCTTCACGTTGTTTTGTGATCCGGTCACGACAACCAAATCAGCGGCGTACATGAGCTCTTGCGTCAACTGTTTGTTCACCGGCGCTGGCAACACCTGCACCAGATCGGCAGGCAGGCCGATTTTCTCTAATTCAGCACGCATGTAATCAACTGTTTTAGTGGTCGTGCTCAGCCCTGAAGGAGATGGCGCAATGATCACCGCGTTACGACCTTTGACCGCGAACATGGCTTTGTTGACCGGCGTCGCAGCAGGGTTAGTAGAGGGAGATACCGCAGCAACAACACCCACGGGTTTCGCGTATTTTACCAAACCTTTTTCAGGAATCTCTTCGATAACACCGACCGTCTTTACTCGGGATAGATCACGAAGACAGCCAAACGTCTTGCGCTGGTTCTTCATGATTTTGCTCTCAACGTTGCCAAGTCCGGTATCTTGGACCGCCAATTCGGCAAGCTCTTTTGCACGTGCTGGCTCATAAATCGACCAAGCCAGCGCGATCACCGCTTCGTCAACGCGCGCTTGATCCGCATTGGCAAACTGTGCCATCGCGGCACGAGCTTTTTCGACCAATCCTTTGATAATTTCTTTTTCTGGGTTTTCTTCGGATACCTGTGCAAGGGATTCGGAGCTCATGATACGGCCTCTGATCTATGATTGAAATGATTAGTGAGCCTAAGATAGCACAAACAAGGTAGATAAACAAGAGAATTGAGATCAATCATCCCAAAAAATGGGATAATAGCATATCATCAACCCATTATTGGGTGTACCGGCCCGAATGCGGTGCTCAAAAGCGATATACCAACAATCAGGATCAGCACGCCGCCCAGCGCAGCAGCAATATCGGCAGCGTGGCCTAAGTATTTGCTGGGGGTCACCGGAAGATGAACCGCGAGGTTCCTGATACCAACTGACGCGGCAGCAAGTGAAGCGACCGCCATTGCGGTGCCTGCTGACATGGCCAGAACAGCGCCGATCCCCACCCACCCGAGCGCAACAGCCTTGGCGAAGACCAAAACAATTATGGCTCCGGTACAGGGACGCATCCCAATCGACAGAACGACGCCCAACATCGTTTTCCAATCGTTTGCTTTGGCGACGACATCTGCAGCTGGCATATGGAAATGACCACAGGATTCATCATGGACGTGATCATGATCGTGTTGGTGGGCACATTGCGGTGCCGCGCGAAGGCGACGCCAAAGGTCTTTTGCCCCCCTGTAAAACAGAAACGCCCCCACTAATGAAACAAGTGCGAAGCTCATCCGTTCGCTCCACGTCACAGCACTTTGCGTTTCTCGGGGTAGCCAACCGGCAAGTGATATCAATCCATAAACGATCAATATCGCAACCATGCCCTGACAAAATGCTGCTGCGGTCGCCAACATCACGCCGCGCCGCACCGTTTCGCGGTGCGTCACAAGATACCCAGTCATCACCACCTTGCCATGTCCAGGTCCGGCAGCATGAAGTAATCCATACAGAAAACTTGCCCCGATCAGCGCCAAAGCAACACGCCAATCGCCATCCTGTGACAATTTACGGAGATGCGTCGTCAGTTCGCGATGGAATATGCGTTGTTGCTGATAAATCCAAATCGTCGCCCTATCGAGAGGTCCGATTTCTGAAGCTGTTACGGCAGACGGCGACGTATTCGCATGGGCGATAGAGGGTGCATTGAGCACCGGCGCACCGATAATCAATAAAAAGCATGCAGCAAACGCTAGCAGCCTCAGTCGCATGTCACCGTGACGATCTCTGCAAAGTAACGACCGAGCCCGTCATAGCCCTGTTCGGACTGATCTAGTGAACTTGCGTACAAAAACTTCTCGGGGTCAGGGTTTGGTTCCGTAATAACTGCAGTACATGGCGCAGACGCATCGCTAAAAGTGACATTATCGTCTGACTTGGCGTGAACCATTTCGACATAAAACGTCGGGTCGTAAATTCGATAATTGAATGGAATATCATTCGCGGGAATCGCGTTGGCCAGAGGCACTTCAAACGCCATCTGCAATCGGTTCCCAACAAGCTGTGTGGTCGCATTTATGGGCGGCGCCATTTCCAACTTGTTCTCGCCACTGGAAACTTCTGTGAAGTAATCGTATTCGGCCAAGTTGCTCATGTTCTCGGCCAATAGACTGTCGAGTGCTTCTTGACTGACCTTGCCGCCGCCAATCGTCAAGGCACCTTCCATCACGAATGCTGAATAAAAATCGTCGAACAGCCAAGTCTGGTGCACCCCGCGGACACGACCTTCATCATCCAACACCACTTTAACAGTGACATCTATCCAGGCGTGGGGATGGGCCTTTGCAGGCACAGGCGACAGCATCAGAAAAGCAGCCACAAAACTTACGATGAAAATTGGAAAGCGCACTTGTGTCTCCTCATTGCTCGGAGAGCCAAACGATAAATATATAAGGCTTATATCCTGAATCATCGATAGAAACAGTGCACCATACAAATAATTAATTTAGTCCGATTGGGGATAATGTGGGACACCATCGCTTGGACAGTAATAATCACCTGCATCATCAACAAAAATATGGCACTGCATCGCAAGACCTGTCGGGCCATCAAGTGCTCCCGCCATGATCGAGGTCGCATCATCGCCGATCTTACGCCAAAATAGATTGCTGCCGCATTCTGTGCAGAAACCCCGCTCCGCATCCTCCGATGAACGATACCATTTCAGCGTTGAATCAGAGATCATCCGAAGGTTCGCATTCATAGCCTGTGTCGCCGCGACATAATGCCCTGATGTCTTTCGACACTGCGAACAATGACAAGCAATGACGCCGCGTTCAAAACGGGCGACATCGTATCGGACGGCACCACATAGGCAACTGCCAGCCACAGGTATAGAAAGATCGACCATTAGTGCTCCTTCTCAAATTATCGACGAACCCGTGCAAATGTCCGCACTTCGATGGATCGGCGTGGCGGTGCATCAGTTGGCGAGTTCGGGTCTTCAAACGCGGAGTGCGGTGAAAAACGTGCGCGCCCATCTTTTTCGCTATCGTAACCCTTGATGAGAATTGCATCCGATTTCGTCATTTCGTTGAAGTAGTACCAACGTTGGCCCGGCGCATTGACCACGCTGTAAATATGCCCAATCCGGCCGTTCTGACGTTCATTGATGATTTCAGTTGTGACCAAATCGTTGTCATCCAATGAAGAGGCGTCCAACAGTGCGAGAGGCATTTGCAGCACGGGCTCTGCAATAGGACGCCAAACGTTGATCTGCACCAACCGATCTTCAAGCCAGCTATCAGCGCGAACGTCGCCAATCATGTCACGCAAACGGCTGGGGCCCGATTTTTCAGTATAGTCGTTGTGGGCATGGCTGGCTGGTCGACGGTAACTGGTCACGGGGTCGGTGACGCGAATGGTATGATCAAAGATTTCAACCTCCAAAGCGCCCGTCGCGCCCGCAACCATGTCGCGGATTTCCCGGTAGTAGGCTTCTTCAACCTCGGCATCATTCTCAAAATCTTGAACGCTGCTGGGGCTATGCAGAAACGAGAACCCCTCACGATCCAAGGAAAACAGTCCGGAACGTGGATTGCCATCGGCGATGGTGACCTTGTTCTTGCTGAGACTGCCCATACGGCTGGCTGCACTGTCATCTTTGGGTACGATGACCTGCGGTTTTGCATCGCGGCTTTCAGCGAATAACAGCTCTCCGGTCGTGTCACGGCCGGTATGAATATCTAGTGCTGTACTCATAGTGTGTGCTCCTAATTTCGACGACCCTGATCAAATAGGGGCCATTTGTTAGGTTCAACATGCCTATGTTCATTCACAGCAGCAACAAACAAGTTTGCGAAACCGCATTGCATTATTGCAAGGCACAAGTATTCTGATCTCATGAATATCGACAAAATTTCCTGGGATGATTTGAGATACGCATTGGCCTTGGCGCGTCATCCGACTATGGCTGCAGCAGCCACCACGCTTCACGTTCATCAGAGCACGGTCAGCCGACGGGTTCATGCACTCGAAGATCAGCTTGGCATTAAACTGTTCGAGTTGGCAGAAGCCGGGATCGTCATGACGGAGGCTGGCCGTGCGATCGCACGTCGCGCGGAAAAGATCGAAGCGCTGGCAAGCGAATTGGAAAATGATATCGAGATTGAGCGTGAAGATGATCGACAATCCGTTCGCATATCAGCTGTATCCACTTTCATCTCCAGCTTCTTAAACCATCATGCGGGTGCTTTCTTGGACGAGCACCCCCACATCCGATTGGATTTTGTGGGAGAAGAGCGAAACGTCGTTTTGGAGCGGCGCGAAGCCGACATCGCAATAAGGCATGCCCAACCAACAACAGGCACCGCACGCACACGAAAATTGGGCGAACACGGCACCGCTGTTTATGCAGCAATGGAATTGACGGATGGTAAGGGGAATCTAATGGACGGTGCACCATGGGTTGGCTTCTCGCGACCATTGGATTACTTACCCGAACAGCAATGGATTGATGCCCATGTGGCGGCAAAGGATATCGTCATTACGTTCGCATCAGCAGCCACCTATGCCAATGCCGTCAGTGAAGGAGTTGGTGCCGGGCTGATGAGTTGCATGGTCGGTGACAAACGCCCTGATTTGGTTCGGGTGCATCCGCGTCAACCTGTGATGTATCGTGAATCATGGCTGATGGTACTTGATGACACACGCCGCCGCCCCGCCGTTCGTTCTGTGATCAACTGGCTGACCAGCATTTGCCGGGCCCATAAAGATGACTTTTTAGGGAATGTGACTTAACTTCGTTGAAGATGCTCCGTGCCGTTATCACATATCTGTTATGACTGATACACTCCCCGAAGTTCCCGCCGCCGAGGCATCCCCCGAAATCAAAGCGATCTATGATCAAATCATGACGCTGACAGGGGTTGGTTCACCCGCCTTAATTTATCGACATTACGCCGCCTTTCCTGGGTTCCTGGAATGGATCTGGGGCGTGATCGGACCAGAACTTGAAAACGGGTACCTAGTTCGCGAAGCGCCTGCCGCCGTCGAGCGGATGGCGCCAATAGAAATGCCGAAAATCACTCAACAAGACCTCTCAGATTGCGGGCTAACCGCCTCCGACACACATGTCTTCGGGGCGATGCTCGCAAATTATAATCGAATGAACCCTGTGAATTTGGCATTGAATGATGCCATCCGCTTGATGCTCGGGGGAAAATCCGATGGATCAGTTGAAGCCAAATCGTTACCGCCAGCAGCATCTGTGCCGCCTGCGACGACGATGAATCTCCCCGCCCCGATTAAGCTCGATGATATGGATCAGGATTTACAAACCACGATCTTGGATATCAGCAGTGCTATTCCAAACGTGAATGGTGTCGTGATTCCCACGCTTTATCGTCACATGGCAATTTGGCCTGATCTGATGCGTCACACGGCGCCCGGGATTGCGGCGGTGATCGCATCCGGTGCGGTTAATCTGCAGATGGAACGAACCAAAGATGCCATCGCGCCACTCACCCAGGAAGTAGTAGGGCGTGCCCGTACCCGAGATTTAAGCCCCGCCCCCATTGCGGACCCAGCGGAGATGATTAGAACCCTGGATAGTTTCTTGATCACCATCCCGCAGTTGATCGTCCTCGGGAATGCACTAGAACACTCGGTCGAGGCAGAAGCCTAGAAAGCTGCCACTGCGCCGTCGCTTCTGGGATCAGTTGCACCCATCAGGACCCCGTTCGGTTTTCTAACGATGGCCCCTGCGTGCCCCATAATGGATGTGAACGGCGCCACCATATCGACGGCATGGCCAGCTTTTTCCAATGCATCCACTGTGGCCTGATCAAAGCGATTTTCTAACTTCAAGGTTGTGCTGTCTTCGCCCCAGGTGCGGCCCAGCAACCACCTGGGGGCCGTCACGGCCTGTTGCAACGGCTGACCAAATATCACATGACGAGAATACACCGCTGCCTGGGTTTGTGGCTGACCCTCGCCCCCCATGTTCCCATACGTCATGACACTGCCATCATTTAAAATAGCCAAGGCAGGATTTAGTGTATGGAATGGCCGTTTGTTGGGCGCCAATAAGTTTGGATGCCCCTCATCCAACGTAAAACCATGCCCGCGATTTTGAAAAAGTACGCCCGTTTCAGGTGCAACGACCCCAGAGCCATATTCCCAAAAAATACTTTGAATGAAGGAAACGGCTTGTCCATCTTTGTCCACAGCCCCCATCCAGATGGTATCGCCGGGCTTTGCGATATGCGGCCATGGCAGGGCTCGGCTAGCATCAATTGCTGCGGCTTCTGCATTCAAGTAAGCATCATCAAGCCAATCCCGAACATCCACGTTCATGAACTTGGGGTCGGTCAACTCCGCATTGCGTAAAATAAACGCGCGCTTGGTTGCCTCAACCAAGCCATGCAAATGATCAAAGCCCTCGGCTTCGGCGCATTTCAGACGATCAAACAATGCCAAGATCATCAAAGAGCTAACACCCTGTGTCGGTGGCGTCATGTTGTACAATTGACCCGTCGATACTTTGGCTGTCAGCGGCTCAATAATCTGTGTTTGGTATTTTTCAAAATCTGACAATCGTAGCGGACTGCCAACACGTTCCAATGCCACTGCGTTTGCCCGCGCAATGTCGCCGCGATAGAAATCGTCCAGGCCCACATCGGCCAAATGCGCCAAGGTTTCGCCCAGTTTCGATTGCACAAGAACATCACCTGTGGATGGCACGGCCCCATCGAATAAATAGGTTTCGGCAAATCCAGGCACATCGATCAATTCCGAGAGCTTCTCGTGAGTTAGGTCAACTTGGCCCTGCGTTACTGGGATCCCTTGCTTGGCGAACCCAATGGCATCTTCTAAAAGTCGCGATAGTGGCAGTTGCCCTTGCCCAACTTCTAAAGCCTTCGCCCAACCACCTATTGTTCCCCCGACAGTGAGTGCAGCGTTCGGCCCGCGGGCAGGAATGCCATCCAGGCCCAAGTCTATGTAGTATTCGGGCGTCGCCAAACCTGCACTCTGCCCACCGGCATCAACGCCAACTGGGGGTTGGCCATCGTTCGAAATCAGCCAAAAGCCATCACCACCAACCGCGTTCATGTGCGGATACACGACCGCAATCGCCGCTGCGGCAGCAACCATCGCCTCGACCGCGTTGCCACCGTCCTGAAGGACCTGCAGCCCCGCTTGCGCCGCCAAATGATGGGGCGCCGTGATCATTCCGTTCATTGAGGATGGTGTGTTGAGCATAAAATCACCTAAAAAATCAAAAAATCATGTCGGTCTTTTAGCGAAATGCCCGCTCAATCACAATCTTGCTGCAAAAATCAACGCTTTACCCTGATGCCAGGGTCATTACATTCTCTATTACTAGAGTTATAGGGGTGGATGGCGATGACGTTTTCTGCGGTGGCGCGTTGCAAAGAAACAGGGATGATGGGGGTTGTCGTAACGTCTTCCAGTCCCGCTGTGGCCGCACGTTGTGCTTTTGCAGAAGCAGGTGTCGGCGCCGTCTCGACGCAGAACATCACAGACCCTTCACTGGGTCCGCGCGCACTGAAACTGATCAATGCAAACGCTGATGCCCTTGAAGCGATCGAAACCTTGCAACACAGCGCACCTGACATGGAATTTCGACAGATATTATTGATCGATAAGCATGGCGACACGGCATGCCACACGGGGTCTGGTGCATTGGGCCTATGGGCCGAAAACGCAGGTAAGAACGTCGCTGCCGCTGGAAATTTATTGGGGGATGCGGGCGTCCCAAGAGCCATGGTCGCGAAATTCGAAGAATCTGAAAACACAGGCGAGCATCTAGCTGATCGATTGATGGATGTTCTGCAAGCTGGGCTTGATGCTGGCGGTGAAGCGGGGCCGTTACGTTCAGCCGGCATCATGGTCGTTGACCGGCTGTCTTGGCCCCTGGTTGATCTACGGATCGATTGGACCGAGAACGCACCGATCAGCGAACTCGCCGACCTATGGGCGGTCTACAAACCACAAATGGATGACTACGTCACACGTGCCGTTGCACCGACTGATGCACCGAGTTATGGCGTGCCGGGCGACGAGTAGACTCTTTAATTTTTGATGATAATTGGCTCTGGGGCCGCTTTTCCTAAAATCATATCTGATGCTTTTTCCGCGATCATTATGGTCGGTGCGTTTAGGTTCGCCGACGGAATCATCGGCATGATTGACGCGTCAACGATGCGCAACCCTTCCACGCCGCGAACACGCAATTGGTCATCGACAACTGCGTTGGGATCCGTATCGGGCCCCATCTTACAGCTACCGCACGGATGAAACGTCGTTGTGCCCCGCTCTTTGGCAACCTGCATCAAGTCTTCATCTGATTGCACATCGGCGCCGGGGTAAACCTCGTGATCGAAATACTTTTGCAGCGGTGCTGTCTGCAACAAGCTTCGGGCTAACTTCATGCCAGCCAGAATGACCTGCTGATCCGTCGGGTTTTCCAAGTATCTGGGATTAATGATCGGTTTGTCAAATGGGTCAGCGGACGCGGCGCGCACATATCCGCTGCTTTCAGGCCGTTGCTGCCAAGCTGCAATTGTCATGCCGGGGAAATCATCCAACTCGGATTGAACGCCTTCTTTGTAGCTGGCAGGCGTAAACGTCATTTGTAAGTCGCTGATCTCGATATCTGGATTGGACCGCCAGAAGCAATACACCAAGGTGGGGCTGAGACTCAAAATGCCCTTGCGGCTAGCCCCCCATTTGATGACTTCTTGAACCAGTCGAAGGCCTTTCGCACGTTCGTTTATGCTGTCCGTATTTTTGACCCGCGCAGTAAAGCGCGGCGCGTAATGATCGCGTAGGTTCTCACCGACACCTTTGAGCGGGATATTTACATTAACCCCCAATGATTTCAAAAATTCAGGGTCCCCAACCCCAGATAGTTGCAAAAGCTGCGGCGAGTTAAACGCGCCACCCGACAAAATGACTTCGCGGCGCGCGCGGACTTCTTCTACGTTGCCAGCTTTACCGCCACAACAATATGAAATCCCAACGGCACGTTTGCCATCAAACAAAACCTGTGTTGCGTGGGCGCGAGTGATCACCGTCAGATTGTCATTTGCCATGGCGGGGCGCAGAAACGCGCGTGCCACAGACATTCGTCGCCCACCCATGATCGTGCGTTGGGAATACGAGACGCCTTCTTGGGATGTGCCGTTGTAATCATCGGTTTTGGGAATGCCGACACCCTCGCATCCTTCAATAAAGGCATCGGTCAACGGATGCGACCAATCGATATCGGTGACAGTCAGCGGCCCACCGCGCCCTCGGAATAGATCATCACCATATCCAATGCGATTTTCAGACCTTTTGAAGTACGGCAACACATCTGCGTATCCCCATCCCAAATTGCCGCGTTGCGCCCAATTGTCATAGTCGAGCCGGTTTCCACGATTGTAGATATGACCGTTGATGGAACTGGACCCGCCAAGTGTCTTGCCCCGCGGTTGCTTAATATTACGCCCAGCTGTCCATTCTGTTGGGACAGTTTCGTATAACCAGTTTATCGATCCATCCGAAATGGTTTTGATAAAGCCTGCTGGAATATGAATAAACGGATGCCAATCCCGCGGCCCCGCCTCTAGGACGCAAACCGTATTTTTGCCGTCCGCGCTCAATCGATTGGCCAAGACACTGCCCGCCGAACCGGCTCCCACGATCACGTAATCAAATGTGTCCATTAGTTCTTAAGACCAACCCAAGCGCCAGATGAATCAAAAGTGTCGTAGAACTTTAAGGCACCCTAGTCGTCCGAGAAACACCTGATCCTTCAAACATGCATATTTCGATACTGCCCGAAGCATGTAGCAGTTTTTGTAGCGTAAAACGGAACGACATAAAACAAAGGAGAAAATCATGGATGCGATGTCGCTCTATCTTCCCGGTATTCTTTTGGCGTACTCCGCGTGCTTTCTGGGGTTGATGAGCCCCGGTCCCAATATCTTGGCCGTCATGGGCACATCGATGAGCGTTAATCGCAAAAGTGGGATGGCCCTGGCGATGGGAGTCGCAACGGGGTCGTTTTGTTGGGCCGTCATCACAGCATCGGGCTTGTCCGCTTTGATCATCGCATATGGGTCAGCATTGTTTGTGATCAAAATACTCGGTGGTCTTTATTTACTCTGGCTGGCGTATAAATCATTTCGCTCGGCATTTTCATCGCATGACATCGAAGCCAAAGCCGTCGACGATGTTGATCAGAGACTGCGACGCTACTTCGCGCGCGGTTTTATCGTGCAAATGACAAACCCAAAGGCCGCTTTCTCATGGATTGCGATTATCGCGCTCGGGATGGGCACAGGGGCACCGATTTGGGTGGCCACTGCCATTGTAGCAGGAACCACGCTGCTTTCGATTGGGATGCACGCGATTTATGCAATCGCGTTTTCAACATCACCGATGATCCGCACCTATGCCAAAGGCCGGCGATGGATCCATGGTGCGATGGGAACGTTCTTTAGCATCGCAGGGATCAAATTGCTCACCACCCGGATGTCTTAGAACGTTTGTCCCTTGGATTGATCAAGGTTGTCGATCAAGCGCTTATCCAGACCTTTGGATAGGAACTCCCCCATCACTCCTTCTTCGATCTCGATTCCCAGCGCTTGATTGATCTTGTTGAACATGCCGGCGAACGCGGCCCGCATGGTCAATTCGACAATCTGTGCATCGGTAAAATGTATGCGCATTCTGTCGTGTAGTTCGTCACGTATGCCCCACGCACGTTCTGTTACGGCCACCGCATAGTCACGGATTACGATTTCTTCATCGCTGAAGCCTATGGGTTCTGGATCAAGTAACGAACTTATGGTCTCGGCAGATAACCCTTCCTCTGCAAGTTTGGGTGAATGATGAACCACGCAATAAGTACATTTGTTGGCAGCACTGGCCGCTGTAATAGCGATTTCCACCTGTCGTCGCGTCAAGTTTTCGCTCTCGCGAAAGGCCATCACCAACTCAAAAATTTTAGAAACCACCGCAGGTGAATGCGCATAGACAGGAATTTGATTCGAGAACTCTTCAAAGTCCGTCATCAATTCCTGAAATCTGTCCACGAAATCAGTAGGCATATCATCAGCTGTTACGTTCGGCACGCGTGCCATATCAAACTCACTTTTTTAGCTCTTGGCCAAAGAGAAAAACCTTTAGCGTATATTCACGCATATTAGTTTCTGGTTTGCGTGGGACAGATATCCGGGCGTTCAAAGCTCTCTTCGCATCATAAAATAAACTAAGTGCTCAACGCGCCCAACAATCCACCCTGGGTCAACAACACGCCCAGCCAGTGTCCAGAATCGATAATAGTTAGAGACCATTTCTGACCTTGAAATCGATGGTTCACAATCATCGTTGTTGTGACAAAGCCGATCCACACGAACCCTGCCGTGATCAAGCCGGCACGCACGTCAGTTATCGCCATATGCCACATCACGCCCGCCATGGTCAGCGCCACTATCGACTGACAAATAAACGCAATAATCATTGTTGAAACCGAGGGTTTGGTCTCAGCTTCTGATAAGTTTGCCGCCCGCATCCATGCCTTGCCCAATACGGCGTACCAGACGGCACCGAATACGAAACCACCGATTGTCGCGGCACCAAGGGCCATAGGGCCGAATATACCGAACATCTCTTCCCTCCTCTGATCCCTCTAAGCGCGAATAGTATCTGGCAGAAACTTAGGCAGGCGGCTCAACAATCTCGGTCTCGAAGTTTGCTGGTGATACAATTTCCAGCACTTCGAAATCATCAGAACACGCGATTTCCCGATGCCGTATGCCAGGGCGTTGATGCACCACATCACCCTTCTCGATCCGATGAATGCCCTCGCCTTCGTATTCAAACTCCGCCCAGCCATTCAGCACCATCACAAAGTGAAAATTACAGTGATGCACGTGCCATTCCTGCACGGCGTCGGCTTCTTTTTTACCGTTGGCGCGGATCACGTGCGCGACATAGTCACCGTTTGTCGCATCCTTGATGCCTAAATCCCGATAATCGAAAATTTCACGAAGGCCAGGCGTCCAATCGGCATCAGCGGTACGGTTATGAGTGAACTTCCAATCTTTAGTCATGGATTCATCCTTTCTGATTGCGCGCCAGGTAGTTTCGGCGAGATCAATCCCTCTTCGCAGGCTTTGATTTGCAACGCCAGAAATTTTGAGAATATGCGGCACTGCGCCAAGCTTCCCGCCGTGAACCAAAGCCCTGGCTGCGCTGTTCGTCGCCACATGTTCTGGAGCTCGCCATCATCACCAAACCCCCATACCGGACCGATGCGGTCCGCCACGTCATCACCCAAAAACGCCCGCGCTGTATCCTGTTGGTTCTTGTATCCAGTCGCTGTGACGATCAGATCGGCAGTCTTGATCGTACCGTCTTTCATCTCGGCACCGTCGGGGCCAAACGTCGCGATGTCATCGTAATGGATCAATTCGATCTCGCCGGCGGCGATCAGATCAGAACAACCAACATTAAAATAGTAGCCACCACCTCGCTGCAGATAACTCATCTGAAAGCCGCAATCTTCCACACCGCTGTTGAGCTTAAATCCCTTGGCCCGCAGGCCGTCTAACAACGGCTTATCGACTTTCGTCGTGTGCTTTGCAGTCCGTTGGTACCCTTGTTTCAATACTGGGAACGGAAACGACGTCGCCAATAAATCGCAATCGTCCGTCGGCGGCCCCTCTGCATAGATCGTATATACACGTTGGGCTTCGGCCAGGCTGACAATATGGGTGGAACTCCGCTGCACCATGGTTACGTCGGCACCGCATGCATGTAGATCTTGCGCGACATCGTGGGCACTATTCCCGGTACCAATGACCAGCGCCTTTTTACCGGACCATTCATGGCCCTCTGTGTACTCTCCAGAATGCAGGACTGTACCGCTGAAATTTTTCAAGCCCGGCAGTTCTGGCTTGATCGGGATGGCGCTAACACCTGTGGCCATCACGATGTGGCGCGGTTTCATTTCGCGGGTCGAACCGTCGGCGAATGTCAGAACCACATTCCAGCACTCAGCCTCGTCGTCATAGCTACCCGACGTCAATGACGTGCCCGTCCAGTAATTCAGTTCCAAGGCCTCGACATAAATCTCAAACCAATTGGCAAGCATGTCTTTTGGGATATAGACCGGCCATGTTGGTGGGAATGGCATATAAGGTAAATGGTTGACGTGAACTTCGTTGTGTAGCGTCAGAGAATGGTAACGTTTGCGCCAGTTATCCCCGATGCGTGCGTGTGTATCGACCGTTAATGTATCCACGCCCAGATGGGTCAGCCGCGCAGCAATACCAAGTCCAGCTTGCCCGCCACCGACGACCAATACTGCCGGATCACGGTCTTCATAAGCGCGTTGCTTTTTCCGATAATCCAACCAATTGTTGCCGCCAAATTCGCGATTGAACGCATCGCCACCAGTGCGCGCTTCGCCGAAGCGTTCCGCGTGACCGTTAATCTCCTGTAGTGTGGTCGAAAGCGTCCAGGCCCGCCATTCACCGTCCGCCTCTTGAACCAAGCGCACGGCCCCTGCCCCTGTACCAACTGAAGTGGCAAATTTAAAAATAGCCTCAATACAATCCTTGCCAGCGCGTGTCACAGATCGGGGCGGCGTGCGATCAAGATCAATCTCAAATCCCCCAGGCTTCATGTCTTTACACAGGTCAATGATCTGACTGGCAATCTCGTCCCGCCCGCTGATGGAGCCCGTATGCCAGGTCAGGGCCAAGATATCGCGCCAGTGGGCATCTTCGCCCAGCAGTTTCGCCACCCCATCTTGATTCCCAACTTGGACCTGATCGCCAAAGCGCGCCATCCAATGAGAGGCGATTTCGAGGTAATCTTGGGCAGTTAGTGCGGGCAGATCATCTTTCGGCATGGAGTTATTACCTAGTATAAATCACAGGAGTTATAGATATTTCTTAAGGGCTTCTCTCACCGAAGGCCCCAAGTCGTCGCGCTGCAATGCAAAGGCAACATTTGCCTCAACAAACCCGGCCTTATCACCGCAGTCAAAGCGCGTGCCTTGGAACCGCAGGCCATGGAAAGGCACATACCCCATGGTGGCGGCAATGGCGTCGGTCAGTTGGATTTCGTTCCCTGCACCCTTTTCTTGGCGGTCGAGAACGTTGAACACTTCGGGTTGCAGAATATATCGACCGATAATGGATAGAGTGGATGGCGCATCGGCAGGATCAGGCTTTTCAACCAGCCCATTGGCCCGCGCCAACGTGCCATTGTCTTCGGTCACATCTAAAATCCCATAGCGATTGGTTTGTTCGCGCGGCACATCCACAACCGCTGCCATATTCCCGCCGATATCCTTGTACGCATCAATCATTTGCACGAGGCATCCGCGTTCCGCCATCACCAGATCATCGGGTAAGATAACGGCAAACGGCTCGTCCTGGATGACCTGTTTGGCACACCAGACCGCATGCCCCAAACCCAAGGGCGCCTGTTGACGGACCACCGCCAGGTCACCTGGGTCAGGCATTAAGTCTCTGACCAACTCTAATTCCGCGTCTTTGCCGCGCGCTTCGAGGGTGGCTTCCAATTCGACCGCGTAATCGAAATGATCTTCAAGCATGGATTTGCCACGTCCCGTAACAAAAACGATCTCGGTGATACCGGCTTCCCATGCTTCTTCGATCGCGTATTGGATGAGCGGTTTATCAACAATGGGCAACATTTCCTTAGCCATGACCTTGGTCGCAGGCAAAAACCGCGTGCCCAATCCCGCTACGGGTAGAACAACTTTTTTGATGTCTCCGCTCATCGTTTCTTTGTTTCCGTTTCTGATTGCTAATCTGTCATCAAGGTACGCGAGCACATTATGTGCTGCAACCTGATAAGGCGGAGTTTTTGGCCGTCACCAGAAATCCAGATATAATAAAGTACTAGGGTCAGAACTCATTAACCATTAATTGATTCAATGATTTGGAACT